>JBKDQQ010000048.1:0-21221 GCA_046341775.1 Planctomycetia bacterium
GTCGGAACTGCCCGGCCAGATCGAGGAGCGACTGGAGACGCGCGGCGACGAGGCGCGTTCCAGCGAGGGCGAGAGCTACGAGGAGGAACTCGAGGCGCGGGGCCTGGCGCAGCCCGACGAGGAGGAGCTGGCGGCCGCGGAGAATCGCCGCCGCCTCGACGAGGAGCGCTCCCGCCGCGAGGCCTTCCTGCGTGCCGAGCGCGAGTCCGCCGCAGGCCGCCGCGTCACCGTTTCGTCGGCGGCGATGACGAGCTTCGAGCTCGACGCCAAGCCGATGGAGAGCGCCGCGACGCGCCCCGTGCGCGCCGAGCGCGCCACGAAGTTGCTGGGCACCCGCGCCGACCTGCGCCGCGCCGTGCTGGCGGCCGAGGTGCTGGGACGGCCCAGCGCCTTGCGCGAACCGGGCGAGGGGCCGGTGGGTTTGCGCTGACTTGTTGGCGTCGATTCCGTGGCCGCCGCGGCAATCGCACGCGGCGGCCGGGTGGATTCCATGCAGTGGTGCGAGCCACCTCTCCAAGGGTAGGTGATCTGGCTCCGTGCGCAGGTCGTAGGTCGCGAGGCTTGGAGACTCTCGACAGCCGCCATCAAGGCAGCAGCGTCACCCGCAAACCGTCGGTCATGCCCCAGTTGTTGGGCGCCGGATGGCCATTGTCGCGTGTCCACACTTGCATGTTCACCACATCGCCCGCTGCCAGATTCGCCATCGCCATGCGTGCCGGCGTGAATTCGAAATTCAGGGTGCCCGTGCAGGACGCACCACCCGGCGGCTGCGCCGGCAAGATGATCGTGCGGTACGCAGGTGCACCAACGCACATGGTCCCGCCGGCAAAGGGCAAGTTCGCCTGATTCCTGCCGTAGGCAAGCACTCCGAACACTCCAGGCGCGACATTCGAGGCTAGAACGGTGAAGTCGTTCGTCGCGCCGACCGAGGGGGTGCCGGTGCTCGTGATCCGTGGAACGCAGCCAGCCGACGTCAGCTTCGGCTGGCAATAGTTGGAGATGGCGGTCACGCCGCCGCGCCACTCGTAGCCGCCGTGCAGCGTGAAGTGGCGGTTCTGCCCGGAACTGTCGTGGGCGATGCCGCCTCCACCCTCGTCGAAATGCCACAAGCCGACAGTCGCCGCGTCGTTGTCGAATCGGCGGGACGGCGTGAAATTCGAGGTGTACCGCGGAATGGCGGAGATCCGCGCCTCATCGATCTCGCCTCGCAGGAATTCCGAATAGCCCACGTAGCCCTGCGCGCCGAGCACCGTCTCCCACCCGGCGAACGGATCACAGGGCAAGGGGGGGCAACTCGTGGTCAAAGCGCCATCGATGTAGAGGCGGCCGGAAGGTCCGGGCTCAGGTCCGAACACCAAGGCCAAATGGTGCCAGCGTCCCTCGGACATGGAATTCGGCGGCGTCTCGTTGCAAGTGCCGCCCCCTGCGCAGGAGTACATGCCCATGAAGGGCGCGCCTTGGTCCTCCTTCACGTACAAGCCGTGCGAATACATGCCCCAACGAAACAAGACGCAGCCGGAGCCCTGCGTGGAGGAGTACTCCGGCAGCCGAACCCATGCCTCCCAGGTCGAGTTGGTGACGAGATCCCCGACTCCTGACGCAGTGCCACGCCCGCTGATGCCGTCAAACCAGATGGAACCGTCCTGCGCGGAAGCGGAGAGGGAGATGATGGCCGCCGTGGCGGCGCTGCGGATGCAATTGAACATATGTTTGGGATTTCCTCGCTTGTTGGAAGCGTAGGGGGTGGATGACCGTGGACAGCCAAGTTCCTGCCTGCGTGCGGCGTTGGATCCAAAGTCCCTGTGCATGCGAACATGGAGACACCATGGCGACGCGAGCGAAATCGAAGGCGGTGGTCCGGCTAGGCGGTGCCGATGCAGGAGACGGGCCGCGCCTGTGGCTCTTCAAGTCCGAACCGGATGTCTTCAGCTTCCAGGACCTCCTGAAGGCGCCGAAGAAGCGCACGGGTTGGGACGGGGTGCGCAACTACCAGGCGCGCAATTTCCTGCGCGACGACTGCAAGGTGGGGGACCTCGTCGTGTATTGGCACAGCAACGCCGAGCCGCCGCATGGTGCAGGCATTGCCAAGGTGGTGCGTCCCGGGCACCCGGACCCGACGCAATTCATCAAGGGGCACGACCACGAGGACCCCGATTCCGATCCTGCCGATCCGCGCTGGATGCAGGTGGAGATCGAGGCCGTGCGCGCCTTCGAGCGGCCCGTGACGCTGGAGGCGTTGCGCGCCGATCCGCGCTCGAAGGGGATGCTGCTGCTCGCCAAGGGGCAGCGCTTGTCCATCCAACCGCTGACGCGTGAACAGTACGAGTTGGTGCTGGAGCTGGCCTGCAAGTGAGACCCTGTCTGCGGGCGCTCCGATGCAGGGACGGCTGGGTTGGCTAATGTAAGTCGCTTTTTCAGAACAGCTTGCGGTAATGCGTGTTCGATTCGCCGCCAGCCCAAGCCCCCTCCGGACTTGCGTCTCCGCGCGCGGTGTGGTCAAAACCAAACTCTCGGCGCCGGGCTTGTACGCCCGCCACGCCACTCCGCAGTCCCAGTTTCGGACATAGAGACCATGAGCCAGAACTACGATCGCCTCGTCCAGGCCGTGGAAGCCTGCCGCGATGATGTCGCCAAGGCCGATGCCGGCAACAAGGCCGCCACCTCGCGCGTCCGCAAGGCCATGCAGGACATCAAGAACATCGCCCAGGACCTCCGCAAGGAGATGCTGGAGAAGCGCGACGCCGGCAAGCCGGCGAGCTGAGGTTTCCGTCGGCCGCACCTCCGCGGTCCTCGCACACGCGACCGGTGCTGGCTGTTCAAGCCTGCGCCGGTCGCGCCGTTTGGCGGCCCCGCGGCAAATGGAACCCGCGGCCCCGCGGCAAATGGAACCCGCGGCCCCGCCGCATGATGGCCCCGCGGCGAGGCCGGCCCCGTCCAGCCCGCAGCTGCCAGACGGTCGTCCGGCGGCACCGTTGCTCGGTCCGCGCCGCAGCCCGGCAAAGCTGGGGAACCCGAGAGTTGAGCGTTCCAATGACCCGGGGTTTGGCCCTGCCACGCGGCAGTAGCGAGCCGCACGCTTCGGCGGAGTCAATCTGCTTCCGGTCTGCACCTGCACGCCCCACGACTCGTCTCATCTGCCATGATCAACCTCTCGCTCCTCTTCGCGCTGCTCTTCGCCTTCGTCGTGCCCTGCTCCGCGCCTGCGCCGCAGGGGGAGGGTGAGGGGCCGCCGCCGCGACCGCGCACGATCGTGTTCCTGCGGCATGCGGAGAAGGCCGCCGAGGGGGGCGAGGATCCGGGCCTGTCCGAGCGCGGCCGGCGGCGCGCGTTGGAGGTGGCGCGCATCCTCGGGGAGTCGCGGCCGCGCGCGATCTACGCGTCGAGCTTCCAGCGCACGCAGGCGACCGTCGCTCCGCTGGCGGAGCGTGCCGGATTGGCGCTCGAGGTGGTGCCCGCGGCCGCGCACGAGCGCATCGTCGAGGCATGCCAAGCCTTGGAGGACGGCGGCGTGCTGGTCGTGTGCGGGCACTCGAACACCGTGCCCAAGCTCGTGCGCGCGCTCGGTGGCGAGCCACGCGGGCTCGACGCCAAGGGCAACTTGCCCGACGACGCCTACACTCGCTTGTACTTGCTGACCTTGCCGCCGAAGTCGGTGGCGGGCGCGCCGCAACTGCTGGAACTGGCCTTGGAGCCCTGAGGCAGGCGTTGGCCAAGCACCTCGAGTCCGATGGATCGGAGCAGGAGGGCTTTCCGCCTTGCTCGATATGCGGCGCGGAGAACTACGCGCTCTGCGGTCATCTGGTCGGCGATTGCGAGGACTATTCGTGGCAGGAACCTCATCCGCTGTACAGAGTCAAGGCAGTCGAGGAACTGATCCAGCACATCGATGATCTTTGCTGCGTGCACGATGTGCAGGCCGAGGCCAGAGCGTGGCTCGAGCGCGACGCGGAGCGCGAGCGAACGAAATCGGCGGGCATGAGGAGCACGCGGCCGAGAGGACGCGCGCGCCGTGCCGGGAAGGGCAAGCCCGACCGCCGCACGCAGGCGTGCGGCGATCCTCCGGCCTGGTGCCGGGATGCGTGCATGTCGGAACTGGTCGCGGTGCTGCGCGAGCACCACAGCAGGCCGTTGGCCGAGGCGCTGCTGGCCGACCATGACACCGCGACTCTCCGCGCGCTTTGCGCGGCGTGGGTCGCCGATCCCGCGGCCGCCCTCGCAGCGGCCAGGGACGCTTGGTACCGCGGCGCGCTCGATGTCGAGACCAGTTTCCTCGAGGAGCAGTCGTTGGCGATCCGCGAGTGGTTCGGCCTCGACTGCGACGAAGTCTGCTGGTCGGTCGACAACCCATGCATGTCGCAGTGCGGCCGAGCCTGGCTGCACGAGGACCCGAAGCGCTTCCTGCGCGAGACCGAGGCCGCGGTGCGCGCGGCCATGGAGATCCTGCCGCGCGTGTGAACCTCAGCGCGCGTCGGCGAGGCGCACGAGGCGCAGCGAGTCTTGGCGGAAGAGGGCCTTGCCGGCGCGGGCGCGCAACTCGAGCACCAGCTCGACGTCGCCGGTCTCCTCGAGCACCTCGAACTCGAACTCGAGCGACTTGGTGCCGTCGCCCGCCTCCGCGCGAGCGTTCGCCGCCCCGGAGATGCGCGCGACCGCGCCCGAGCCGGGGGCGCCGTCCTCGACGAGCGCTTCGACGCCGTCGAGTTGCACCTGGGCGGAGAGCTTGTAGCGACCGCGCGACAGGAGCACGCCGCTCCTCCAACCCGCGACGCAGCGCTTCGACGGGCCGCAGGCGACCGATAGGAACTGCGTCGCGCCGAGCTTCCTCGGTTCGACGACGGCGTCCTCGACTTCGGACATCGGTCGCCAGCCCTTCACCTGCACGGCCACGCCGGGCTTGAAGGCCTGCGGCTTGGGCTCGGGCTGCGACTTCTGCTCCTTGAGCGCGCGCTCGCGCTCGACGAGCCGCTCGCGCAGTTCCTGGGCTCGCAGCGACTGCAGCGCGGCCGCTTCGGCCGAGACCTTCTTCAGCGCCGGCTCGAGTCGCCGCTGGACCTCGTCGAGCTTCTTGACGAGGCGCTTGGCCTCGAACTTCGGCAGCAGCTTGGCGATCTCGCGCCGGTACTCGGCGCGCCAGGCGGGGTTCTTCATCACGCTCTTGGCGACATGCGCGACGGGCATGTCGAGCACCGACGCCCCGGGGTCCTGGAAGCACTGGTCCATGCCGTGCGGCAGGAACACCGCCTTGCCGCCCGGCTCGAAGTACAGGCGGTAGTTGTTGCGGTTCCACGCGTAGCCGTCCCAATGCCCGACCATGGCCTCGAGCGCGACATGGCGCGTGAACCGCTCGATGTCGAGCAGCTCCGGCAGGCTCTTCCAGCGCACCTGCAAGTCCGCCTCGGTGGCGGCGCGCGCCAACGCGTCCAGGTCCGCGCGCTCCTCGCCGCCCGGGCCCGAATCGAGCTCGAGGTCCTCGTCGACGTCCATGCAGAAGCCGCCGTCGTAGAGGTTGCCTTCGTCGTCCTTGAACCAACGACGCAGGAAGCGCTTGTCGAAGCCCTCCTTCAGCACGTACACGCCCATGTCGCGGTCGTTCAACTTGACGCGCGCGTGCGCCACGCGCGTCGCCGGCAGCCCGCATTCGCGGAACAGTTCGGAGGCGAGCCACTCGGACAGGAGCGACTCGTCCTGCACGGAGTTGTTCAGGTGGAACTTCTCGAGTCCGTGGAACAGGTCGACGCCATCGAACTTGTCGAGCTTGATCGTCAACGCGGGGCGCTCGTCCCACTCCTGGTAGCTGCCGGCCGCGCCCTTGAGCTTGACGCCGCCGCCCGAGAGGCGCGCCTTGCCGTCGATCTCGACCACCACCGGCGCGTAGGAGCGCGGCGATTCGCGCAAGGCCGCCTCCGCCTCCCGCGAGACGACGAGCCGCAGCTCGTGGACCGGCCCACGCTCGAAGTACGCGTCGCTGTCGTCGCCGCGGCCCTGCGGCGCGGCCGAGGCCGCGAGCGGCGGGCTCGCGAAGAGCAAGAGCGACGAGAGGCAGGCCAAGAACCGCGCCGACCATGGCCGCGACGCGCGCGTTCGAATCACCCAGTCCATGCCATCACCATACGCTCGTTCCTCGAGTTGTCGCCACCGACCCTGCGTCCCATGGGATTCGCGGCGCTGGACCGGGCCGCCCGTCGCGCGAATCAGGGCTCGGGCCCTAGAATGGGGGGCATATGCAGCTCGCGCTTCGCATCGTCGCCGCCTCGTGGCTCGCGGGCACCGCGTTCTCCGGCGACGTCGCCTTCGTCGTGCGCGGAGTCGTGCAGTCGGCGAGCGTGCAGAGCGGTCCGTTCCTCGCGGCGACCACGGGCGACGCGGTCGAGCTGCGCCTCGAGGCTTGGCTGCCCGGCAACCCGCTCACTCCAGGTCAGTACGTCAACCATCCGCTCGACCTCGCCGCCTGCACATTGCGGATTGGCGGCGCCATGGCGAGCGCGGGCTCGACGCAGGTCTCGGTGGGCTTCGCCGACAACTACGGCGGAGTCGACGGCCTGCGGCTCTTGGGCTTGCCGCTGGCAGCGGGCGCGCAACCGGTCGCGTTCGAGTTCGCCGACTGCGCGGGCGGCACGTTCTCCTCGATCGATCCCGGGGCGAATCTCGGCACGTACCTGGCGAGCCAGTGGTGCTCCAACACGTTCGCCGTGCAAGGGCCGGGCGCGACCATCGACATCGCGCCGCTCGACCTGGCGATCAGCCTGCCCAGCACGGGCACGCCGTACTGCTTCGGCGACGGTTCCGGCACCAACTGTCCGTGCGGCAACTCGAGCTCGATGGGCAGTTCCGGGGGTTGCTTGCACTCGTTGGGCGCCGCGGGACGACTGCGCGCCAGCGGTGTCGCCAGCGTGTCGGCGGACACCGTCGTGCTGCGCGGCGACGCGATGCCCATCAGCACCGCGCTGTACTTCCAAGGCACGACCCGCTCGGGAGGAGGCGTGGGCGTGCCCTTCGGCGATGGCTTGCGCTGCGCGGGCGGCGTGGTCGCGCGCCTTGGCGCGAAGGCCAACGTCGCCGGATCCTCGCGCTACCCGGGAGCCGGGGACGCGTCCGTGTCCGCGGCGGGCTTCGTCGCGCCGGGGGACGTGCGCACCTACCAGGTCTGGTACCGCAACTCGGCCGGATTCTGCACGGCGAGCGCGTTCAACTTGACCAACGGGCTCGAGCTGGCGTGGGCGCCGTGACGCGCCCGACTGTCAAATATATTTGACAGTCCGCGCCGCCCTCACTTGCGGGGCGCCGACGCCCCGGGCGCCGGCTCGAGTTCGGACAAGTCGAAGCGCACGCTGGCGATCCACGGCTTGGCGCCCTTCTCCCAATGCCCGTAGGTCGTGGCGACGAAGGTGCCGTCCGGCAGCGCCTCGAGGCCGGGATAGCCGCAGTCCCAGCTGTCCTGGTTGTCCAGGAGGCGCACCTTGGCCTGCCCCGGGCGCGCCGCGACCAGATCCTCGAAGGTGCCGATCCACGCCACGAAGTCGCCCTTCCACGGATGGTCCTGGGCGAGGTTCATGTCGCGGTACGCGACCACGAGGCGTCCATCCTTGGCGCGCCGGATGGTGTGCCGGTCGCCGGTCAGCGCGGGATGCGCCGGGCTCGGCGCGCTCCAGTTGGCGCCCTCGTCGCGCGAGGCGATCCAATGCGATTCGGCGCGGCGCGCGTTCTCCCGCATCAGGAGCAGCAGCGTCGATCCGTCGTCCGAGCGCACCGCGCCGGGCTCGCACAAGTGCAGCGTGGACGAAGCGTGCAGGCTGCGCGGCGCGCCCCAGGTCGCTCCGCCGTCGAGCGACTCGACCTGGTAGAGGTCGAACACCCCGCGCTTGCGCGGATCCTCGGCGCCGGGCGCCTTGAAGTAGCGGCCATCGTCGTGGAAGAAGGCGAGGTGCCGTCCGGGCGCGCCGGCTGGCACGAGGTCGCCCATCACGACGATGCCGCCCCAGTCCCCGGCGGGCTTCAACTCGCTCCAACTCGCGCCCTCGTCCTCCGACAGCGAGTAGCGCGCGGGGTGCAGCCCGGACCACAGGATGATGCGGCGGCGGCCGTCGGCCCCGACGACGCGGAACAAGGTCGGGACCTCGAGGCTGGTGGCGAACGAGGCGGGTGTCGGCAGGCGTTCGCTCCAGGTGCGGCCGCCGTCGGGACTCTTCTTGAGCACGATCGCGCCTCGCCCGTGGCCCTTGGGATAGGCGGCGAGGATGGTGCGGCCATCGTCGAGCAGCAGCGTCGATACGTGCCCGAGGTAGACGCCCTCCTCCTTGTCGACGAGCACCTGGCGCGCGGCGTCGCGCGACCAATCGACGAGGCGAGGCGAAGAGCGCGTCGGCGTGGCGCCCGCGCCGGCCTGCGTCGCCTCGGTCTGCGTCGCCTCGACGCGACCGGGGGCGAGCATCGAGCAGGAGATCGCGAACATGGCGAGCAGCATGGGAGGCTTCCTCGAGCGTCGGGGGCGCTAGCGGACGCGCAGCGGCGGCGCATCCGCCTCCAGCATGCCGCAACTCCTGGCGCGCGACCACAGCGCGTCCAGCGCGGCGCGGCCTTCCGCCCCGAGGTCGAAGGTGCGCGCGTTGACGTAGAGCTCGATGTGGCGGCGCAGCACCTCCTCGTCCAACTCCTGCGCGTGGCGGCGGCAGAGCGCCAGCGCCTCCTCGGCGTGGGAGCGCGCCCAGTCGAGCGAAGCGAGCAGCGCCTCGTCGCAGGCGGCCACGAGCTCGGGCGCGAGGGTCGCGTCGGCCACGATGCCTCCGAGCGGCAGGGGACCGCCCGTGTCGCGCTCCCACGCCTCGCCGAGGTCGCGCACGAGATCCAGGCCGAAGCGCTGGTAGACGAAGCGTCCTTCGTGGATGCACACGCCGAGGTCCGCGTCGCCCGCCGCGAGCCGCGGCAGGATCTCGGAGAACAGCGCTTGCTCCACGCGTCCGCTCGGGCCGCCGTGCAGCCGGAACAGCAGCGCCGCGGTCGTGTTGGCCCCCGGCAGGAGCACGCGCGCCTGCTCGGCGGGCGGGGCGTCGCGCCGGCCGACGAGGATCGGACCCACGCCGAAGCCCAGCGCGCTGCCGCGTCGCAGCACCACCAGCGGCCTCCGCGCCTGCAACGCGGCGAGGAAGCTCGTCTTGGCGATCGGCAGGCGTCCCTCGCGGAAGGACTCGTTCAGTCGCTGGATGTCGTGCAGCTCGAAGGCGAGCTCGACGCCTGGCACGCGCACGGCGCCCGACAAGAGCCCCGCGAAGGCCCACACGTCGTTGGGGCAGGGCGAGATGCCGAAGGCGAGCTTCATCGTCCGCACCACTCGAGGGCCAGCTCGCGCACGGCGACGAGCGCCGGTTCGACGGCCCAGCGCGCGTGGTCGCGGTCGCCTGTCCCGTTGGAGACGCCGCGCGCGATGGAGCACGGCACGCCGGCGGAGCGGCAGGCGAACGCCACGGCGTGGCCTTCCATGTCCTCGAGGAGCGCTCCGGAGGCCCGTGCGCGCGCGGCGGCTTGCGCCGGCGTGCTCGACGCGGCGTGCACGGTGAGCAGCGTGCAGGACTCGAGCGGCGCGGCCGCGCGCGGCGGCGCGGCGAGCTCCAGCTCGTCGACGAGCCACGCGTCGTCGGGCGGCGCGAGGCGCAACGGCGCCGCGCGCGTGCCATCGGCGACGCCGTCGACAGGCAGCGCCCCGAGGTCGAGGCAACGCGTGCGCGAAGCCCAGCGCGCCGTTCCGATCGGAGCCCGCGCGGGATCGTAGCTGCCGGCGATGCCGACGAGCAGCACGCGCGCGGGCGCGAGGCGCGCGGCGAGCAACGCCGCGTTGGTCGCCGCGGCGACCGGGCCCACGCCGACCTCGTGGACCAGCGCGCGGCCCTCGAAGGCGCCCGACGCGACCAGCAAGCGCCGCTCGAGGTGCGTGGGCACGAGGATCAGCAAGGGGCGGCCGCTCGCCATGCCTCCAAGTGTCACCCCGCGAGGCGCGGGCCTCAAGGAGGGCGGGCCGCGAATCGCCCGCGCGGCCGACGCTTCGGGCGACTATGCTCGCCGTCCATGCGCTTCCTGGCCGCCGTGCTCTCGTCGATCGTGCTCCTGTGCGTCGCCTGCCAAGCCCCCGGGCCCATGGTGCGGCCGCACGCGCCGGATGCGGTTCCCGCGACCGTCGTCGAAGAGGCGCGACCCGCGCAGCCGGTCGGCGACGAGTTCGAGCGGGTGCTGGCGCTGGCGCGCGCAGACGACAGGACGATCGAGCTCCTGAAGACCTTGTGCGAGGAACACGCGCCGCGCTTGACGGGCTCGAGGAAGGCCGACGCGGCGTGCGAGTGGGCGCGCGCGCAGTTCGAGTCGTGGGGCCTCGAGGCGCGGCTGGAGACCTGGGGCATGGCGGCGGCGCGCTTCGATCGCGGGCCTTCCTTCGGGCGCGTGCTCGGCGACGAGCCCATCGAGCTCGATTTCATGACGGCGGCGTGGACCGTGGGCACGGAGGGCGTGCAACGCGGTCCCGCGCGCATCGAGCCGCGCGACCAGGCGGAACTCGACGCGCTGGGGGCGGAGGCGCTGCGCGGCGCGTGGATGGTGCGCGTCGACGAGCGCATGGACGCCGCGTGGCGCAAGCGCCTCGACGCGCTGTACGACGAGCACGCGCCGCGCGGCCTGCTGCGCGCCGGCGCCAAGAGCGGCCTGCTCGTCATGTCCGGCGACTTCCGCGCCCAGTCGCGCGGCAAGCGGCCCGCGGTGCGCGTGCGCTTCGACCAGCACGAGGAGCTCGTGCGCCGCCTGCGCGCGGGCCGGCCGGTCGAGCTGGAGTTCCTGATCGACAATCGCTTCGAGGACGGCCCGGTGCCGTGCGCCAACGTGGTGGCGGACCTCGTGGGCGCGGAATTCCCCGACGAATACGTGATCGTGCAGGGCCATCTCGACACCTGGGACGGGGCGCAAGGCGCGCAGGACAACGGGACCGGCGTGGCCACGACCATGGAGGCGGCGCGCGTCTTGGCGCGGAGCGGCGTGCGTCCGCGCAGGACGATCCGCTTCGTCTTGTACACCGGGGAGGAGCAGGGCTTGTTCGGAGCGCAGGGCTACGTGCGCGACCACGCGGACGAGCTCCTCCGCACGAGCATCGTGCTCAACCACGACGGGGGCGGCACCTTCCTCGCCGGACTCGACGCGACTCCCGCCATGCTCGCCGACATGGAACCGTTGGCCGAGCGGCTGCGCGCGCTCGATCCGCTCCGGCCCTTCGAGTTGCGCGAGGTGGACGGCTTGCGGAACAGCGGCGACTCCGACCACGCGCCGTTCGTCGCGGCCGGAGTGCCGGCCTTCTTCTGGAAGCAGAGCGAGCGCGACTACACGTACGTGCACCACACGCAGAACGACACCTTCGCCAACGCGCCGCTGGACGAGGTGCGGCACAGCTCCAAGGTCGTGCTGCTCGCGGCGCTCCACTTCGCCAACCTCGATCGGCTGCTGGACCGCACGGACATGGAACCCTTGCCGCGGCGCATGCTGGGCGCGCGCCTGGGCGAGGACGCGACGATCGAACGCGTCGAGAAGGATGGACGCGGCGCGGCGGCCGGGCTGGCGGTGGGGGATCGCGTCGTCGAACTCGACGGTGCGCGGGTCGCGGATCGCGCCGACTTCGTCGAGAAGCTCCAGCAGGGCGGAGCGCGCAAGCAGTGCGTGGCGCTGCGCGGCGGGACGCGGCTCGAACTGGTGCTCGATTGGAGCGGCGACCCGGACGAGGCGCGCCGCGCCGAACGCGCCGCGCGCAGGGCGGAGCGCAAGTCCGCGGCCGCGGCAGGTGGCGCGGTCGCGCGCTAGGCGGGTCGGCGCAGGCCAAGCGCCGGGCATGCCTGGCGCGGGTTTGGTGGAGGCTTCGCTGCGCAAGTGTCGTTTTCATCGATATTTGCGCCGGAAACCGAGAATTGGTCGAGGCCGCGCGCCGCGCCGCCCACCAGTTCTTCATGAATCTGGGGCATCCTTGTGCGATCCCGGCGGGCTTGCGCTCCGACCAGCGCTCCCGCCCCGGCACCCCGGAACGACTACCACCATGCGCCACCACCTCTCACTCGCCGCCTTCGTGCTCGCCTGCGCTTCCGCGGCCCAGGCCCAGGACTCCGTCTCCAAGTTGAACGGCCTGCCGGGCGACGCCGTCGACGCCCACTCGCCCGCCGACCAGATCAACGACTACGTCGTCGACCTCGCGGCCATCCGCTCTAGCTGGGGCACCGCCTTCGGCATCGCGCCGATCGTCAAGACCAGCCAGCAGCGCAACGCCGCGCCGCTCTTCTTCAACGGCATCGCCAACGCCCAGGCGATCTCGAAGACGATCGCCACCAACCAACCGTTCCTGCGCGCGAGCTACGACCTGTGGACGGCGCCGGGCTTCGGCGTGAACAACAACTCGGCCAAGAACGACGCCGGCGCGCCGCTGTCGGCCGCCGGGCTGACCGGCGCGCGCTTCGGCTTCGCCACGGCGGAGTTCATGGACGGCGATCCCACCGGCACCTCGCTGGCGAACATCGTGGGCGGCGTCGCGCACATGACGAACGCGCGTCCGTCGCGCCTCTACGTCTCGCGCGTCGTGGCGGCCTCGAACAGCCCGACGGACAGCTGCAATCTGGCGGCGTTCGGCATGGGCGCCATCGACGACGCCGGCAACGTGCACTTCCGCGCGGACAACTTCAGCACGCTGCCGTGCGGCACGCTGAACCCGGTCACGGGCAACAACTACTTCCGCGTCTCGTTGCCCGCCCGCAGCGCCTCGGTCAACTTCCTCTCGAGCGTCGGCGCCTCCGATCCGGCCGCCACGACGCACTTGCTCGCGGGTTCGACCACGACCCACAACACGCCCAACATCGTGCCCGCCAGCATCGCCGGGCGCCCGATCCTGATCGGCACCAACTTCAACCGCCAGTACGTCTTCGAGCAGGTCGCGGGCGGCGTCGTCGCCGGCACCGCCAGCGCCCACTTCGCCGCCGGCATCAGCGACCAACGCGGCGCGCTCGGCTACACGCCGGCCAACTTCCCGACGCTCTTCGCGGGCGCGGTCAACGGCACGGCCGGGATCCTGGCGCGCACCGCCGCGGCGAGCACGCTGTGCGGCGCGATCAACGTGGTCGGCGTGGACGCCAACGGCGGCTTCGTCGCGCCGCGCGCCCTGACCCTGCCGTCGGTGGTCTCTGATCCCGACTCGCCCAACTGGAACAGCCAGGTCGCGGGCGGCACGCAGGAGCTGGACCACTACCACGACCAGACCGCGTTCCAAGGCGGCAACTCGCAGATCGGCCTGGGCGTCGACCAGCAGGGCAACCTGCTCGCCGCCGGCGTCGTGTACTACGCCTTCACGCCGCCGTCGCTGACGCCGTTCACGAACCCGAACAACTACATGGCCGTGTGCAAGGTCGATCCCGTCACTGGCGCGCAAAGCTGGACCGCGGCCGCGTGGACGCGCGAAGCCGGCGGCGTCTCCGACGGCAAGGTCGTCTACCAGAACGGCACGACGCGCATCGGCCGCCTGCGGGCCTTCATCGGCGCCACGGCGCCCACCGGGCCGACGATGAGCGCGCCGATGATCGATTCGGTCGGCAACGTGTGGTTCGTCGGCTCGTTCGAGCGCGACAGCCTGCCCGGCTCGGTCAGCGTGGGCCTGTTCCGCGCCGTCCTCGACGCGGCGAGCTTCAGCTACAAGCTCGAGCTCGTCTTCGCGCAGGGCCAGACCCTCGCGGGCCGCAACTCGGGCCGCAACTACCAGATCACCTTCCTGCGGCTGAACGACACGAACTCGATCTCCTCGGGCGCCGCGTACTCGGGCAACATCAGCGCCGCCGCGCACCTCGGCCAATCGCCTGCCGGTCTCGCCACCAGCGACGCGCGCACGCTCGGCGGCATGGTGATCTCGGCCCAGATCGTCTACGACAACAACGGCGACGGGCAGTTCGTGCCCTCGACCGGCACCGGCGGCACCGTCGGCAGCCCGGACGAGGACTACCAGGTGCTGCTCTACGTGGGTGCTTCGAGCGACTGCAACACCAACGGCATCCCCGACGACGCGGAGATCGCCGAGGGCGCCGCCGCCGACATCGACGGCAACGGCGTGATCGACACCTGCGAAGGAGTCGTGGGCTTCGCCTACTGCCCCGGCGACGGCAGCGGCACCGCCTGCCCCTGCGGCAACAACTCGGCCTCCGGCTCGGGTCGCGGATGCTTGAACTCCCTCGCGAGCGGGGCCCTGCTCGGGGCCAGCGGCAACGCCAGCCTCGCCGGCGACACGGTGGTGCTCTCGGGTTCGGGCATGCCCAACAGCTCGGCCTTGTACTTCCAAGGCACGCTGCAGCAGAGCGGCGGCGCCGGCGCCGCGTTCGGCGACGGCTTGCGCTGCGCCGGCGGCAGCGTCGTGCGCCTCGGCACGAAGACCAACGCCGCGGGCGCCTCGAGCTACCCGGGCGCGGGCCAGCCGACGGTGTCCGTGAAGGGCCTCGTGACGGTGCCGGGCACGCGCACGTACCAGGTCTGGTACCGCAACGCCGCGGTGTTCTGCACTGCTTCCACCTTCAACCTCTCGAACGGCTTCCAGATCACCTGGGCGCCGTGATCAGGACTAGACCCGTCGACCGTGGTCGACGGGTCTTGCCGTCCGACGGACAGGCGGGGCCGGGCTCGTCGTCGAGTCCGGCCCCGCTCGTTCCATCTCGCGCCGCTGCGCTCGAGCGGCGCGCAGGTTCGACTTGCTCCGCATGGCCCCGAGCCGCTTGCGCCTTGTCGCGCGATCGGCTCGGTCGCGAGCCGTGGCCCGATTCCCGGGCGCGCGGTCATTGCGGTCTCAGGCTGGCTCCTGATCGGGGAACCATGCTCCTAGTCGCAATCCGCCACCAGTGGCAGCAAGGCGTGTCGGGATTGGGACTTCGCTCGCGCCTAGCGGGGGATTTCGGCGGTTGTTGCAGGGTTTGGGCTTGGGATGGCCCAGTGAGCACCACTTCAATTTGGCGGTAATTTGCGATATTGCATTTTCTGGTCTGGATTGCGACACTCTGGGCCTCCACTGGTTTGGTTGCTCCCACTCAGGTGCCACTCGCAGGCACCGGGCGCCGCCGGGCCTGTCACACCTAGGGATCCGCACCATGAGTTCTTGCCTCCACCGCGGGCGAGCGCTCCCGGCCATGCTCTTTGGAGCTATTTGGTCGGGCGTCGCCTTCGCCGACACGCAGTCGTTCACCTCTTCCATTCCGCTGCAAACGACGAACTGGAACGGTTCGTTGACCGTGCCGAAGTTCGACCCGGCCCTCGGCACGCTGCAGTCGGTGTCGCTCTCGTTCACGGGCACGGTCGAGACCGATGCGCGCTTCGAGAGCACGGACGCCGCGCCGCAGGCGGTCAGCCTCGGCTTCGGCGCCGAGATCCGCCTGTTCCGCTCCGACAATCCGGCGGTGGTTCTGCTGCAAGCGGCGCCGACCACGACCTACAACTTCACCTTCGCCGCGTTCGACGGCGTCGTCGACTTCGCCGGTCCCTCGGGCGCGAACCCGGGCGCCGTGCTGGAGTCGGCCACGAGCAGCGCGAGCTATCCGCCGCCGCCGGCGGACCTGGCGCTCTTCGTCGGGCCCGGCAACATCACCTTCCCGGCCCGCGCGCAGGCCATCACGAGCTCGAGCGGCGGCGGCAACCTCGTCACCGGCATCGAGACGCGCGCTGCCGCCAACATGGTCGTGCAGTACACCTTCCTGCCGCTGGTCGACTGCAACAACAACGGCGTGCAGGACGCGACGGACATCTCCGGCGGCGCCAGCGACGACTGCGACGCCAACGGAGTGCCGGACGAGTGCCAGCCGGACTGCAACAACGACGGCACGCCCGATGCGTGCGAAACCGACTCGGACGGCGACGGCGTGCCCGACGAGTGCGACGCGCCGACGGATCCGTGCGAAGGCAAGCGCTCCGGCCTCCCCGGCAGCCTGCTGCTGTACCCCGAGTTCGACAACCGCGATGGCAGCATCACCTTCCTCACGGTGACGAACACGCAGTGCGCCGAGAGCTCGGGCGTCGTCGACGTCGAGTTCGTCTACATCGCGCGCAAGGGGATCAACGGCATCGACCTGCCGTGCCTCGAGACCAACCGCACCATGCGCTTGACGCCGTGCGACACGGTCACGATCGCGACCAAGTTCCACAACCCCAACGCCGAGCAGGGCTACGTCTACGCCTTCGCGAAGAGCCCGACGACGGGCCGCGCGATCGTGTTCAACAACCTGATCGGGCAGTTGTTCATCTCCTCGGCCCTCGAAGGCGCGGACGACACGGTCAACGCCCGCGTGTTCCGCGGCGTGGGCACGCGCCTCGCAGAGACGGACGCCGACGGCGACGGGATCCGCGACCTGGACGGCGTCGAGTACGACGAAGCGCCGGACCGCATCCTGATCCCGCGCTTCCTCGGCCAGCGCACGACCTACGGACCCGAGCGCAGCAAGCTGATCTTGATCGGCCTGTCGGGCGGCGCGGACTTCGACACCGTGGTCGACATGCTCGTCTACAACGACAACGAGCAGGTGCTGTCGAAGCAATACCAGTTCCGCTGCTGGGCCGATCCGTACCTGACCCAGATCGACCCGCTGTTCCTGAACAGCTTCCTGCAAGGCCTCGACCACGCCGCGAACGAGATCATCGGCGCGCCCGCGCAGGAGTCGGGTTGGATCCGCCTCAATGGACGCGTGGCCTACAGCACCGCGGCCCAGATCAACGATCCGGCCATCTACGCGGTACTCGTCGAGCGCTTGACCACGCAATCGGTGGTCGACCTCCCGTACGAGGAGTGCCTGCAGGACAACGGCGACTTGCTGCCGAACGGTCCCTTGGGCGACCAGTGATCCCGGCCGGGGCTGGTCGACCGGCTGGTCGACGGTCCCCGGACCCAGGTTGAGACACAGGAGGTCCGGGAGGGGGGGGCACCCCCCTCCCGGATTGTGCGTTTGGGCAAGGGATTCAGCTTGCGAGCTTTGCAGATTGCAATTTCGTGGCATACTGCTGGCCCCAAGTCCGCCCTCCTCGGCGGCCCATCTGCCATGAGACCCTCGCTTTGCCTTGGTGGCCTGCTGCTCCTCGTCTGCGCCGCCTGCCACGACGCCCCGACCCCGTTCCAAGCCGCCAAGGACCGCATCGCCGCGAACGACGCGCAGGGTGCCATGACGCTGCTCAAGGAGGCCCTCGCGGCCGGCACCATCGATCTCGACGGGGAATTGATGTTGGCCGAGTTGCAGCGCCGTGGCGGCGACGCGTCCGGTGCCATCATGTCCTTGCGCGAGACGGCCTTGCGGCATCCCAACGATCCGCGGTCGCTGGTCATGCTTGGCCGCGCCTATGGCGAGAGCGGCCAGAAGGCGCAGGCGCTCGACGCGCTGCAGAAGGCGCGCGGACGCGGTGCGCCCGACAACTTGGTGGCGCTCGACATGGGCACCGCCTTGGCGCAGTCCGAGCGCGTGGACGAGGCGCGCGCCGAGTTCGAGCGCGCGCGCAAGGCCGGACTCGACGCGCATGTCGTGGACTACAACCTCGGCCTGCTCGATGTGCAGCGCGGAGCGGTGGCTGAGGCGGTGCGGCATTTCGAGGCGGCGCACGCCGGTCGCGCCGATTGGGAGCCTGCGCGCCGCGAGTTGGCGCGCGCCTTGTTGCTGCAGTCGCCCGCGGACAAGCAGGTCGCGGAGCGCGCGCTGGACTTGCTCGTCGAGAAGCTCGACGCGTTCAAGGAAGACTGGCGCGCGCAGGAAGCCATCGGCGACGCGTGGATGGTCGTGGGGGACATCGACGCGGCCTTGCAGGCCTATGTGGAGGCGTTGCGCGCCGGCCAGAACCCGAAGAGCGTCGAAGAGCGCTATCGCACCGCCAAGTTGCGCCAGAAGGAGCGCGACGCGGCGGCCAAGTAGCGCGCGGTCGCCGAGACTCTGCGCGCTGGCGCGCTGGAACGGTTGCGGTGGCAAGGGGGGCGGTCGCCCAGGGCGCGCCTGACTGTGCATGGGTGCGCCGCGGGCTAATTGTTGCGCGTTCGCGCCAAGTACACGCTTGTGTGGTGGCTTAAATTCGGCGGTGTATTTATCTGATAATTAACGACTTACGGTCGTTGCGCGCGAGGTGTACTGGGGGCGTGGCGGTGGCGACTGGGTAGGCGGCGCTCGTTTGGCGCGGTATTTCTGCCTGCACGAAAGGACATTGCATTTTGTGCTTTACGCGAGCGGCTGGTTCTGCTAGAAAGTCGCATTAGATGGGTCGGTCTCCTCCGGCCCAGATCGGCCTCTCCAAGCGTCAGCCCGCGGGCTTCGTGCTGGTCGATCGAATTCGTCTCGCTCGCCTCGAATCTCCAAGAAGCCATCATGAACACCTGCACCCAAGCACGCCCCGGCGTCCTCGCCCTCGGGACCGTCGTGAACTTCCTGCTGCTGTGCGCCGCGCTCCTCTTCGCGCCGGCCTGCAACAACGGCGGCGGTGGCGGATCGACCGAACCCCCGGCCGTCGTCGCGCTCCAGGGGGTCTCCCCTGACTGCGCGCCCGTGGAGGGTGGGGTGGTGGTGACCATCCGCGGTGGAGGCTTCGTGGTCGGCGCGGATGCGGCGCACCTCGTGATGTTCGGCGACCAAGCCGCCACGGGCGTGCACGTGCTGTCCGCGCAGGAGCTCGAGTGCATCGTCCCGGCGGCACCCGCCGGCACGGTCGACATCTCGATCACGAACGACATCGGCGGCGCGACCCTCGTCGACGCGTTCCACTACGTCGCGCCGGAGGATGTGGTCGATCTCCTGACGATCACGCCCGACTCCGGCCCCGCCGCCGGCGGCATCCAGGTCGAGCTCGCGGGCAGCGGCTTCGTGCCCGGCGCCGAGCACCTCGTGACCTTCGACGGCGTGCCCGCGAGCAACATCGTCGTCGCAAGCGAGTCGCTCATCACCTGCACCGTGCCGGCTGGTTCGAGCGGCGCCGCCGACGTGCGCGTCGCGCGCGGTGGTTGCAGCGCCACGCTGTTCGGCGGCTTCATCTACGAGTCGCCGCTGGTGCTGTCGATCGCGGAGATCACTCCGGCTTCCGGTCCGCTCGGCGGCGGAACGGTCGTCGTCATCCGCGGCACAGGCTTCGACCCGTCCGACGACTCGGGCCATTCCGTCAAGTTCGGTGCGACTCCCGCGACCGGTGTCGATGTGCTGAGCGCCAGCGAGATCTCCTGCGTCGCTCCCGCGGCCACCATCGCGGGCGCGGTCGGCGTCAGCGTGACGAACGATCTCGGCACCGTGGTGCGCCCGTCCGGCTACACGTACCTCTCCGGCGGCGGCAACCCGATCGTGCTGACCTCGCTCGACCCCGTGCGCGGTCCCGCGGCCGGCGGCTCGAGCGTGACCATCTTCGGCGCCGGCTTCGACGCCGCGAACGCCTACGCCGTCAGCTTCGGCGGCCAGGACGCCACGAACATCGTCGTCGTCGACGCGACGTCGCTGCGCTGCGACACGCCGGCCGGCACCGGCGGCACGTTCGTGGACGTGGTCGTGTCGCATCCGCAGCAGGGCAGCGCCACGCTCGCCGGCGCGTTCGAGTACCTGACGCCTCCGCCGCCGCGCACCGACATCAACGGCGACGGCATCGGCGACCTCGTCGTCGCCACGCCCAGCGACTCGACCAACGGCGCCTTCGCCGGCGCCGTGCACGTCTACTTCGGTCGCGCGCAAGGCCCGGGCCTCGACGGCCTGGGTTCCGCGCAGGCCGACCTCGTGTTCTACGGCGGAGCGGCGTACGACGGCTTCGGCACGTGCATCTGCCCCGGCGACGCCGACGGCGACGGCGTGCTCGACCTGGTCATCGGCGCGAACGGGTGGGATGCGCCGGGCGCCACCGATGTCGGCGCGGCCTTCGTCTTCCGCGGTCCGTTCGGCGCCGGCGCGCGCGTGTTCCAGGCCTCCGCCGCCGACGCGCGCCTCTCGGGCGAGTCCCTGGGCGTGGGCGACAACTTCGGCACGGCCGTGGCCATCGGCGACTTGGATGGCGACACGGTGCCCGAAGTGCTCGTCTCCGCCCCCAACCACGACGCGCCCACGCGTCCCGACTCGGGTTGCGTGTACCGCTTCGTCGCCGGCCAAGCGCTGTCGAATTCCGCGGCCGAGAACGCGCAATGGCACTACGACGGCCTGCGCAGCGCGGACCGCATCGGCACGCGCATCGGATGCGGCCGCTTCGGCGCGAACGGCATGGAACTGACGCTGTCCGCCGAGCTGGCGGATCCCACCGTCGGCGTGCTGATCCACGACGCCGGCGAGGTCTACGTGCTCGGCGGCGGTCGCCTCGGCACGAGCGGCCCCGTGCTCAACACGACCACGCTGCAAGGCGCCCGCGAGGGTGATCGCTTCGGCGCGTCCACGACCACGGGCGACCTCGATGGCGATGGCTGGGACGAACTGGCCGTCGGCGCCGTCGACGCGTACGACACGCTGCTCGGCGAGCGCGTCGGTCGGGTCTACATCTTCCGCGGGTCGCAAGCCTCGATCGTCGGCGGCTCCGCTTCGAACGCCGACCACGTCTACAGCGGCTTGCCGACCCACACGAGCTTCGGCCAGACGCTGCGTTCGGGCGACGTCGACGGCGACGGCCTGTTCGACCTGCTGGTCGGCGCGCCTCGCGCGGACTACCTCAACTTCGACAACGGCCGCGGCTACTACTTCCGCGGCGCACCGGTCCTCTCCAACCGCATCGCCACCTCGGCGGACGCGATCTTCAACGGCGAGAACCAGCAGTTCGCGTCGTTCGGCCGCGGCGCGAGCGTCGTCGACATCGACGGCGACGGCTTCGCGGAGATCTTCTTCTCGGCCGACAAGCAGTCGACGGGACGTGGACGCGCGTACGCCTGGCAGGGTCGCTCGCAGGGATTCGCGGGCGTTTACCAGGCGGGGGGGGCGGACATCGTGATGGAGGGGAGCCAGGCGGGCATCCAGTTCGGTTGGCAACTCGCCGAGGGCCAATAACGATACTGGTCCCTTTCGCTGTGCACGCCAGCGCGCTTCTGCGCCTGGCGTGCACGGTTGTTTCGATGCCCGCTTCGTCGCTGCTCGCTAGGTGGCACCTTTCGCCGTCGCGACCCATCCGCCTGGCGCTTGGACGCAGCGCCCATCGCCGAAGACCCTCCAGCGCACAAGCTCCGCGAGTTGCAGCCGCCTGCGCTCGAGCCCATGCAGCATCGCCGGGCTGCGCCGCCTGTC
>JBKDQQ010000049.1:0-8607 GCA_046341775.1 Planctomycetia bacterium
CGGCGGTCCTCCTCCTTGGTCCTCACCGATTGCTTGGCGGCATGCTTGCAGGCGCTCGTCCAATCGAGGGTGTGGGGGCCCGCGGAATAGTAGCCGAGCTTCACCGCGCCACTTCCGGTGGTCGTTTTGACCGGGTGGTGCTTGCTCAAGGCCTGTTCAAGTTGCTTGGACGCGCCTCCACCGAAGAGCAGCACGTGGTTTGTGCGTGCCCATTCTCTCGCGGGAACAGCACCCAACTGCAGCGCACGATGGTAGGCGTAGGACCACATCTGCGCGAGGTGGCCCGCGATGTAGGAGCACTCGTCGGGTTTGTAGGTGCGTCGGATGGACTTGTCGATGTCGCAGTCAAGCAACAAGCGGAACTGGTCGCGCTTGAAGATCAAGCTGAGTTCCACCGTTCCACCACCGACATCGACCAGGTTGTACAAGCCCGGTGCCCTCTCCGGGTCCAATTGGAGCGGCATCATGCCTGCCAAAGTTTCTGGCAGCACCTCGAAGTTCCGTTCCGTTTCAGGCGGGACGGGCAGTCGCAAGTATTTGAGCAGTTCAGCAAAGGCTGAAGCAGCATGCAGTCGCTGGACGGGCGGGTACTCGGCCAATTTCCTGGCGCCCAGCATCGCGGCGTGCGTGACGCGCTCATACAACTCCCTCAGGCGCGGATCCTCGTGCTGGTCCATGGGAGCGGGTATGGCAACCATCAGCGGGTACCAGCCGCCTATGCCGAAGGTGCGGTCGAGTGCGCGACGGATCTGGTCCAACACCCATGTGAGATGTGCTGCGACCACGAGCATTCGCGCTTCATTCCAATTGCACTTCGGCATCAACGGTTCCAGCGGCCCGAGCGTTCGCGCGCTGTCCAAGAGGAGCATCTTGATGCCGTAGAGTCGTTGCTCGATAGGCAAGCTGCGCGCATGTTCGCTGAACACCAGATCGCCGTTGTCGGCGCCGATGACGGAAGGTATGCCGAACCACGGATACGGTCCATCCAACGCATGCCCATGATTGGCGGCGTCAGGGGCCGGCCAGTCGACGAGCACGGTGCCCTTGATCGAATACGAGTCGTCCCGGTACACGACCTTCGTCGAGTGCGTGCCGAAGTCGACTCCTATGGTCAGTTCCTTCATTCAGGATCCTGCATGCACGACCGTGGCGAGGCAGATCGCGATCGGGTCGTCTGACATCGCGACACGAATGTGGCCGTCCCGCTCAAGCGCCTGATGCGCGCGTTGCCGGACATCTGCCGCCTTCTGCCTTCCCGCGGCGATCAGGCCGCGCATCCTCGTGGCTGCACCTGATTGCGCCGCTGCCGCCTCGCGCCGTTCCTCGACCTCCATTTGGAATGTGAATTCGGCCTCGATGCGGGCTGCTCGACGGTCTCGCAGGAAGTCCGCCTCGGTTTGGAGGCGCTCGTCCAGGCGCACGTATTCTTCTTGGGCAAGCGTGTTGACGGTCTGGGCCAGTTGCTCGACATCGGACTTGGTCAAAGCGGGGCCGCCGGCACGATCGCCGATGGTCAGCATGAGGTGGAGCAGCCGCTCCGATGATTCGGGATCGAGCGCGGTCCCATGCCTGTCGACGGCGATCGTGTAGAGTTGACTGCGGGCACCGAGTCCGTCCACAGTGAACCGGAAGGTGGCGACCAGGTATTCGCCAGCGGGGATGGTTTGGCGGTCGCGGAGGGCATCTTGGCTCAAGACCAGCATGCCGGTTCCGCAGCGTCTGGCCGGGTCCTCCAGCAGCTCCTCCAAATGTTGGGCTGCCACCTGCAGCAGCGGATGGGTCGTGTTGACCAGATCCAATTCCGGGTGTTGGTAAGCGACATCGCCCTCGGTCGTGAACCGGTACATGTCCTCCTTGACATGCCTGCGCAGCGCGTTGACGACCTCGGTCGAATACCGCGCAAGCACTGCTTGTTGAACCTTCGCTGTGAATCGGAAGCGGAAATGCCCACCTGTTTCGAACAGCAACCGGTTCTCGACATCGATGCGGCCAAGGAATCCCTCGATCACTGTTTGGATCGCCTGCGGTGTCACGTAGCGGCCTAGCCGACTGACGCGATCCAGCTCGTCCTTCACATAATCGTCGTGGCCCACGAGCCGGTCTGCCTGCGACTCCAGGTCGTCTTGCTCCTGGCGCTGCCGCTCGATGGCCTCGGTTGTCTGGCGGATCTTGTTCTGCTCCTCCTCCACGCTGAGCCGATTGATGAGCACGTCGCGTCTCAGCTCCTCGAGCTTCTGGCCGATGATCGCTTCCAGCGGCCCGATGCTGCGCTCGAAGATGTTGATGCGTGAATAAAGCCGAGCCAAGACTCTCTCTTCGATCGTCCCTTTGACCACCAGGCTGAAGATCTTGATGACCGGGGCGGCTTGGCCGAAGCGGTCGAGACGCCCGATGCGCTGCTCCACCGTCATCGGGTTCCATGGCAGGTCGTAGTTGATGAGCGTGTCGCAGAACTGGAAGTCCAGACCCTCGCTTCCGACCTCCGTGGAGATCATCACGCGCACGGACGGGTCCTCCTTGAATGCGCGCACGCGCTTGAGGCGCTCATTGCGCTCCGGATCGCGCGACGAGCCAGGTACGTCGCCGGCGATGCGCAAGCAGGGGATGCCACGCTTGCGCAGCTCCTCTTCGAGGTAGATGGATGTTCCGACGAAGTAGGTGAAGATCAACGCCTTGCTGCCAGCGGCCAGCATCGATCTGTCGCCGATGATGCGGAGGAGTTCCCCGAGCTTGGAGTCCCGTTGCGGCGCGCTGGAGACAGGCATGTCGGTGACCTGCTCGTCGGTGTCGTCGCTCTGGCTGTCGGACGGCAGGTCGGACCGCAAGTCCGTGTCGATTGCAGCCGATCCGGAGTTTGCTTGGCGCAGGTACGCCCAGAGTGAACTTGCCGCCATGCGTTCGCGCGCCATGCGGGCGAAGTCGCTGCCGGATCCACGGTTTGCGGTTTGGTAGAGCTGCGATTCCTCCATCGACCATTCGATGGGCAGGATGTGGGACCTGCGCACCGCTGCGTTCAGCTGTACTTCGCGCTTGCGGGCACGCGTCATGATGCCGCTGGTTGCATGGAGTCGCTCCAGCCTCCTGTCCAGGTCTAGCCAATCCCTGGATGTGCGTGGATTGGCGCGCTGCAATTCGTCAATGACTTCGCGGACAAGCTTCGACCCGGATGTGGCGCTGTTTCGGCGGAACGCCCGGTGCGCGTGCTCGGCGGCCGATTTCAGTGCGTTCGGATCCCTGCGACGCAAGATGGCTTGTGCCTGGACTACACCCTCGTTGTCCGCCATCGCCATTTCGAACTGACGGGCATCCGTGTACTCCTGGGCGTGCAGCAATTGGAATTGGTGGAACAGGTCCGCGCGATGCAGCTGGATGGGCGTTGCGCTGAGAAACACCGCCGCGCCCGCTCCGGAAACCACGCGTTCGATGGCCTCGAAGGACAAGGTCTCCGGATTCCGGACATGGTGCGATTCGTCGAGGATCAGGAGATCCAGATTGCCCAATGCCAGCATCAGTTTGTCGGTGACACCCCTGATCCGCAGCGACTGCAGGGACACGATTGCTCGGAGCTTGGGCACATCGGCGCCGTTTTCCACTCGAGCTGCATGTCTGCGCAGTTCGTTCGCTCCCCAAACATCGAATTCGTAGCCGAACTTGCCGAGGAGTTCTTCGCGCCACTTTTCGGTCAATCGTGACGGGCACACCACGAGGACGCGTTTGAGCGGGGCTCGTGCATCCAGCTCGGTCAAGATCAGTCCCGCCTCGATCGTCTTGCCAAGTCCGACTTCATCGGCGATCAGCAGTCGCCGGTGGTCGCTGTTGAGAATCTTCAGCAGCGGGCGGTACTGGTGCGCTTGGAACTGGACGCGCTGGGCATTGAAGCTGAACACCGTGGAGCGGGTATTGGTGTCGCGCTTGAGCCGCGCCACAGCCTGCGCACGCCGGAATGCGTCGATGGCCTCGATTCGGCCCTCCGCGACCGCAGCCCATGCAGTTGGCGAAGTGGGGCTTATAGGCAGCAGGTCCTTTTCAAATAGCCGCTGTTGGCTGGCTGCGAAGCGAACCAAGTAAATCCACCTGCCACTACTACGCGAGGGCGGGCCCTGCACGATCCCGAGTCCCCGTTCACGGGTGCTGTCGACGACCTCGTCGCCGTCCTTGAACTTGGGCGGGGTTGATATGTTGCTGTCGTTCAGCATGGGGTTCGCAGTTGCGTTTTGCTGGTGCTTTGCCTGTTGGGGGGTACGCTGACGTCATTGCGTCGGCCGTCATGTTTCTGCGCAGCTCTCGCGCGACCATCATGCGCGGTTGCGAGAGTGCGTAGATGTTCATGGCGCCAGGGCTACATGGTCGCACTGCCCGGTGGTGGGCCTCACTGCGTGCGTGGTGGCTACCTGATCGTGCGGACTGGGAAGGCACGACCTCTGTTTCCGTTGCTGCTCTCCATCTTGGCCAACATCGGGTTGTGCGAGTCGGGCATTTGAGGCTCCATCAGACCGTGAGCGTCGCGGCTTCGTTCTGAAGGATTGACTACCTTGTCAATTCTCCCTCCGGTGCTGGAGAGCGTCTAGTGGGGCGGACACCCTGTGTCTGACCCCACGGCCCGCCCCGCCGAGCCCCGCCCATCTCGCCGTTCCCGCCGCTGCTCGCTTCCCGCTATCCTCTTTGCGCCATGACCACCCCCCGCACCCTGCTCGTCGCCTCGCTCTTCCTCGTCGGCTGCCAGGCCGGCATGTCGTCCATGTCGCCTGCACCGCGGGTGGACGGGCCGAAGGAATGGACCGCCTCTTCGTCGCGGGGCAGGGCGTTCGAGATTCCCGACCTCTATCGGGTCGAGACGCCGGGGGGCATCGATCTGTCGAGCGATGGCGAGACGATGGTGTACGCGGTGCGGCGCACCGATCTCGTGGCGGGCAAGAGCAGCTCGCAGATCTACATGTCGCGGCGCGACGGGAGCGAGTGCCGGGCGCTGACGGCGGAGGGGAAGAACGACAGTGCGCCGCAGTTCACGCCGGATGGCAAGCGCATCTTGTTCATGAGCACGCGCTCGGGCTCGTCGCAGGTGTGGACGATGCCCGTCGATGGCGGCGAGCCGACGCAGTTGACGAACTTCGGCCCCGGCGTGTCGGATCCGGTGCAGAGCGCGGATGGGCGCTACCTCGCGGTGAGCGCGAGCGTGTTCCCCGAGTGCGGCATCGACGAGGACTGCAACAAGAAGAACGCCAAGGGCGTCGACGAGGGCAAGCTCAAGGTGCATGTGGCCGACGAGCTCCTGTACCGCCACTGGACTTCGTGGGGCGACGGGCGCGTCAGCCATGTGCTGCTCGTCGACGCGGCGAGCGGCAAGGTGTTGAAGGACTTGACGCCCGGCAAGTGGGAATCGCCGACCTTCTCGCTCGGCGGCGTCGGGTACGCGTTGACGCCCGATGGCGAGCACCTCGTCTACACCTGCAACCGCGACAAGGACCAGGCGTCGAGCACCAACGCCGACCTGTGGATCGTGCCGACCGCCGGCGAGATCACCGCGGCGAGCGCCCGCAACTTGACGGCCGACAACCTTGGTTGGGACGGCAATCCGGTGGTGTCGCCGGATGGCGCGCGCGTGGCGTTCTTGTCGCAGGCGCAGGCGGGCTACGAGTCCGACCTGAAGCGCTTGAGCATCGTCGACCTCTCGAGCGGCGCGGTGCGGCGCGTCACCGATCGCGACAGCTTCGACGACATGATCAACAGCGTGGCGTGGACCTCGGACGGGGTGGACCTCGTGTTCGAGGCCGACCACCGCGGGCGCACGCCCCTCTTCAGCGTGCCGGCGAAGGGCGGCGCGAAGCCGTGGCAGGTGCTGAAGGACGGCACGATCGGCGAGTACCACCTGACGCGCAATAGCGGCATCGTCTACACGCGGCGCACCATCCAGGATCCGCCGGAGATCTGGACCTGCGATGCGTTCGGCGGCGGGCGCACGCGCGTCACCACGCTGAACGAGGACCTCCAGCAGGAGCTCGACCTGCGCCCGGCGCAAGAGCTGTGGATCGAGGGCGAGGGCGGGTACAAGATCCACTGCTTCGTCGTCACGCCGCACGGCTTCGATCCGACGAAGAAGTACCCGCTCGTGTTGAACGTGCACGGCGGGCCCCAATCGCAATGGAGCGACGGCTTCCGCGGCGATTGGCAGGTCTACTCGGCCAAGGGCTACGTGACGGCCTTCGCCAACCCGACCGGTTCCACCGGCTATGGCCAGGACTACACCGACGCCATCGCGCGCGATTGGGGCGGGCGCGTGTACCGCGACTTGATGCGCGTCACCGACGCGTTGGAGGAACTGCCCTTCGTCGACAAGGACCGCATGGGCGCGATGGGTTGGTCCTACGGCGGCTACATGATGATGTGGATGCAGGGCCAGACCGATCGGTTCAAGTGCCAAGCGGCGATGATGGGCCTCTACGACATGACCAGCTTCTACGGCGCGACCGAGGAGTTGTGGTTCCCGGAGCACGATCTGGGCGGAGCGCCGTGGGAGAGCGAGGACTACGAGACTTGGTCGCCGAGCTCGTATGTCAAGAACTTCAAGACGCCCGCGCTCGTGATCGGTGGCGAACTCGACTATCGCGTGCCGTACACGCAGTCGCTCCAATACTTCACGGCGTTGCAGAAGATGGGCGTGCCTTCGCGGCTCGTCATGTTGCCGAACGCCGGGCACTGGCCGGCGTGGCACGAGATGGCGTTCTACTACGCGGCGCACCTCGAGTGGTTCGAGCAATGGCTCGGCGGCGGCGGTGCGCCGTGGGACCTCTTGGACCACCAGAGGAACCGCGCGAACTTCGCGCTGCCCGCGAAATAAGCGGCGCGAGCGCTCTCCCATGGTCGTCGCGAGGTCGCGCAGGTCGCCATGAAGTCGGTGGCTGTCGGCGTGCGCATCGACGCGCCCGCGTTGCGCGTGTGGGAGGTGTGTTCCGACATCGCCAACGCGGCCGACACCATCCCCGACATCACGAAGATCGAGTTCCTCGGCGAATCGCGCCAAGGCGTGGGCACGCGCTGGCGCGAGACGCGCCTCATGTCCGGCCGCGAGGTGACCGAGGTGCTCGAGATCGCGGAGTGGCATCCGCCCGAGTCCTATGTCGTCGTCGCGCGGCACCACGGCCACGAGTTCCGCGCCGTGGTGCGCGTCGCGTCCGACGGGACCGGGGCGCGGCTCGAGTACGACTTCGCCGCTCGACCGCTGACCTTCGCCGGACGCGTGGCGGGGGCGTTGCTCGGGCCGTTGACGCGCGGGACCTTGGTGCGGGCGTTGACCGCCGAGCTCGCGGCGATCAAGCGGCGCTGCGAAGCGCGTGACTGAGCGCGGGGCGCGGACCGACGAGCGCGGCGGGTGGTCGCGCGGCGCGCTGGTCTAGGGGCGGGGACGCAGCAGGGGACGCAGGAGCAACGAATCGCGGGGCTGCTTGGGTGGGCATCCTGTGGTCGCTGGGCGGTCGGCGGGCGTTCGACAGGCCGTCGTCCTGGCCTCACTCCCCACGCGGTGGGTGGACCATCCGCGATGGGCGCAATGCGGACTCTTGCATGGTTGGCCGTGGGGCCTGCCAAGTCGGCCGTGAACGACGCGCCCATCGGCGGGCTCTCCATGTCGGGCCTGCAAGCAGTCCCGTCGGCGGGCGGCAACCGTGGAGGTGGTCGGGAGGTCCCGCCCCGCAGCCGCGGCATGCCTCATCGTGCGATGCCTGCCCGACACCGCTCGGGCCTCGTCATGGGCCCGTCCGGGACTTTGGTGGGGCACCGGGCGAATCCGATGGGGCTGTTCGGCGCTGCCTATGGACCTCGTCCCGCGCCATAGGCGGAGCCTATGAGGGGCATAGCTTCTTCCGATTGGTGGATCCGCTGGAATCCGGCGATCTTGTGCGTCCGGATCGGTTCCAACCCGCGTTCGCATGCAGCCGCGTGCTGCGCGGGCCGTGCTGGCGCCGAACCTCCCGCCGTACATGTTGCCCACGCCCCATGCCGACCAGCCTGCTTCGCGTCCGTCGCGTGGGCGGAGCCGCGGATGCTTGAGCGAGGCAAGTCGCGAGGGTGAGGCAAGCTGCGAGGGCGCGGCTCACCACCACCAGCGTGGCCACACTGCATCCGCTGCGCGTTGGGGCGCGAAGGCCTCTCCAGACCTCGCGATGCCCAGACGCCTCGACGCCCTCCCACGGTGCCATCCTGCCGACAGGACTCCGCGCCACGCCACCCGTCGTTCAGCCTCGCAGGTCTACGGACTTCGGCCCCGCGCACCGTGGTGGGCGCTTCGCCACGCTACGCGCGCGCGTGCAACGGTTGCGCACGCCGAGGTGTGCGTCCGCACCGCCTCGCGCTGCAACGCCTCGCTCCGCATGAAGGACGCGCGCGTCCTCCCGCCGGTTGCGGGGTGCCGCGCGTCGTGCATGCCACCGTTCACGGGCACGCGCCACGACCCACGCTGGCGCCAACTGCGCGCCACACAACCCCACAACCGGGCCGCGTGCCCGGTGACCATCCCCTCCAGCTCACGCTGGAACCAAGCCCTCATCCATGACGAGGTCCACTGTGTCTGACATGCATCAACTGACGGGCTCCGCCAACGGCGGAGCAGGACGC
>JBKDQQ010000050.1:0-19565 GCA_046341775.1 Planctomycetia bacterium
TCTTCGAAGCGGTCTCGATCGGCGAGGAGGACCTGATCATCCGCCAGGCCAAGCCGACCTGCGGCTGCACCGTGGCCGACGTGAAGGTGCAGGACGACAAGGGCGAGTTCGTGCGCTACGAGTACGGCAAGCCCATCCCCAAGGGCCGCAAGGTGCAGTTCAACGCGCAACTGCACACGCAGAACAAGCGCCAGCAGGCGAGCTCGAAGGTCAACATCTCGACCAACGAAGCGCGCGGCCAGGCGATCCTCTCGCTCGAGGCGTACGTCGAGCCGTTCTTCAACCTGACGCCGATGTCGATCAACTTCTCCTCGCTCGGCACGCGCGACACGGCCACGGACAAGATCACCGTGACCACCGCGCGCGGCGATCGCATCAAGCTGACGCCGGTGCTCGAGGGCGTGCCGAACGGCCTGAAGATCGAGCTCAAGCCGATCGACGAGGACGCCGAGGGCAAGGCCTCGCGCTTCGAGGTGCTGGTCACGGCCGGTCCGGGCCTGTCGGAAGGCTCGATCGTCTACTCGCTGGCCCTGCGCTCGGACTTCGAGATCCCGGGCGCCGAGCGCCTGCCCAACGGCAAGGCCCCGACCTACGAGGTGTCGACCTCGATCATGGCGGTCGTGCGCGGCTCGGTCTCCCTGAGCCAGAGCTTCTTCAGCTTCGGCCTGTTCAAGCCCAACACGCCCAAGTCGCTGACGACGCGCCTCACGAGCAACGACCCCGGCTTCAAGCTCTCGCCCGAGCTCGTCTCGGTGACGCTGAAGGGCCGCGACACGGCCGAATGGGATCGCGCGCAGTACTTCCAGGCCACCGTGCGCCCGGTGCCCAACGAGAACTCGGTCGACATCGAGCTCTCGACCACCGGCCTGCCCGACAGCCTCGCCGGCAGCTTCAACGGATTGGCCGTGATCAAGACCGGCCACCCCGAGAAGCCGCAGTTCGAGATCGGCATCAGCGGCGTGTGCCGCGGAGCCGCGGTGGTGCCGGGCTCTGGCGTGCCCACGGCCCCCAAGGGCCAGTGAGCGCGGTGCCGGCGATTGCAGTGCCGGCGATCGCAGTGCCGGCGACAGGGGGCCATCCAGCTCCTTGAACGCGCGTCGAGCACCAGCATCGGCGCGAGGCGCGCAAGGCGCGACGAGCGGCGTTCCGAGCAGTCGGAGCGCCGCTCGCGCATGTCCAGGACGCCCGCGCGCCGGGCGCGGACGGGAGCAGCGCGCCCGTTCGGTGGCTACTCGCGGGCCGGGCGGGGGTAGAGTCCTGCGGGGCAGGCGCTAGAGTGCGCTCGATCCTCCGCCTGCGCGGCCGGCCGCGCCAGCGGCCCGCGGCGGCCGCCGGAGGCTCCCGGTCCCGTCCCCCCCCCTCGCCACTCCCTTGTCCCGGTCGCTCACTTGTCCCAGTCACTAGGCGAACAACTCGTCGCGCGCGGCGTCGTGGACGCGGAGCAGTTGCGCCAGGCCATCGCGCTGCAGAAGGGCGGCAACCTCGGACTCGACGAGGCGGTGGTCAAGCTCGGCCACGCCGACGAGGCCGCCGTGGCGCGCATCGTGGCGGCGCTCGAGGGCCTGCCCTTCGTCGACCTCGACAAGGGCAAGGTCGCGCCCGAGGTGGCCGCGCGCGTGCCGAAGGAGCTGGCCCTGCAGCAAGGCCTCCTGCCGGTCCTCGAGAAGGCCGGCAAGCTCGTCGTCGCCATCGACGATCCGCAGAAGCGCATCCAGCTCGACCAGTTGCGCTTCCTGCTCGGCATGGAGGTGGCGCCGGCGCTGGCGACGCGCGGCGCCCTCAAGCGCGCCCTCGCGCGCGTGCACGGCGAGGCGGACGAAGAGGCGCTGGCGCGCACGATGAAGGCCGAGAAGGGCGACGAGGACGGCGACGCCCCGGTCGTGCGCCTCGTGCAGCGCACCTTCAAGGACGCGCTCTCCGCGCGCGCCTCCGACATCCACATCGAGCCGTCGCGCGCGGGATTGCGCGTGCGCCTGCGCGTCGACGGCATGCTGCGCGACCACGCCATGCATCCCGCGCACCTGCACGCGCCGGTGGTGTCGCGCCTCAAGATCATGGCGGCGATGGACATCGCCGAGAAGCGCAAGCCGCAGGACGGCCGCATCGAGATGCAGCTCGACGGCCGGGCGCTCGACGTGCGCTGCTCGATCCTGCCGTCCTCCTACGGCGAGTCGATCGTCATGCGCCTGCTCGACCGCTCGCGCTCGCTGATCTCGCTCAAGGAGCTCGGCTTCGACGAGGAGGACTACGCCTGGTTCCGCCGCGCGATCAAGCGGCCGAACGGCATCGTGCTCGTCACCGGTCCGACGGGCTCCGGCAAGACGACCACGCTGTACGCGGCGCTGTCCGAATTGAACCGGCCTGACGTCAAGATCATCACCGCCGAGGATCCGGTCGAGTACCACATCTCCGGCCTGAACCAGGTGCAGGTGCAGCCGCGCATCGGCCTGACCTTCGCGCGCATCCTGAAGGCCATGCTGCGCGCCGCGCCGAACATCATCCTCGTCGGCGAGATCCGCGACGCGGAGACGGCCGAGATCGCCATCCAGGCGGCGCTCACCGGCCACCTCGTGTTCTCGACCCTGCACACCAACGACGCGACGAGCGCGCTGACGCGCCTGGTCGACATCGGGGTCAAGCCCTTCCTGGTATCGGCCGCGGTGCAGGCGGTCATCGCGCAGCGCCTCGTGCGGCGACTGTGCCGCGAGTGCGCCGTGCCGTACGAGCCCACCGCGGGCGAACTCGCCGCGCTGGGCCTGGACCCGCGCGGGGCTGGCGCCACGCGCTTCAAGCGCGCGCGCGGCTGCCGCGCCTGCGACGGCACGGGATACAAGGGGCGCGTGGGCCTGTTCGAGCTGCTCGAGCTCGACGCGCAGCTGCGCGAGATGGTCTTCGAGGGCGCCTCGCTCGACGCGGTGCGTTCCGCGGCGCTCGCCAGCGGCCGCCTGCGACCGCTGGTCGCCGACGGGGCGCGCAAGGTCGCGCGCGGCGACACGACCACCACCGAGGTCGTGCGCGTGACGCGCCTCGCCGCCAGCCTCGAGGCGCAAGCCGAGAATCTCGCATGACGCACCAGATCCGCGACTTGATGACGAAGGCCGTCCAGCTCAAGGCCAGCGACCTGCACCTCAACCCGGGCCGTCCGCCGGTCGGTCGCGTGAAGGGCGACCTCGTGCCCATCGCCGAGGGCGTGCTCGACGACGAGGCGGCGCGCCGCCTGTGCCTGGAGATCCTCGACGAGAAGCACAAGGCCGAGGTCGAGGCGGTCGGCACGACGGACTTCGGCGTGGCGCACGGCGAAGGCGCGCGCTTCCGCTGCTCGGTGATGCGCCAGCGCGGACGCTGGTCCGCGGTGCTGCGCCTGATCCCGAGCACGCTGCTCTCGTTCGAGCAGATCGGCCTGCCCGAGGCGGTCAAGCCGCTGCTGCGCAAGCCGCGCGGACTGATCCTCGTCACCGGCCCGACGGGCTCGGGCAAGACGACGACGCTGGCGACGATGATCGACTGGATCAACGCCACGCAGAAGCGGCACGTGATCACGATCGAGGATCCGATCGAGTACTACCACTCGCACAAGGAAGGGCTCGTCACGCAACGCGAGGTGGGCGGCGACGTGCCGAGCTTCGCCGAGGCGATGCGCCGCGCGCTGCGCCAGGACCCGGACGTGATCCTGCTCGGCGAGATGCGCGACCTCGAGACGATCTCCGCCGCCATCACCGCGGCGGAGACCGGCCACCTCGTGTTCGGCACGCTGCACACGACCGGTTCGGCGCGCACCGTCAACCGCATCATCGACGCGTTCCCCGCCAACCAGCAGGAGCAGATCCGCGCCCAGTTGTCGGTGGCGCTGCTGTGCGTGGTGTCGCAGGCGCTGCTGCCGAAGAAGGACGGATCGGGTCGCGTGGCGGCGTTCGAGGTGATGATCATGAACCACGCCATCGCCAACCTCATCCGCAAGAACGAGACCAACAAGATCCCGAGCACGATCCAGACCTCGCGCAAGTTCGGCATGATCACGCTCGACGACCACCTGCTCGAGCTGTATCGCAAGGGCCTGATCTCGCGCGAGACGGCGCTCGACGCGGCGCAGGACGACAAGGACCTGGAGACGCGCCTGTGAGCACGGGCGGAGCGAAGCCCGAGGGCCGCAAGCTGCTCGGCCAGGTCCTCAAGGCGCAAGGCGTCCTGAAGGAGAGCCAGGTGCAGGAGGTGCTCGCCGCGCAGAAGCTGCGCGGCGGGTTGTTCGGGCGCCTGGCGGTCGAGCTGGGCCTCGCGGCCGAGGCGCAGGTGGCGCGCGCGCTCGCCGAGCAGGCCGGCCTCGGCGTGGTCGACCTCGCCGCCACGCAGCCCGAGAAGGCGGCGCTCGCGCTGGTGGACGGATCCACCGCGCACGCCTTCGGGGTCCTGCCGCTCAAGGTCGAGGGCCGCACGCTGGTCGTGGCGCTGGCCGATCCGCTCAACACGGCGGTGCTGGAGGACCTGCGCTTCCAGAGCGGCGTCGACGTGCGCGCCGTGCTCGCCGAGAAGCGCCTGCTCGAGGAGGCGGTCAAGCGCCACTACGGCGAGGAGCAGGGCCTGTCCGACGCGATCCGCGACGCCGCGCGCGCCACCGCCGGGGGCGACGTGGCGCAAGCCGCCTCGAGCACGCCCGTGGTGCGCCTCTTGAACTCGATCCTGCTGCGCGCGGTCAAGGATCGCGCCTCCGACATCCACTTCGAGGTCTACGACGACGCCTTCCGGATCCGCTACCGCGTCGACGGGTCCTTGTACGAGGTCGAGGCGCCGCCGGCGCACCTCGCGCTGCCGCTGGTGGCGCGCATCAAGGTCATGGCCGACCTCGACATCGCCGAGACGCGCATGCCGCAGGACGGCCGCATCGAGATGGCCATCGACGGGCGGCCCGTCGACCTGCGCGTGGCGACGCTCCCCGGCATCAGCGGCGAAGGCTGCGTCATGCGCGTGCTCGACCGCACCGCAGTGGCGCTCGACTTGTCCGTGCTCGGCCTGCCCGCGCGCGAGGAGGACGCGCTGCGGCGCCTGACGCAGCTGCCGCACGGAATCGTGCTCGTGACCGGGCCCACGGGCTCGGGCAAGACGACGACGCTGTACGCGATGCTGCAGGCGGCCAACGACCCCGAGACGAAGATCATCACCGCCGAGGACCCGGTCGAGTACGACATCGAGGGCATCGTGCAGGTGCCGATCAACGACGAGATCGGGGTGAGCTACGCGCGGGTCCTGCGCACCATGCTGCGCCAGGACCCCGACAAGATCCTGATCGGCGAGATCCGCGACGGCGAGACCGCCTCGGTGGCGGTCGAGGCGAGCCTGACCGGCCACACGGTGTTCAGCACGCTGCACACGAACGACGCGCCCAGCACCGTGACGCGCCTCGTCGACATGGGCGTCGAGCCCTTCATGATCACCGCCACGCTCGAGGCGGTGGTGGCGCAGCGCCTGCTGCGCACCATCTGTCCCGAGTGCCGCGCGAGCTACGAGCCCGCGCCCGAGATCCTCGCGGAGCTTGGCGGGGACCATGCAGCGGCCGGCCCGGACGGCTCGCGCCTGTGGCGCGGCAAGGGCTGCGCCAAGTGCTTCCACACCGGCTACAAGGGCCGGACCGGGGTGTTCGAGATCCTCGCGATGGACGACGAACTGCGCGCCGCGGTGCTGGGGGGCGCCTCGACCCAGGAATTGCGCCAGGCCGCCAAGCGCGGGGGCATGCGCACCCTGCGGGAATCGGCCGTGGAGCTGCTCTTCGCGGGGCGCACGACGATCGAGGAAGTGTTGCGGGAGACCGCGGGCCTGTAAGCTCCAACGCGAGGCGCACCGACCAGGAAGACGCATGGCCAAGAGACTCCAACGCTCGACCGCGCGGCCCGCCGCCGCCTCCGTGGAAGCCGCCGCCCCGGCCGGCCCGGCCCCGCGCCGCAAGGGCCGCGTCGCCGGCAACATGGTGACCGAGTTCACCATCCAGCTCGCGACCTTGTCCGAGGCGGGGATCCCGATCGTCAAGGCCTTGGCGATCCTCGAGGGCCAGACCCGTCCGGGGCCGTTCAAGACCGTGCTGGGGGACCTCGTCGAGGACGTCAGCTCCGGCACGCCGCTCTCGGAGGCGATGGGCAAGCACGAGAAGGTCTTCGACCGGCTTTACTGCTCGATGGTCAAGGCGGGCGAGGCGGGCGGCGTGCTCGACAAGGTGCTGCTGCGGCAGGCCGCGTTCCTCGAGAACCGCGCCAACATGCGCGCCAAGATCCTGCAGGCGACGATCTACCCTTCGGTGATCGTGTTCGTCGCGGTGGTCGTGGTCGCGGCGGTGATCGTGGGCATCGTGCCCAAGTTCCAGGAGATCTTCGACAGCTTCAGGATCGAGCTGCCGGGCCTCACGCGCTTCCTGCTGGACGTGTCGGACTTCGTGGTGTCGTACTGGTGGTTGGTGTTCGGGCTTCCCATCGTCGCCGCCGTGGCGCACGCGACGGCCATGCGGCGCTCGCGGGCGTGGCGGCTGCGCACGCACGGGTTGCTGCTCAAGCTGCCCGTGGTGGGGCAGGTGACCTCGAAGGCGCTGATCGCGCAGTTCACGCGCACCTTCGGCACGCTGATCCAGGCCGGGGTGCCGCACCTCGACGCCTTGGGCATCGTGCGCGACTCGACGCGCAACGAGGTGCTGGCGGACGGCATCGAGGAGGTGCGCCGCGTCGTGCGCGAGGGCGAAGGCATCGCGCGTCCGATGGGCGAGACCGGGCTGTTCGACGACCTCGTCGTGAACATGGTCGACGTGGGCGAGGCCACGGGCGAATTGGACAAGATGCTGCTCAAGGTGGCCGACGCCTACGAGGTGCAGGTGGACCGGCGCATCACGAACATGTTCAAGCTGATCGAGCCGGCGCTGCTGATCGTGGTGGCCGCCTTCGTGGGGTTCATCGTGGTGGCGCTGTTCCTGCCGCTGCTCGAGATCATGAACCAGGTCGGCAGCGTCTGAGGCGCGGGGAAGGCGAGCAGCGCGTATGCGGTCCGCGACGGGAGGACGGGGCTTGGCGCCGCGGCTCTCCCTGCGCCTGCGCGTGCTGCTGCTCGTGGCGCTGGTGAACGCGCTGGTCTTCGGCGCGGGCTTCCTGCTGCTGTCGCGCGAGCTCAAGCAGCGCATCGGCGGCTACTACGCGGAGGCCTTGTTCCAGCGGCTGGCCGACTCGGTCGGCGAGGGCGGCGCGGTCCAGGTGGCGTCGCTGCTGGCGACCTCGAACTGGAACTGGTTCGAGGACGCGATGGTGGCGCACAAGAACATCGTCGTCGACGAGGAGGGTCGCCCGGACGCGCGCGGCGCGTTGCTGAACCCGTTGGGCGCGGATCGGCGCCCGGCGGATTGGGACGGGGCCGCGGTGCTGCGCGCGGTGGCCGAATGCACGCGCGAACTGCGCCCGGTGGTCGCGGCCGGCGGCGTGGCGGTGCCGATCTACGGCAAGGACGGCGAGGTGTGGGGCGGGGCCTGGTTCGTGCTGCGCGACCTGCAGGTGGTGCAAGGCGTGGGCTCGACCCTGCTGCCGTGGTTCCTCGGCTCGACGCTGCTGCTCACCGCGGGCACCTTCCTCCTGCTGCGCCGGCACGTGCTCGTGCCGGTCGAGCGCCTGGCGCGCGGCGCGCACGGCATCGCCGAGGGGCGCGCGGGCGTGCGCGTGGCCGTGCCGCCGCGCGACGACGAACTCGCCGAGCTCGTGCGCGCCTTCAACGCCATGGCCGAACGCGTCGAGGGACATCGGGCCGAACTCGTGCAGGCCGTGGCCGACGCGCGCGAGGAGACGCGCCGCGCGGAGGCCGCGGCGATGACGCAACGGCGCCTGGCCGCCACCGGCGAGTTGGCGGCGGGCATCGCGCACGAGATCAACAACCCGCTCGGCGGGCTGCTCAACGCCATCGAGGCGCTCGAATCGGGCGCGCTGCCGGAGGCGAAGCGCGCGCGCTACCTCCAGCTCGTGCGTTCCGGCCTCGAGCGCATCCAACAGACGGTCGGCAAGGTGCTGCGTCTCACGCCGCGCAGCGGCGGCCGCGCGCCGTGGAACGCGGCGACGCCGCTCTCGGACGCGCTCGCGCTGGTGGCGCATCGCGCGGCCCGCCAAGGTGTGGAACTCGTGTGCGCGCACCCGGGCGGCTCGACGACGGACCGCGACGCGGCCGCCCAGGCGTGGGCCGCGCTGCCCACGATGCACGGCGAGCCGCACGAGATCGCGCAGGCGATCCTCAACCTGCTGGTCAACGCGCTGGACGCGCTCGAGGGCCGGCCGCGCGGCCGCATCGAGGTGGGCGCGCGCGTCGAAGGCGCCGACCTCGTGCTGGAGGTCGCCGACGACGGCCCGGGCGTCGAGGAATCCGAGCTGGCACGCGTGGCCGACCTGTTCTACACCACGAAGGACCCCGGCCGCGGCACGGGGCTCGGCCTCGCCATCGTGCACGGCGTCGCCAAGGAGCACGGCGGAGTCGTCGAGCTGTGGTCGCGGCCGGGCCTGGGCTTCCGCGCCGCGCTGCGCCTGCCGATCGCGGCGGGAGGAGCGGCGTGAACGGGATCGAGTGGACGCTCCTGCCGATCGTGATGGCGGTCTCGTTCCTGCTGTCGGGCTCGGAGACCGCGCTGTTCGGCCTCGACGACGACGAGCGCGCGCGCGCCCCGGCGCGCGTGCGCTCGTTGCTGGACAAGCCGCAGGCCCTGCTGGTGGCGCTGCTTTCGGCGAACCTCGTCGTCAACATCCTCTACTTCTCGCTGGTCGCGCGCCTCGCCGACGGCGCCGAGGGCCACGCGACCCTGTGGTGGGCGGGCGGCGCGCTCGGCGCGCTGGTCGTCCTGTGCGAGATCCTGCCCAAGGCCATCGCGTGGCGGCTGCGCGAGGGCTTCGCCGCGCTGGTCGCGCCCGCGGCGCGGCTGCTCGTGCTGGCGACGACTCCCTTCCGCCTGGTGGTGGAGAAGCTGCTCGAGCTGATCATGCGCGCCTTGGGAGTCGACTCGCGCGAGCGCGAAGGCGTCGACGCCGACGAGCTGGGCGAAGTGCTCGCGCGCAGCCGCGGCCGCGACTCGCTCGACGCGGGCGAGGTCGGCATGCTCGCCGAGATCGTCGAGCTGGAGGACATCCGCGTGAAGGAGATCCTCGTGCCGCGCGTCGACATGATCTGCGTCGACCTCGACAGCGACGACGAGGAGGCGCGCTGGTTCCAATGCGCGCGCGCGCTGTCGCGACGCCTGACCTGGCTGCCCGTGGTGCGCGGCGGGCCGGACCACGCCGTGGGGCAGGTGCAGCTGCGGGACGTGCTCGCGCGGCCCGAGACTCCGCTCGAGGACCTGGTGCGCCCGGTGCACTTCGTGCCCGAGGTGGCTTCCGTGCTGGACTTGCTGCGCAGCTTCAAGGAGCACGGCGCGGCGGAGGCGATCGTGGTCGACGAGCACGGCGGCACGTCCGGCATCGTCACCATCGAGAACGTCTTCGAGGAGATCGTGGGCGACCTGCGCGTCGAGGGCGAGCGGCCCGCCGCGCAGGTGCGCCAGGTGGCGCCCGGTCGCTACCGCGTCGACGGGGACCTGCTCGTGCGCGACTGGAACGAGGCCTTCGGGCGCGATGTGGTGCCCGAGGGATTCGAGACGATCGGCGGCCTCGTGACCGCGCGCCTCGGGCGCGTTCCCAAGGCGGGCGACACCGTGGTCAGCGGCGGACTCGCCTGCCGCGTCGAGCGCATGAGCGGCCGGCGCGTGCTCGAGGTCGAGGTGTGGCCGTCGACCTCCGGGGAAGGAGGCGCGTCGGCGTGAGCAGCTCCCTCGTCGTGCTCCTCGTGCTCGCCTGCGTCGTGGGCAACGCGATCTTCTCCGGCGCCGAGACGGCGTGGTACCGCGCCAGCCGCGTGCGCCTCGAGATGGAGGAGCGCCGCGGCTCGCGCGCGGCGCGCGCCATGCTGCGCCTCGCGCGTTCCGACACCGCGTCCGTCGTGCTGTTCGTGCTCGGCGTCAACGTGTGCGTCGAATCCTCGATCTTCCTCGTCGAAGGCCACTTCGACGAGCTGCAGGCCCCCGGCTACGTGGTCGAGCTCGTCATGGCGCTGGTCCTGACGCCGCTCTTCTTCCTGTTCGGCGACCTCGTGCCAAAGGAGATCGCGCGCCGCAGGCCGCACGCCACCCTGCGCCTGGTCGGGTTGCCGGTGGCGACGCTGCGCGTGCCGCTGTATCCGCTCGAGCTGCTCTTGCGCGGCATCGTGGGCGTGGTCGGGCGGCTCGTGGGCACCGCGCCGCGCGAGGAGGCGCGCATCAAGGGCCGCGAGGCGGTGCTGAGCTTCATCGCCGAGGGCAGGAAGAGCGGCGCGCTGCCGGCCCAAGCCGAAGAGCTGGCGCGCAACGTGCTGCTCCTGCGCTCGATCCCGCTCGCGCGCTGCGTCGTGCCTTGGAAGGACGTGGAGCATCTCGACGCCGCGCGCGACGACGAGGCGCTCTACGCGCAGGTCGCGCGTTCGACGCGCACGCGCCTGCCGTGGCGCGACGAAGCGGGCCGCGCCAGCGGCTACCTGCACCAGCTCGACGCCTTGGGCTCGGGCGATCCCCGCGCGATCCGCGAGCAGGTGCGCCCGCTGCTCTCCTTGCCGGGATCCATGCCGGTCGACAAGGCGTTGGTGCGCATGCGCGCCGCGGGGGTGCGCATCGCCTTGGTCGGGGAGCCGGCCGCGCCGCTGGGGATCGTGACGCTCAAGGACCTGCTGGAGGAGATCTCCGGGCCGTTGGTGCGCTGGTGAGGTCGGCCCCGGGGCCGGCGAGGCTCGCGGCCGACCGCCCGGGGCGTGGCCAGGGTGCAACTTGGCCCGCGGCCCGGGGTAGGGGAGGAGGGCTGTGGCATCCGCCCGTCGAGCCGCTACACTCCTCGACCCTCGAGTCCAAGGTCCCGAGCGACCGTTCCCGCTCCGCCCCGAGCCGCGCGACTCGGGACGACGCGCGAGTGGACGCCCGAGGCGACTCCCGAGGCGACGCCCGACAAGGCCGTCGACGCTCCCACTCCGACGATCCCACTCCCATGCGAACCACCGAACCCCTGCGCGAGTCCTCCCCCGCGAGCGAGTCCACGGATTCATCCGTCGGCGCCCGCGCGCGCTCCGGCTGGCGCCTCGACGGGTTCCACCTCCTGCTGGGCGCCGCGCTGCTCGTGCTCGTGCTCACGAACCTGCCGGGCATCGCCCAGCAGGGCGGAAGCAATGGCAACGGCAACGGCACCGGCAACGGGAACACCGGCGGCGGCACGCTTCCGCCTCCGATCCCGCAGGTCGTGCCGGGCATGGGAGCCATCGCCAACTCGGACTCGAACGGCTCGATGATCGCGGTGACCGGCACGGACATCACCGGCAGCTGCGTGCTGTACCTGATCGACACCGAGTCGAAGCAACTGGCCGTGTACCAGGCCAGCGGCGGCACCAAGTCGCTGCGCGGCGTGGAACTCGTCGGCGCGCGGCGCATCGACCTCGACTTGCAGCTCGAGGGCTACAACGACAAGAGCGAATACAGCTACGCCGAGCTGGACAAGCAGTTCCAGAAGTCCGGCGTGCGCTGAACCCTGCGCGCGACGCGCAACGCCGCTCGCGCGGCATCCCCCCCCGACCGCAACAGACCAGACCGAGAAAGACCCCAGGAGACGATCGTGGCCGAGAAGGACTACTACAGCTTCGATGAAGCCCTGCGCGAACTGAGCCTGCGCGAAGAGGAGCTCAAGCGCCTCGTGTCCGAGGGCGAGATCCGCGCCTTCCGCGAAGGCCAGACGATGAAGCTGCGGCGCGCCGACGTCGACACCCTGCGCAAGGAGCTGTCGGGCGGCGATGTCGTCGACCTCGGCGAGGGCGGCGAGACGGTCGTCTTCGAGGACGACGCCATGACCACGCAGGAAATCGGCATGACCACCGAGGAGATCGTCGGCCTGGCCGACGAGGTCGGCACGGTCACCGAGGAGATCCCGGCCGCCGCCACCGTGGTCGACGAGGCCGAACCCGAAGCCGTCGCCGCCCCGGTGCGCGCCGAGCGTCCGCGCGCCGTCGAGGTGCCGGAGGAGTACGAGGGTGGCCTGATGCGCGCGCTCGTCATGGTGGCCTCGCTGGTGATGCTGATCACCATCCCGCTGGTCATGGGCGCCTCGTCCATGTCGCTCTCGGGCGTGGGCAACGCCATCGCCGGCTTGTTCAAGTGACGACCGGCCCCGCCAGGCGGGGCGGGATCGAAACGCGCGCGCGGGGACGCCAAGGCGTCCCCGCTTGCTTGGTCGGAGGCCGATTCCCGCGTCGTTCGCGCAGGTTGTGGATTCCACCCGCGCGGTTTGCCAGTCTCCTCGCGGGCTCGCACGGCGAGGCTCGGCGTCGCTGGCGCCGTTCCCGCCCGGCGCGCGTCCGTCCAGTCGCGGCGCCGCGTCGCGCCCGCGGACGGCGCCGCGCTCGTGCGCGACCCGACCGCAAACACTCGTCGCCAACACTCCTCCGGTCGCCCGAGCGGCGGCCGACATACCGCACCTGACCACACCGATGATCGGCACCCAACTGCGTTCCGCGCGCCTTCCCGTCCTCGTCCTCGCCCTCGGCGCCAGCTCCTGCGTCAGCCAGCAGCAGTACGACGACGCCGTCGCGCTCGCGAAGCACCACCAGACGACGCTGCACGAGCGCGAGCAGTACATCGCGCGCCTCGAGTCGGAGCGCGACCAGCTCAAGCGCCAACTCGCGCTGGACCAGGTCGCCGCGCTGTCGAACGCCGGCTACGGCGACGAGCTCGACTCGCGCCTCTCGGAGCTGCAGCGCAAGATCGACGGCCTCGGACGCCCGTTGAACGACATCGAGCGCTTCGACGTCGAGGGCGGCTACGTGCTGCTCGTGCAGGACAAGATCCTCTTCGACCTCGGCAGCTCGGAGCTCTCCGGCGAGGGCAAGTCGTCCGTCTCGAAGGTGGCCGAGGAGATCGAGTCGCGCCCGCACGGCCGCGTGTGGGTCCGCGGCCACACCGACTCGACGCCGATGGTCAAGCCTTCGACCAAGGAGCGCTACCCGCACGGCAACCTGCAGTTGTCGGCCGCGCGCGCCGTGGAAGTCGCCGCTGCGCTGATCGCCACCGGCAAGGTGCCGCAGCAAGACGTGGTCGTCGCCGGCTTCGGCCAGCACGATCCGGTCAAGCCCAACGACAACACCGAGAACAAGCGCATGAACCGCCGCGTCGAGATCTTCGTCGCCGACGCCGCGGGTTCCGCCTCGAAGTGACCTCGGCGCCGATCCTCGCGCCGCGTCCTCCCGCGCGGGAGGGACGCGCAGGGCTCCGCTCGCACGGCGCGCCCCGGGTCCTCGTCGGCCCGGAGCGCGCCGCCGCATGGGGGCGCCCGCTCGCGGCGGCCACCGGCGCTTTGTCAAATATTTTTGACAGAGTCCTTCCTCCAGGCCGCGTTCCGGCCTGGCCGGCGCGCCTGCCGGGCGCGTTGGCGGGCCTGTGGCTGGCGCTCGCGGCCTGCGGCGGGGCGCCGCCGGAGGACGATGCGGCGCTGCTGGAGCTCGAACGCTTCGCCTTCGTGCCGGCCGCCTCGGTGCGCCTCGCGCCGGGCGTGGTGGTGGGCAACGCCCGGCCGCTGCTCGTCGAGCGCTTCGAGACCACGCGCGAGCAGGCGGCGGCCTTCCTGGCCACCCTGCCGGCGGATCCCGTGCGCGATCGCCTTTCGGGCGGAGGCGACGGAGCCCGCAGCCTGCCGCAATGCGGGCTCGACCTCGCGGAGGCGCGCCTCTTGTGCGCGTCGCGCGGACTGCGCCTGTTGACCGCCTCCGAATGGCTGCGCTGCGCCGTGGGCAGGGGCGGGGCGGCTTGGCCCTTCGGCGCGCGCGCGGAATCCGTGGCGAACACCGCGGAGCTGCGCCTCGCGCGCGCGACGCCCGTCGGGTCCTTCGCCCAAGGCGCCAGCCCCGAAGGCGTGCACGACCTCGTGGGCAACGCCGCCGAATGGGTCGAGGGCGCGCTCGACGGCGGTGGATCCCTCGCGTGGGCGATGGGCGGCTCGTGGGCGAGCCTGCAGCGCCCGATGGTGCGCATCGGCGATGGCGGCGTGCTCGAAGTGGCGCGCCTCGAACTCGATCCGCGCACGCGCGACGAGACGGTCGGCTTGCGCGCCTGCGCCGACGCGGAGGAATTGCTCGTGCAGCTCGCGCCGCGCTTGCCTAGCGGCGGCCGGGCCGAGTCGCGCCTGCGGGCCCTCGGTCGCGCATTCGGGCCCGAGGCGAAGGACGTGCTGGCGCGCGCGCGCGCGCGCCGCGACCACGAGGCGCTGCGGTTGATCGCCGAAGGAGCCGGTGCGTGAGCCTCTCGGGGCGCGACGACGGCCGCGCCGCATGGCGCGATTTCAAGGGCGAGTTGGAGGCGATCGGCTTCCGGCCGTCGCGGCGCTTCGGGCAGAACTTCCTCGTCGACGAGAACATGGTGCGCGCCATCGTGCGCGACGCGCAGTTGCCGCCCGGCGCGCGCGTGCTCGAGATCGGCACCGGCCTCGGCTTCCTGACGCTGCACCTGCTGCGCGAGGGATCCGAGGTCGTCACGGTCGAGGTCGACGCGCGCCTCTTCGAACTCGCGGGCCGCGCCCTGGAATCCGAGCGGCCTTGCACGCGGCTCTTGTGCGACGCGCTGGCGGGCAAGCATGCCTTGGCACCCGAAGTGCGCGCGGCCTTGTGGACCAGCGGGGATTGGCACCTCGTCGCCAACCTGCCGTACTCGATCGCCTCGCCGCTCTTCGTGGTGCTGGCCGACCTCGACAACCCGCCGGCGAGCTTCACGACGCTCGTGCAGAAGGAAGCGGCCGAACGCGTGGCGGGCACGCCCGGCGGCGCGGATTGGGGCGCCCTGTCGGCGCGCATCCAGGCCGACTACGATTGCCGCATCGTGCGCGCCGTGGGACCGGGCCTGTTCTGGCCGCGGCCGCAAGTCGATTCCAGCGTCGTGCGCGGGGTGCGCCGCGCCGATCGCCTCGAGCGCGAGCGGCGCGTGCTCCTGCAGGGGTTGCTGGCGCGTCTGTTCCAACGCCGCCGCCAGACCTTGGGGCGCGTGCTCGCGGACTTGCTCGAGGACCGCGTCGGGGCAGAGGCTTGGCTGGAGGAGGCGCGCTTGGCCGGTGGGGCGCGAGCGGAGGACTTGGATCTGGATTCCTTGCTGCGCCTCGTGGATGCGGCGCGCGGAGACGCGCGGCGCGCCACGGTCCTGCGCCAAGCCGCACCCGGCGGCTCCGGGTTCGTCGACGGACCCGAGACCTAGGACGATCCTTGCGGCGGGGCTTCCTTTCGTGGACCAACGCGCGGCAGGGCGATCCCGAGGTGCGGGCCTGCGGGGGCAGGCGGCGGGGGGCAGGCGGCGCGGGGCCAGAGCGGAGTGCCAGCCTGATTTTCCGCCCGAGCGAGGGGTTGGAGTTCTTCCACGCGGAGGCTACTCTTTGCGGCTCGCAGCGAGCATCTGTCACGGCGATCAACGCCGCGGCCGAGGCACGAGGCGACACCGGACCAGGTCCTCGAGTACCTTCCGGATCACGCCAACCGCAGCCCCTGCACCGCCCCGCCGCGCGCTTCGTCGCCCCGGGCCAGACCGACAGTCCCAAGCTTCGCGCGTGATGGCCGCCGCTCGCAACGGTGGTCGACCTCGAACCAGCCGCCACCGACCGCCGCGCTCCCGCGCGCGCCCTGCCTCGGACCTTGCAGGCCCTGATGGACCTTGCAGGCCTTCGTGCGGCGCGTTCGACCGCCCTGCGTTCGATGGCCCCATCGACTCCACGCCGATCCCCTGGCCGCTTCGTCCAAGACGCGGCGTGCCCGCGGGTGGACGAGGAGTGTTGCTGGTCCGCTCTGCTCCACGCGCATCGTTCCTTCGCCGTTCACCCGGCGCAACCTCCGGACCCATCGCGGCGCCCCGCATCGCGACTCCTGCATCGGCCCTGCACGCATCGGCCCTGCATGCATCCGCGCAGCATGAATCCGCGCAGCATGTGCCGGCGAGGCTCGACCTCAGGAAGCACCTGCTGGCGAGGCGCGGCTCCGCGAAGCGCCGCCCTGCGCGGCGCTGCAACGCCAAGCGCGGCAACGCTCGGCATCCCGCCGCGGCGGGACGCGCAGCGCCTCGAGCTGCCGATGCCGCGCGATGGCGCGTGCGCGCATCTGCACCTCGAGGGGGCATGCTCGCGCGTGTCGGTCAAAGATGCTTGACGGAGGGGCGGATGGCTGGGAGTCGCGGCCAGGCGGACTGCGCGCCGCGCGCAGCCCCGTCGTGTCCGGCCTGCGTCCGGCTTGCGTCCGGCCTGCGTCCGGCCTGCGCCTCGGGGCGACGACCGCGCGGAAATCCGCGTCTCCCGCGGCGAGCGGAGCGGCTCGCGCGTTCATCCCGAACCTCGCGTTTCGCCGGTGTTGCCTGCCCTCCGCCTGCGGCGCCAAGCGCATCGCCTCTCGAATCCCGCCGAATCCAGAACACTCCAGACCCGACGACCCGCACCCGCGACCCACTTGCTCGACGACGACTTCAAGCGCGCCCTCGAGGCCATCAAGAACCGCGCTCCCATCGAGGACGTGGTGCGGGAGCGCGTGCCCACGCTGCGCAAGGCGGGGGCGTTGTGGCAGGCGTGCTGCCCGTTCCACGACGAGCGCACGCCGAGCTTCAAGGTCGATCCGCGGCGGGGGACATGGCACTGCTACGGCTCGTGCGGCACTGGCGGGGACCAGATCTCCTTCCTCGAGCGCATCGACAACTTGAGCTTCATCGAGGCGGTCGAGATCCTCGCGGCGCGCACCGGGGTCGAGCTGCCGCGCAAGAAGCGCGTCGATCCGGCCGTCAAGGAGGGCGAACGGCGCCAGCGCGCGGCGTTGGAGGCCGCGGCGAGCTTCTACAAGAAGAGCCTGCACTCCCAGGAAGGCCGGCGCGCGGCGGACTACCTGTCCGGGCGCGGCCTCGGGGCGACGACCGGCGACGTGTTCGGCGTGGGCTACGCCCCCGCGGCGGGCACGGCCTTGTGCGAGCACCTGCGCGCCCAAGGCCACGAATTCGAGGTGCTGGAGGCGGCGGGATTGGCGCGCCGCAACGACTCGGGACGCGCCTACGACTTCTTCCGCGGCCGGTTGATGATCCCGATCCGCGATGTGGAGGGCGGAGTGCTGGGATTCGGCGGCCGACGGTTGTCCGACGACGACGAAGCGGGGCCCAAGTACGTCAACACGCCGGAGACCGAGCTCTTCAAGAAGGGGCGCCTGATCTACGCGTGGGATCGCGCCCTCAAGGAGGTGCGCAAGTGCGGCCGCGTCGCGCTGGTCGAGGGCTACACGGACGTGATGGCCGCGCACCAGGTGGGCGTGCCTTTCGTGGCGGCGGTGCTGGGCACCTCGACCACCGAGGACCACGCGGCCTTGGTGCGCAGGAGCGGCGCGCGCGTCGTCCAGCTCGTGTTCGACGGCGACAACGCCGGGCGCAAAGCGGCCTTCAAGGCGCTGCACGGACTGCTGCCGCTCGAGCTCGAACTGCAGGTGGCGGTCCTCGCGGGTGGCGACGATCCGTGCGACATCTGCGTGCGCGAGGGCGCGCCGGGCTTCTTGGCGCGGCTCGACACGGCGGTGCATTGGTTCACCTTCCTGCTCGATGGGTTGCGCGATCGGCGCGGCATGGAGTTGTCGCAGGAGGTCGACCGCGTGCTCGCCTTGCTGACGCGCATCAAGAAGCCCGTCCTGCGCCAGTCGCTGATCGCCGACCTCGCCCAGGCGATCGACATGCCCGTCGCCGCCTTGCGCGAGCAGTACCAGGCCTTGCCGGAGGTCGGGCGCGAGCGCCAGCTCGAACGCCTGCCGCGTCCCGCGCCCGCCGGGGCTCCCGGAGTGGCGCGCACCGTCCAAGGAGGCCGGGTCGAGCTGCAGCGCCCCGCCGCCTCCGCATCGGCCCAAGGCGAAAGTCCGGCGAGCGTCGGCGGCGCCGTGGCGGCCACCGGAGGCCAGACCTCGGGCTCGGCTCCGGCGGCCTTGCGCGCCGCGGCGGTGCTGCGACCCTTGCAGGCCAAGCCCAAGCAGGAGGCGGTCTACGCCGACATCCTCGCGGGGCTCTTGCATCGGCCCGAGCACCTGCCGCAAGTCGTTCACCAAGCGCGGCTTGCCCCTGATGCCGAACTCGGCCACCTGCTGGTCGTGCTCGAGTCGCTGTACCACCAAGGCACCTTGGTGGCCGACCCTGCCCAAGCGGAAGGGGTCGATTTGGGGCGGCTGTTGGCGGCCTTGGCCGACCATCCCGTGCGCCACAAGGTGCTGGCGCTGTGGGAGCGCGGTGCGGCGGCGGAGGACCCGCAAGCGTTGTTGAACGGTGCGCTCAAGGCGTACTACAAGAGCGGGCTCGACGCCGAGCAGGCTCGGATTCTGACGCGCGTCAAGGAACTGGACGGGGTGCCGGGGGCGTCCGACGAGATCGGACCCTTGGCGGCCCGTCTGCGTGAGATTCAGGCCCTGATTCGGGAGGTCAGGTAGGCACGACCCCCTCCCATGGGCCATACTGCAAGGTGCGGTTGGCCCGGACGGGGCGCTGCGGACCGGGCCTTCCAAGGCGGGGCGAAGGACGAGGAGAGACCCTCCCGAACGGGAGGGGGGCAGGCGAAGAGAGACATGGCTGAAAAACCCGACGACATCGTCAAGCAGTTGCTGGAGGAGGGCAAGCGCAAGGGCTCCCTCACCTACACGCAGATCAACAACCTGCTGGAGGACCAGTTCCTGCCCCCCGACCGCATGGACGCGGTCATCACCGCCCTCGAGGACGCCGGCGTCGAGCTGATCGACGATCCCGAGACCGGCCCGGGGCAGATCGCGGACATCGAGGAGGACTCCTCGCGCGTGCGCATGGAGAGCGACGACTCGGAGGACTCCGACGAGCCCGCCGAGCCGCTGTTCCCGAAGGGCAGCATCCCCGAGAAGATCGACGACCCGGTGCGCATGTACTTGACGCAGATGGGCGAGATCCCGCTGCTGACGCGCGACCAGGAGATCTTCCTCGCCAAGACGATCGAGATCACCCGCAAGCGCTTCCGCAAGAAGGCCGTGGGCTCGGGCCTGACGATGAACGAGGCCTTGAAGGTGCTCGACGCCGTTCAGCGCGGCGAGCTGGCCTTCGACCGCACGCTCAAGGTCAACCCCAACCCCAAGCCGGACGACGACCCCAAGATCGTCGAGACGCTGGGCAAGAACTTCCTCGCCAAGCGACTGCCGGTGAACCTCGAGACGATCCGCCGCATGGTGGAGCGCATCCGCGAGGAGTACCGCCCCTTGCTGGACGAGGAGTTGCCGCGCGCGCGTCGCTCCGAGCAGCTCGAGAAGGTGCAATCGATCCGCCGCAAGCTGGTGATCCTCGTCGAGGAGTGCCACCTGCAGGTGAAGAAGATCCGTCCCTGCATCGAGAAGATGGACAACCAGTACCGCGAGATGCGCACCATCGAGCGCAAGATCGCGGCGCTGAAGGGCCTGCCCAAGGCCAAGGACCAGGTGCGCGAGCTGCAGGACCGCTTGATGGAGCTGGAGCTCGAGGCCCTCGAGCCCACGCACCGCCTCAAGCG
>JBKDQQ010000051.1:0-3148 GCA_046341775.1 Planctomycetia bacterium
CCCTCTCAGGACCCGCGTCGCGCCACCAGGCGCAGCACGAGGTCGTCGGCGCAGCCGTCGTTGTCGCCGCTCGCCGCTTCGAAGCGCAGCACGCAACGCGCCGCGCGCGTGCGGGTCGGGGGCGCGAACGAGGCTTGGCGCTGCAGCATGCCGGTCCACGAGTCCTTCTCGCCCCCGAAGGCCGCGCGGCGATCGCCCACGGACGCCGCCGGCAACGCGGCGCGGCCGAGCACGCGCAGGTCCGCGTCCAGCCACTCCAGTTCCAGCCAGCACAGGTCGCGTTGGTCGGCGAAGCCGCCGAACCAACCGGACACCTCGACCTGCACCTCGCCCTGATCGATGCGCGCGCCGTGCTCGGCGAAGCCGACCACCTGCTCGATGCGCGCCTCCTTCGCCTTGCCCCCCACGAAGAAGTTCGCTCCGCGTCCCGCGCTGCCCGGACTCGCGGGCGTGGCGTATCCGCCCGGCGCGCCATAGCGCAGCACGGTGGCGCTCCCGGTGTCCGTCCATCCGGGGATCCCCCGATCGGGCAGCACCGCGTCGCGCCCGATTCCTTGCTCGGCGCCCGCGTTGGCGATCAGGTTGTCGCCGATGCGCCGCGCCGCGACGCGCCCGACGACGCGTCCGTCGTAGTCCCACGCCGGATCGATGGCCACTCCCAAGTGCGCCAGCACGGTCGGCGCCACATCGACCTGGTTGACCGTCTCGAGCCAACGCCCGCGCGCCACGCCGCGCCCCCACGCGACCATGGGAACGATGCGGTGCTCGTCGATGTCGCGTCCATGCCCGCCGTCGATGGTGCCGCCATGGTCGGTCACGAGCAGCACCAACCAATCCTCGCGCGCCGGATCGCGCCGACGAATCGCGTCCATGACGCGCCCGATGTGGCCGTCGATCACCTCCCATTGCGCGACGTATTCGGGCACCGAGGCGTGGAAGCCATGCGCGTGCCCCATGTCGTCGAGGTGGTGGAAGTACAGGAAGCCGAGGTCCATGCGCCCCGCTTCGATCGCCGCGATGGCTTGTTCGGCCGAAGCGCGATCCCCCGCCGCATCCCCGGTGTTGCGCCGCCTCTCGTCCGCCGGCCCGTCACCGAGGATCTTCTCGTCGATCGGCGCCCAACCGATGTAGTGGCACAGCTTGGCCTCCGGCAGGTGTTGCCGCGCGCGCACGAACAGGTGCGGATGCCGCGCGTAGTCGACACCCTCGAACGTGTTGTCCTTGCAACCGTGCTTGTCCATCCAGACGCCGCACAGCGCGTTCGACCACCCCGGCCCCGACACCGTCACCGGCCCGGTGCGCATCTCCTCCGTGTACCCGCCCTCGTCCATCAACCGCTGGACCGCCGGCGCCCGCCCGAGCCGCAGCAAGTCGCCCCGCAGTCCGTCGACGCCGAGGATGAGCGCCTTCTTGACGGGTTGGTCGGCGGGCGCGGGAGGAGCGACCGGGTTGGCGAGGGCGATGTGGGGAGTGGCGACGAGACAGGCGAGACCGAGTCTGGCGCGAAGGCTCATGGCATGAGGGTAGCGCGGGGCGCAGTCCGAGCCCGCACGCTCAGCGCGGAGCCCGCGCGTCTCAAGAACATCCGAGAGTCGCCCCACTCCTCCACATGGCGACGATCCGGGGCTACGGCACCCACACGACGCACACTCCGTTGGTCAGGTTGTACCGGTTCGTCGTGCAGAACGTCGGACTCGTGTCGCGGTACCACGCTTGGTAATACCGCGTGACTGTGCCCGACGCGGGGATTTGTCCCACGGTGTGCAAAGGCGTGCTGCCATTCGAGGGCAATTGGCTCGCCCCATTCTCGTTCTGGCGCACGCCAAGGCGCACCGTGATGCCGGCGGCGCAACGCAGTCCATCGCCGAAGACCGCGCCGCTCGTGCCGGCCCCGGGGGCGATGACTTGAGCCGTGCCCTGGAAATAAAGGACCGTGCTGTTCGGCGACATTTGGCTGCCGCGCAGCACGAGGCTGTCCGCGATGCGACTCGGTAGCCCGACCGCCTCCAGTCGAGCACCCGCCGCGCTGTTCGAGTTCGGGCATCCGTTTCCCGGCTCGCCTTCATTGCCACACGGGCAAGCGGTCGCATCGGGTCCCCCGTTGCCGGTGCAATAGGCGATGCCCCCGTCTTGGCAGTCGTCGATCAACCCGTCGTTGTTCGCATCGACCTCGCAGAAGTCCGGCACCAGGTTCAGATTGCAGTCGACCGCTCCAGCGGCGAAGTCGCAGCTGTCGAGGCGCCCATCGCCGTTGCAGTCCGGCTCGCCCGCAAGCACGTCGCACACATCCAAGATCTGGTTCGCGTCGCAATCGTTGGCCAACCCCAGGCTCAGCTCGGCTGCATCCAGCAAGCCGTTGGCATCGCAATCCTGCGTGCATTCATCCGGAACTTGGTTCAGGTCCGCGTCCGCGCTCGTGCCATTCCCCAAGTCGCAGGCATCCGGCACATGATTCAGGTTGCAATCGGCCAAGCCCAAGGCGATCTCGCAGCTGTCCGGGATGTTGTTGAGATTGCAATCGCCCACCGATTGCGCGGCGAGTTCGCACAAGTCGACGATGCTGTTGGCATTGCAATCCGCGGCTCCGGCCGCGATGTCGCTCCCGTCGGCGATTCCGTTCCCATTGCAGTCGGTCGGCAAGCGCGACAGCGTGTGGTACCCGCCCGCGACCACCTCCACATAGCCGAGCCCGGTGGGCGGAGCGGGAATGTTGCACTGTCCCTCGGCCAAACGGCCCCAAGCGACCACGCGCCCATCGCTGCGCCGCGCCGCGATGTGTTGGTAGCCAGCCGACACCTCCACATAGGCGACCCCCGGAGGCAGGGTCGGGACATTGGCCAGGTTGAAGCCGGTGAAACCCCACTGCACGACGGTGCCATTGCTGCGCCGCGCCACGCTGAACCTATCCCCGGCCGAGATCTCGACGTACTGAACGCCCAACGGCGGCGTGGGCACGTTGCACTGCCCTGCCGCGTTGCTGCCCCACGCCATCAAGACGCCGTCGCTGCGGAGGGCAAGGGAATGGTCGGCGCCAGCCGCGATGGCCACGAAGCGCGTCCCCGTGGGCACATGCGGAACCGTGCATTGACCGGCGGAATTGTCCCCCCACGCGGCCACATCCCCGTCGCTGCGCAGCGCCAAGTTGTGG
>JBKDQQ010000052.1:0-75201 GCA_046341775.1 Planctomycetia bacterium
GCGCGGCGACGAGACCATCGAGTGCCCCGTCTGCCGTTCGGCCCGAGTCGAACGACGCTTCAGCACCTTCGCCACGGCGAACCCCGCCAAGGCCGCCGGAGCAGGCGGTCCCGCGCCCGAAGGAGCAGGCGGCTGCGGCACATGCGGCGATCCGCGCGGGCCCGGTTCGTGTTCGATGTGAATCTTCGCCTGCGCGACCCGTATCCCGCCCTTCGACGCCTCGCCGGCGCCGAAGTGCAGCCGTCATCGCGAAGGCAACTGGCATCGCGAAGGCATGCGGCTTCGCGCAAGCACCCGTCATCGCGCGGAAACTTCCCCTCATGAAGAAGACTCTCCTGATCCTGTTCGTCGTGTTCGCCGCGGCCGCGTTGCTCTTCGTGGGCGTCGTGGCGTACATGCTGGGCGCCGAACCCGGCGTGTCCAAGGGCACTGTGCTGACGATCGACCTGTCGCTGCCCGTCACGGAAAAGGGCCAAGCGCCGGGGATCGAGGCGCTGCTCGCCGGATCGATGGCGCACCCGATGCCGGCGCGCGACATCGCCGCCACCATCCGCGCGGCGGGCGAGGACGAGCACATCTCCGCCATCCTGCTGCATGGCGGGGTGTCGGGTTCCTACTCGGCGCTGTCGTGCGTGCGCGATGCGCTGTCCGAGGCGCGGAAGAACGGCAAGCGCGTCGTCGCCGCGCATGGCTCGCTGGACGAACGCGCGCTGTGGCTCTCGTCGGTGGCCGACGAGGCGTGGCTGGACCCCTTGGGCAGCGTGCTCGTCGACGGGTTCTCGATCGACATCCCCTACATGGGCGAGCTGCTCGCCAAGTACGGCGTCGAGGTGCAGGTCACGCGCGTCGGCAAGTACAAGTCCGCCGTCGAGCCGTTCATGCGTTCGGACATGAGCCCGGAGAACCGCGAACAACTGGCGGCGATCCTCGCCGAGGTCGAGGGGCGCGTGTACGGGGACATCGCCGAGGCGCGCGGCATCGCCTTGGATTCGATCCGCGAGGCGGCGCGCGTCGATGGCATCGTGACGGCCAAGCAGGCCCTCGAGCGCAAGTGGGTCACCCACGTGGGGCCGTTCGGCACGATGCTCGCGTCGCTCAAGGAATTGGCCGATGTCGACGAGGAGGACGAGCTGCCCCAGATCGCGCTCGAGTCCTATGCGCGGAAGATGGACCACGCGACCCCGCGCGGCGAAGTGATCGAGCTGGTGCAGGCCGAGGGCGAGATCGTCGACGGTTCGTCGGGGTCCGGCATCGGCGGAGACGACTTGGCGCGCCGGCTGCGCGCCGCGCGCTTCGACGACGACGTGGTCGCCGTCGTCATGCGCGTCGATTCGCCGGGCGGCAGCGCCACGGCGAGCGATGTCATCCGCCAGGAGCTGCTCGCCCTCAAGTCCGCGGGCAAGACCGTCGTCGTGTCGATGGGCGCGGTGGCGGCCTCCGGCGGGTATTGGATCAGCGCCGACGCCGACGCCATCGTCGCCCAACCCGAGACGATCACGGGCTCGATCGGCGTGTTCGGCATGCTGCCCAACATCGAGCGCCTGGCGGGCGAGCACGGCCTGCGCGAGGAAACGGTCTCGACCAGCCCGCTCGGCGGTTGGGATTCGCTGATGCGCCGCAAGACGCCCGAGCAACTGGCCGTGATCCAAGGCCATGTGGACGAGATCTACGAACGCTTCCTCGACCTCGTGGCCGCCGGCCGCAAGCTCGACCGCGCGCAAGTCGCCGAGATCGCCCAAGGCCGCGTGTGGTCGGGATCCAAGGCCAAGGAACTGGGGCTCGTCGACGAACTCGGCGACCTCGACCGCGCCATCGAGCTCGCTCGCGAACGCTGCGGCGAGCCCAAGGCCAAGCTGCGCGCCGAGCGACGCCAGCTCGACTTCCTCGAGCAGGTGATCGACGACATGCTCGAGCAGCAGCGCGAAGACCTCGCCGGCATCCAAGGCCATCCTGCCCTGCAAGCCGCCCGCGTGGCCGAGCGCGTGCATGCCCTCGTCGGACGCACGGGCGTGATGGCGCGCCTGCCGTTCGACCCGCTGCTGCGCTGAGGATGGACGAGGGCGCGCCGCGCGTTCAGCGCGTCGCGCCCGGAATGTCGACGCCCTTGGCGCGTGCGCACTCGAGCGCTTCGTCGTAGCCCGCGTCCACGTGCCGGATCACGCCCATGCCGGGATCGGCCGTCAGGACGCGCTCGATGGCGGCCGCGGCTTCGGGGCTGCCGTCGGCCACGGTGACCTGGCCGGCGTGCAGGCTGTAGCCCATGCCGACGCCGCCGCCGTGGTGGAAGCTGACCCACGACGCGCCCGAGGCGATGTTGACCATCGCGTTGAGGATGGCCCAATCGGCCACCGCGTCGGTGCCGTCCTTCATCGCCTCGGTTTCGCGGTTGGGGCTCGCCACCGCACCGCAGTCGAGGTGGTCGCGCCCGATGACGATCGGAGCCTTCACGCGCCCCGTGCGCACCGCCTCGTTGAAGGCGCGGCCCGCCTTGGCGCGGTCGCCGTAGCCCAGCCAGCAGATGCGCGCGGGCAAGCCTTGGAACGCGATGCGCTTCTGCGCCATGTCGAGCCAGCGCAGCAGCGCCTTGTCGTGCGGGAACAGCTCGGCCACGATGCGGTCGGTCTCGTGGATGTCGGCCGGATCGCCCGACAACGCCACCCACCTGAACGGCCCCTTGCCCTCGCAGAACAGCGGCCGGATGTACTTGGGGACGAAGCCCTCGAAGCCGAAGGCCCCCTCGAAGCCCGCCTGCTTGGCGTGTCCGCGCAGGTTGTTGCCGTAGTCGAAGGTGTCGGCGCCGCGCTTCTGCAGCTCGAGCATCAACTTGACGTGCTCGATCATCGTGGCGTAGGAGCGCGCCTCGTACTGCTTCGGGTCGTCGCGGCGCAGGAGGGCCGCCTGCTCGAGCGTCATGCCGCTCGGGACGTAGCCCGTCAACGCGTCGTGCGCGCTGGTCTGGTCGGTCAGGATGTCCGGCGTGATGCCGCGCGCGATCAGGCGTTGGAGCAGGTCGACGATGTTGCAGGGCACGCCGATGGACTTGGCGACCTTCTTCGCCTTCCACTCCAACGCCAGGTCGATGGCCGCGTCGATGTTCTCGACCATGGTGTCGAGGTAGCGCGTGTCGAGCCGCTTCTGGATGCGATCCTTGTCGACGTCGGCGGCGAGGAAGGTGCCCTCGTTCATCGTCGCGGCCAAGGGCTGCGCGCCGCCCATGCCGCCGAGGCCGCCCGTGACCACGAGCCGCCCCGCCAAGGTGCCGCCGAAGTGCTTCGCGGCCGAGGCGGCGAAGGTCTCGTAGGTGCCTTGCAGGATCCCCTGCGTGCCGATGTAGATCCACGAGCCGGCCGTCATCTGGCCGTACATCATCTTGTTGGCCGCCTCGAGTTCGCGGAAGTGCTCCCAGGTGGCCCAGCGCCCGACGAGGTTCGAGTTGGCGATCAGCACGCGCGGCGCCTGGCGCGTCGTCTTGAAGACGCCCACGGGCTTGCCGGACTGCACGAGCAGCGACTCGTCTGGCTCGAGGCGCGTCAGCGTGGCGATGATCTGCTGGAAGGCGGGCCAGTCGCGCGCCGCCTTGCCGATGCCGCCGTACACGACGAGGTTGGCGGGATCCTCGGCCACCTCCGGGTCGAGGTTGTTCATCAACATGCGCATGGCCGCCTCGGCCGCCCAGCTCTTGCAGCGCCGCTCGACGCCGCGCGGTGCGCGCTGGGGACCGGTCGGGACTTCGGATGCCTTGAGCGGCGGCAGCTGCGCCGTGGTGGTCGCGATGGCCATGGGTGGATGTCTCCGGATCCATTGTGGAAGCGGCGCGGTCGGCGGGGAAGGCCCGCGCGGCGCCAAAAGCGCTCGACGCGGCGCGAAAAGCGCTCGGCGCGATGTGAAAAGCGCTCGGCGCGGTGCGAAAGGCGCGCGGCGCGGCGCGAGAAGCGCACGGCGCGGGGTTGAGCCGAGCGCGACGCTCCAGCACGATGCCCGCCTTGCAAGCGCGGGAGAGCAGCGGGGCGAAGATCGCCGTGGCGGGCGCCATCTGGGGCGCGAGCCTCGTCCTGTCGCGCGTGGTCGGCCTGGTGCGCGACCTCGTCGTCGGACGGACGCTCGGGACGAGCGCCGACGGAGACTTGTGGCAGGCGGCCTTCACCATCCCCGACTTCCTCAACTACCTGCTCGCCGGCGGGGCGCTGACGGTCGTCTACCTGCCCATCGCGGCGCGCCACCTCGCGCTCGGCGACGAAGAAGCCGCGCAACGCTCGTTCCGCCGCGTGTGGAGCCTGCTCTGCGCGCTGCTCGTCGTCGCCACGGCCATCTTGTGGTGGACGACGCCGCGCATCCTCGGCGTGGTCGCGCCCGGCATGGCGCCGGAGCGTCACGCCGAGCTGGCGACGCTCGTGCGCATCCTGCTGCCGGCGCAGATCTGCCATGTGCTCGGAGGATTGGCCTCGGCTTGGCTGCAGGCGCGCGACAAGCACGCCGCCGCCGCCACCGCGCCGCTGGTCTACACGCTCGGCATCATCGCCGGAGGGCTCGCGGGCGGCGATGTCGCGGGCTTCTGCTGGGGCGCGCTGGCGGGCAGCATCGCGGGGCCGCTTTTCGTGCCGACGATGGCCGCCATGCGCGACGGCTTGCGGCTGGGCTTCGACTGGACGCCGCGCGACGCCGATGTGCGCGCCTACCTCGCGCGTTCGTTGCCGATCATGGTGGGCTTCTCGATCGTCGTCTGCGACGAGTGGTTCCAGCGCCGCGAGGGCGCGCTGCTGTTCGTCGGCGCCATCGCCGCGCTGGGCTATGCGCGCACGCTGCTGCGCGTGCCGATGGGCGCCTTCGGGTTCGTCGCGGGCGTGGCGACCTATCCGACCATCGCGCGCCATGTCGCCTTGGCGGAGCACGCCGAGGCGCGCGCCCTGGTGCGCAAGGCCGTGCGCTTGATGCTGTTCGTCGGCGTGCTGTCGGCGCTGGTGCTGTGGTGCGCCGCTCCGGCGGCGGTCGAGGTGCTGCTCGGCACGCGACGCACCAGCCCCGAGCACGCCGCCGCGGTGGTGGCTGCGCTGCGCGTCGGGAGCTTCGGTCTCGCCGCGTGGACCGCGCAGCCGCTGCTCGCGCGCGGCTTCTACGCGCTGGGCCTGACCTGGCCGCCGGCGCTCGTCGGCACGCTCGCGGCCCTGCTGGCGCTGCCCTTGTACCCGCTGCTGCGCGAATCGCACGGCATCGAAGGCGTCGCCGCCGCGGGGGCCCTGGCCATCACGGCCTACGCGATCGTGCTGCACCTCCTGCTCGAGCGCGAGTGGCGGCGGCGCGGAGCCCGGGCGGGCGACGGCTTGCCTGGCTTCCTCGCCAAGCTCGCGCTGGTCGCCGCGGCGGCCGCGTGGCCGTGCTCCGCGCTCGCCGCGCGCATCGACGAGCTCGGCTGGCACGCGCTGCCGACGCTCTTCGCCGTCGCCGCGGCCACCACCGCGATCACGCTGGCGCTGGCCTTCCTGCTGCGCTTCGACGAGCTCGACGCGTTGCGTGCGCGCGTCGCGCGACGACTGGCGCGCTGAAGGCCCGGTCTCAGGCGCGCAACGCGCCCACCGCGTCCTCGACCGCGGCGCGCAGCTCGCCCGAGGCGACCATGGAACGAGCCGCCTCGATGTCGTCGTGCAGCCAACGATCGCCGATCAGGGGCTCGACGCGCGTGCGCAGCAAGGCGTGCGCGGCTTCGGCCCCGTCGCCCGCGCGCAGGTCGCGGTGGAACTCGCGCGCCTGGGCGGCGCACAGCCATTCCATGGCGAGGATCGTCTCCACGTGGCGCGCGATCTGCAGCGCCTTGCGCGCCGCGATCGGCCCCATCGACACGTGGTCTTCCTGGTTGGCGCTGGTCGGGATCGTGTCGACCGAGGCGGGATGCGCCAACGACTTGTTCTCGCTCGCCAGCGCCGCCGCCGCGACCTGCACGATCATCATCCCCGAGTTGAGCCCGGGCTGCGGCGTGAGGAACGCCGGCAGGCGCGACAGGTCCGGGGTGACCAGTTGCTCGATGCGCCGCTCGGAGACGTTGCCCAAGGTCGCCAGCGCGGCCGCCAGGTAGTCGAGCGGGATCGAGAGCGGCTGGCCGTGGAACTGGCCGGCCGAGACGACCGTGCCGTCCTCGGGGAACACCAGCGGGTTGTCCGTGACCGAGTTGAGCTCGAGCGCCAGCACGTCGCGCACGTGCGCCAACGCGGTCTTGGCGGCACCGTGGATCTGCGGCACGCAACGCAACGAGTACGGATCCTGCACGCGATCGCAATCGGCGTGGCTCTTGAGCACCTGGCTGCGCTTGAGCACGCGCCGGACGTTGTCGGCCGTGTCGTGGTGGCCGCGGTGGCCCTTGAGTTCGGCGATGCGCGCGGCGAAAGGCGCCAGCGACCCGAGCAGCGCCTCGAGCGAGAGCGCCGCGACCGCGTCGGCGCAGGCGGCGATGTTCTCGGCGCGCAGCACCGCCTCGGCGGCGATGGCCTTGATGATCTCGGTGCCGTTGATCAGCGCGAGCCCCTCCTTCGCCCCGAGCACGAGCGGCGCGAGCTTGAGCTTCTTCAACCCCGCCGCGGCGGACATGCGCTCGCCGCCGAGTTCGCACGAACCATGGCCCAGGTACGCGGCCGCCATGTGCGCCAACGGCGCGAGGTCGCCCGAGGCGCCCACCGAGCCTTGCGAAGGCACGACGGGCGCGAAGCCCAGGTTGAACAGCGCCACGAGCCGTTCGACCAGCGCAGGCGACACGCCCGAGCGTCCGCGCACGAGTCCGTTCAGCCGCAAGACCTGCGCCGCGCGCACGATGCCCGTCGGCAGCGGATCGCCCACGCCGACGCAGTGCGACAGGACGAGGTTCTCCTGCAACTGGGCGAGGTCCTCCTTGGCGATGGCGACGCTCTTCAGCTTGCCGAAGCCCGTGGTGAGGCCGTAGACGACGTCGCCTTGGGCGACATGGCGCGCGACGATGGCGTGCGCGCGCTTGACCTCGGCCAGCGCGGGCTTGGCGACCACGACTCGCACGGGTTCGCCCGCCAGGACGGCCTTCAGGTGCGCGAGGGTCAGGGAGCGTCCATCGAGTGTCAGCGTGCGCATCGCCCCAATGTAGCGGGCACGCGACGCGCGATCACCACGCGCGGGCCGTCGCGGTCCCCCGCTCCGTCCTCAGCGCGCCCCGGCCCGGCGACGCGTGTCCTCGTCCTGTCCGACGATCGCGCCCTCGGGCAACTCGCACGCGATCGCGGCCTCGTCGCGCAGCACCACGCCGCGCTTCTCGACCAGCGCCTCGCCGTTCCAGGTCGCCGTCACGAGCCATTCGCCGCCGGGCAGTCCTTCGATGTCGAGGTCCTGCCCGGGCGGAAGGAGGAACGGATCGCGCGGCTCGCCGTTGATCGCGATGCGCACCGGCAAGGCCTGCCAGCGCGTGGGCAACCTCAAGGTCAGCACGCTGGATCCCGCGCGCACCGCCTCGAGCTGCAAGTCGACGCTCGTCTCGCCGCCCTTCAGGAGTCGCGCGGCGCGCGAGCGGCCGTCGGCGCTGACCGCCGTGAGCAAGCGGCGCGCGGAGAGATCCTCGTACGAGCTGATCGAGTACTCGCCGCGCCCGTTCGTGCGGATCTCCTGCACCGCGCTGGGCAGGTTGCTGTAGACCTCGGTCTCCAGCTGCATCCAGTTCGACTGGCCGTACGACCTGAGCAGCGAGCCGACGCGATCGGGCGTCTCGAGGCGCACGACCGCGTCGCGCGCGGGCGCGCCGCGCAGCGTGACCACGCCCGACACCACCGGCGCCGGGACCATGTGCAGCACGACCGCCTCCTCCTCGCCGGGCGACAAGGACACTTGCACGCGCTCGGGCTCGGCGCGGGCGCCGGCGTGGAACAGGCGCAGCGCGAGCGGCCCGCTGGGCAGGTCCTCGACCGTCGCCTGGCCGCCCGGCCACACGCGCACCGGACTGATGCGGTGCCACGGGTAGCGCCGCTGCGCGCCGCTCGCCTCCGCCATCAGGTGGACGAGCGCCTCCACCCCGCTGTTGATCGGCTCGTCGACCGCGATGATCAGGCGCGCGCCGCGCTCGAGCACGATGGTCAGCTGCTCGGGCTCGACGACGCCGCCGACCGGCACGGAGACGATGCTGCGCGCGCTGGCGAGGCCGGGCTTGTCGACGAACAACAGGGCCTCGCCCGCCGCCACCTGCGGCAGCGCGAAGCCGCCCTGCTCGTCGGTCGTCGCGGATTGGCCGTCGAGCTGCACGCGCGCCTCGGCCACGCCTTGGCCGTCGGGTCCCACGATCCTGCCGGAGACCTTCGCCATGCGCGCGAAGGAGACGTTGAGCAGCGCGTCGCGCTCGTTGCGCAGGCGCACTTCGCGCAGGCAACCCGGCGATCCGGGCGCGACCACCTGCACCAGCGCGAGCCCCGGGTACAAGTCGTTGGCGCCGAAGCGGCCCAGCCCGTCGCTGAACAGCACGCGGCCCTGGTTCAAGCCGCCGACGAAGCGCAGCTCGCAGCGCGTGCCCGCGCCCGCGGCGTCGACCACCATGCCGGACAAGCGCGCTGTCGCGCCGGTGCGCGCGTCGAGCTCGCCCGATCCGTCGAGCCGCGCGAGCTCGAGCACGACCTCGAGCGGGAACACCACCGTGGTGTCGAGCGACTCGAAGGCCGGCAACGCGGCGAGCTCCACGGGCGTCGGCGCGGCGACTTCGGTCGGCTCCACGGCGACGGTCCGGGGCGCGTCCACGGCATCCGCCGCCTGCCGCTCGCGGCGCGGGCCGAAGAGCAGCCAACCGCCGCAGCCCAAGGCGACGAGCAGGGCGATCCAGGCGTACGAGCGGCGGCGCATGCGCGGGGTTCGACGGCATGCGAAGAGCGTGCCGGGCGGGCAGCATAGCCAAAGGGTTGGTCTCGGGGCCTCGCGGCGCCTACTCTGGGCGCACCGTGGTCCAGCTTCCGTTCGCACCCAGCCTCGCCTGTGCGCTGTCGCTCGCGGCCGCGTGCGAACCCTCGACCACGGCGGCTGGCGTCGGCGGCTCCACGTCGGCGACTTCCGAGCAAGCCCCGGCCACGCCAGCCGCGCAGGCCAACCCGCCCAAGGAGGCCGGACGCATCGCGGCGCGACGCGAGTTCCCGACCGCCGCCGGCGCGCGCGCCACGGCGCTGCTCGCCGGCGATCTGGATGGCGACGGTCGCGACGAGTTGCTGGCGGGGTGCTACGGGCCGGGCGGCGTGCAGCTCTTCGCCAACCTCGGCCGCGGACTCGAGCCGGTCGCCGAACCGCGCGTGCTGGCCGTCGACGACTTCCCCCTCGGCCCCCTCTGGCTCGCGCCCCGCGCGCCGCGCTCGAGCGCCGACGATGCGCGCGTCGTGCTGGCCTCGCGCGCCGCGCCCGGTGTCGTGGTGGCCGACGCGCGCGCGTTGCTCGACTCCACCGGAGGCGCGCTGCCCGTCGCGTGGCGCGCCGACCTGCCCGCGCGGCCGCGCGCCTTGGCGGTGGGCGGCCACGACGCCTCGGGCCGGGCGTCCATCTGGGTCGCGACGATCGACGACGACCTGCACGCGTGGCGCGAAGGCGCGCAGTTCGTGCGCGCGCGCCTGCCCGACGAACAGACCACGGCCTTGCTGCCCGAGGACGGGGGATCCACCGTGCTGGTCGCGTCGCAAGGCTCGCGGCGCGTCGTGCGCCTGCGCGTGGCCGACGGAACCTTGCGCGAAGAGGCCGCCACCACCCTGGACGGACTGCCGCGGCGCCTGGCGCGCGGCGCCTGGCGCGGCGAGGAGCGCATCTTCGTCGCCGGCGGCGACCACCATGTGTGGATCCTCGAACCGCGCGAGTTGCGCGTGGTCGAACGGATCGACGCCGGCATCGTGCCCATCGACCTGGAGTTCGATCCCGAGGGACGTGCATGGTCGCTGGCCCTGCGCGGCCAGGAATGGCGCGGCCACGACGACGAGGCGCAAGCCCCCGTGTACGCCGGCCAGCATCCGCTCGACGCGTGCCTCGGGGACTTCGACGGCGACAGGGTCGCGGACGCGGCCTTCGCCAACGGCGACGCCAAGCGGGTGTCGGTGCTGCACGGCGCGCGCGCACGTCAAGCAAGTTGGACAACCGCGCGCGACCACGCCACCGGACGTTCGCCCTACGAACTGCTCGCCGCCGACTTCGACGCCGACGGACGGCTGGATGTGCTCGCGTTGGACGCGCTCGAAGGCACGCTGTCCCTGCTGCGCGGCGGGCCGGACGGATTGCTCGAGAAGCGCGTGGTCGAGCACCTCGGCAGCGTCGAAGCGCCGCGCGCGCTGCACCTCGACGACGACGCCAAGCTCGACCTCCTGCTGGCGCAGCGCACCGACAAGGGCGGACGACTCGTGGCCCTGTTCGGCGATGGACGCGGCGGGTTGGCCCAGCGCGCCATGGTCGCGCCCGTGCAGGTCGGACGCAGCGCGAAGGATGTCGCGCTGGTCGACCTCGATGGCGACGGGCGCCCCGAAGCCGTCGTGGCGGATCCCGAGGGCGATGCGCTGCATGTCGTGCGCATCGTCCCCGGCGCGGACGGCAACCCGAGCCTCCTACTGGCCTCGACGCGCGCGACGAGCGGCGCGCCCACGGCCCTGCTGCACGACGCGGCGGAGCGGCGGCTCCACGTGGGGCACGCCTCCGGCAAGTCGCTCGCGTGCCTGGCGCTGGGCGCGCCGGGCTCGCTCGAGCTGCCCGCCACCGAGTCGTGGCGCGCGGATCTCGCCGCGCCATGCCTCGCCTTGGCGCATGGAGACCTCGATGGCGATGGCGCGGCCGAGATCCTGGCGCTCGCGCTCGCCGGCGATGGACCGGGCCGCTTGCACGCGCTGGACGCGCGCGATGGCTCGGCCTGGTGCGAGCCGCTGGAGACCAGCTTGCGTCCCTACGATGTCGCCGCCGGCGATCTCGACGGCGACGGACGGAGCGAAGTGCTCGTCTCCGCGCAGAACAGCCACCACCTGAACGCCTGGCGCGCGACGGGTTCGAACACCTTGGCGCGTTCCGCGGACATCGGCGCGGGGCTCGGTCCGCTCGGCATGCTCGTCGTCGACCTCGACGCCGACGGTGCGCCGGAGATCCTCGTCGCCAACGCCTTCGGCGACTCGCTCAGCGTCGTGTCGACGCGCTGAGCGCCACCAGCATCCGCTCGAGTCCGATCATCAACCGCAGCGAGCCGGACGCGGGATTGGCGCCCGCCTTGGGCGCGCGATCGACCAGGAATCCGTGCGCGCGGCGATAGCGCGCCACGGTGGAGCGCAGCACGGTGGCGTAGCGCGCGCGCACCTCGTCCTGCGGCAATCCGAGGTGCGGCGCCGCCAGCGTGGCAAGGCCTTGCACGAGGTTGGAGGGCGTGCCCGGCAGGTCGCCGACCTGCAGCGCGGTGCGCGGATCGAAGGCGTAGATGGTCACGTCGCCGAACGCGCCGTTGCCGTACTGCTCGCCTTGCATGTGGGCGTGGGCCGCGTCGAGCAGCGCCGGCCGCAGTCGCGGCAGGATCGACGGCTCGGCGAGCGCCAGGTCCGCGGCGAGTTGCCAGCAGCGCACCTGGTCGGCCGCGAGGTTGCCGCCCAGCGCCGTCGCGCCGCGCCAAGGCTCGAGGTACCGTTCGAGGCCCTCCAGCGCGAAGCGCCGGAACGGAAGCTCGCCCGGCACGTCGCGCGCCACGAGGGCCGCGCGCGCGCCGTAGTGGCCGAACTCGTCGTCGAAGCCCGGGTCGATCGCCTGCCACCCGCCGGCCCAGTGGTGCGAGTACTCGAGCACCGCCAGCGCCTCGTGCGCCGCGCGCAACAGCCGCCGTCCGTCAATTTTACTTGACACCGGCGCGCCGTCGGCCGCCGCGCGCTCGACCAGCGGGGCGAGGCGCGCCAATTGCGCCGGCACGTCGAGTCGCCGCAGCAAGGCGGTGTCGAGGTTGGGCGCCCCGTCCCCGGGCCGGTAGCTCGCAGCGACGCCACCGTCCGGCAACAAGCCGCGTTCCAGCACCAGCTCGGCGATGCGCGCCGCCCGCTCGAGCGCCGCGCGCCTGCGGTCGGGTGCGCCGTCGCGCGCCACCTCGACGAGGTGCGCCAGCGGCAGGGCGATCTCGACCGGACGATCGAGGATCGGTTCGTCGCGCGCCGGATCCCACATCGCCGGCAGGCCCGTCCCGGGCGCGAAGCCCAGCGCGAGGAAGTCCTCCCACCACGCCGCATGCAGGGCGCGCACGCGTTCGGAGCCGCCGTGCTCGGCGAGGACCGCCGCGCTCTTCCAGAACGGGATGTACGGCGCGCACGCGGCGAGCCGCTGGAGCTCGGCGCCCGTCTCCGCGTCGAAGGCGCGCGCGACGAAGCGCGTGCGGCGCGGCCCGAACTCGTCGAGCGCGCGCTCCTCCCATTCGAGGACGATGCGTTCGAGCTCGGCGCGCACCTCGGCGGCCAACGCCTCGGGCGCGGGGCACGGGAACTCCGCGTCGGCCGCGAGGGCGCTCCACGCGCCTGCGCCGCCGGGCGACTCCAGCCGCAGCAGGAGGCGCGGCACCAGCGGCCGCCCGAGGCGCGCCTCGAGTTCGGCGCCGTCGATGGCGAACTCGCCGCGCGGCTCGAGCACGACCTCGCCCTCGTCGCCGTCGACCACCACCAGGCGCGCCGGGCCCTCGACCTTGCCGCGCAATCGCAACGAGCGCGCCATGCCGGGGTCGAGGGCCAGCGGCTGTTCGGCGCGTTCGCCGGGACGCAGCACGAGCTTGCCGTCGACGATGTGGTCGGCTCCACGCGGCGTGCGCCACCACGGCAGGGGGCGCGCGCCACGCCCGTCGACGAGCGGCGCGTGGTGCTCGAGGAACGCGCCGTTGCGCAGGACTTCGAGGCGCACCGTCGGCTCGGCGCCCGACGGCGCGACCACCGGCGCCGTCGCGCCATCGCGACTCGAGCGCGCCGCTTCGGCGGTCGTCGTCCACAAGGCGAGGCAGGCCCCCGCGCACGCCAGGCGCAGCGCCGCGGGGAACGGAAGGACGCGTCCGCGGCCGGAAGCCTGCGAAGCACCGCTGCGACCTAGGCGGGTCATCGCTATCCTTGTAGCCTCTTTCGACCGGGGAGGCACCTCGGTCGCACCTGATCCGGTCCAGTCGCATGAACTCCTACACGGTCGTCGAGCTCCTCGGCGACGGCATCTCGAGCGAACTCTCGGCCAGCGTCCACGCCGTCGCGGCCCAGCTCCCCTGCTCCCTGTCGTTCGTGCCGGTGGACCTCTCCGACGAGAACCGTCGGCGCCGCGGCAAGGCGCTCTACGCCGAGGCGGTGGCCTTGATGAAGGAGCACAAGGTCTCCATCAAGTACCCGACCGCCACCACCGCCGACAGCCCGAACAAGATCCTGCGCGACGAGTGCGACTTCGCGGTCATCCACCGCCCTGTGTCGACCATCCCCGGCATCGAGAACAACTTCAAGAAGACGATCGACATCGATGTCGTGCGCATCGCCACGGGCGGCACCTACGAGGATCCGGGTCGGCGACTGGGCGACGACATCGCGGTGTCGTTGCGCGTGATCGAGCGCCGCCCGAGCTTCTGCGCGGCGCGCTACGCCTTCGAGCTGGCCAAGCAGCGCGGCACGCACGTGGTCTCCGCCAGCAAGTACACGATCCAGCAGGCGACCGACGGCCTGTTCGAGGAGGTCGTGGCCGAGGTGGCCAAGGGCTACCCGGAGATCCCGCACAGGAAGGAGCTGTTCGACGCGCTCCTGGCCGGGATCATCATGAAGCCCGAGAAGTACGCCGTGATCGTGTGCCCCAACGAGTACGGCGACTTCCTGTCTGACTCGGCTTGCGGCCTGATCGGCTCGATCGGCCTGGGCGATTCGTCCAGCTTCGCCTTCGACGAAAAGGGGCAAGTCAGCTGCGCCATGTTCGACCCGGCGGGCGGCACCGCGCCCGACATCGCCGGCAAGGACTTGTGCAACCCGACCGCGGCCTTGTTGTCGCTGGCGAACCTGTTGCGCCATGTGGGCGAGGTCGAAGCCGGCCGCCGCCTGACGGAGGCGATCTACTCGGCCATCAAGGAAGGCCGCAAGACGCGCGACATCGGCGGCGAGCTCGGCACGCGGGCGTTCACCACCGAGGTCGCGAACCGCATGCGCGCCTAGGATCGGCGCGCGGTTTCCAACGCGACCGCGACCGGCGCCGCGTCGGCATCACCCGCGACCGGCGCATCCGAGGGCGGCTCGCCGGCGCGTACGACCCGCATGCGCGGCGCGGCTTCGTCGCGCGCCGGTCCGGGCAAGGGACGCGGACCGCATTCCCCCGCGGCCTGCAGCTCGTCGGCGAGCCGTTCCACCTCGTCGCGCCCCATCTCGGCGTGCAGCGGCAAGTACACGAGCCGCGTCGCCAGCCAATGCGCGCGCGGCGTCTCGTGCGCGCCGCCGTTGCAGGCCAGCGTGGCCCGCGCGGTGGCGTCGTAGCCCGCGGCGCGCAGGGCGGCCACGAGGCGCGCGGGTTCGTCGCTCGCCACCGCGGCCACCCAGTGATGGCGGATGGGCGCGTCGCCGCCGACCAGGGCCGCGCGGGGCGCGAGGCGGGCGCGCAGCGATTCCCCGAGTTCGCGCTGGCGCGCCACGCGCTCGCGCTCGCCTTGCGACAGGCGCCGCGCCATGCTCGCCATCAGGGCTGGCGCTGGCCGGCGCCGCAACTCCTCGAGCAGGCGCTCGCGCGAGAAGCCGCGCACGCTGCCGGCGATCACGTCGTCGCTCGTCGTGCCCAGCAGGCGGCACGCGCGGTCGAACGCCCCGAAGCACGCGCGCGTCGCCACGAGCTTGAAGCAGGCGTACTTGGCCAATCGCGCCAGGTGCGCGCGGGCGCGCTGGCGCGGCCACGAGTCCTGCAGCCGCCCCATGGCCGCGCGGCGTCCGGCGTCGGCGACCCGCACCAGACCCCCGGCGAGCGCGGTGCCGGTCTTGATCGGACCGAAGGACAGGAAGACGAGGTCGCTGCGCGCATCGCCACGCCAACCATCGCCCGTCCAGGCCTGCGCCGCGTCCTCCCACAGTTCGGCGCCGTGCGCGCGCGCGAGCGCGATCCAGGGCTCGAGGTCGATGCGCGTCCCGTACAAGTGCGCCAGTAGAAGCGCGCGTGGACGATCCGAGGGAGCGGACGCCTCGAGGATGCGTCGCGCGGCGGCGAAATCGGGCTCGAGCGTGCGTGGGTCGACGTCGATGGCGACCGGCTCGAGGCCATGGGCGCGCAGGACGCGCAGCATGTCGGGGATGGTCAGCGCCGACACGACCACGCGCGTCCCGGCGGGCCAGGACGCGCAGGACAGCGCCAGGTCGAGGGCGCTGCGCACGGACAGGGCGGCGAGCCACTCGCGGCCGCCCGCGGCCGATTCGAGCGCGACGCGAGCATGCGTCTCGTCCGCGGCGCATTGCATGGCCGCATGGAAGAGATCGCCCCAGGCGACGTCCAACCGCTTGCGCGGGTGCATGCGGGGATGATCGCGCACCGATCCTCCGCGCGCAACTTGGCGGAAGGACGCAGGTCCGGGCGCGGCCAATCCGCGCGCGAGCCCCTCACGACGCTTCCCGCGGCCACGCGCATCCCGCATCCTCTTCGCATGCAAGCGGCATCCACGACGCGCCGGCGAGTCTGGAGCAGCACGGCGCTGCTCGTGCTCGGTCGCGTCTTCGGGTCCTTGTGCACCTTCTTCGTGCTGTGGCGGCTGTCGCACGCGCTGCCGCCGGCGGAGTTCGGCCGCTTCACGTTCTGGCTGGCCGTGTTCAGCGTGCTGGACACGTGGGTCGACTTCGGCACCGGACAGACGGTGGTCGCCCGCACGGCCGCGCGCCCCGCGGAGCTGCCGGCCGCGCTCGCCGCCGCGCGTCGCCTGCGCGCGCTGCATGGATTGGCCGGGGCGGGCTTCGTGGCGCTCGCCGCGTGGATCTACGGCGAGCCAGGCGCGACCTGGATCGTGCTGGCCGCCTTGTACCCGTTGACGCACGCGCTCGAGCTGTCGACCGTGGCCAAGCGCCAGGCGATCGACTACCGCCTGCACACCGGCACGCGCGCCTTGTCGAGCACCCTGTGGGTCGCGGGCACGACATGGCTCCTGTGGCGCGGCGACCACGATCCGGCGCACCACCTGCTCGCGATCGCCGCGGGCAGCGCCGTCGGGAACCTCGTGCTGCACGCGCTGCTGCGGCGCGAGCTGCAGCCCGAGCCGGCGGCCGCCGATGCGGCGGGCCTGTGGCGCGCCAGCCTGCCGCTGGGCCTCGCGGCCTTGTTCCAGCAGGCGTACTTCTGGGTCGACAACCTCTACGTGCGCGCCTGGTGCGGCGAGGAGCTGCTCGGGGCCTACAACATCGGCATGCGCGTGTTGTCGGTGTCGATCATGGTCGTGCTCTTCGCCACCGGCGCGGCCCTGCCGTGGTTCGCGCGCGAGCACGCGCGCGGCGCGCTGGGCGCCGCGATCGAGTCCATCGCCTTGCCGCTCCTCTCGCTCGCCTGCGCGGGCGCCGCGCTGCTTGCGCCTTGGAGCGGCGAGGTGCTCGCCTTGTTCGGCGAGCACGCGCGCGCAGCGCGCCACGCGCTGCCGTGGCTGCTCGGCGCGGTGGTGGCGATCCACCTCGGCGCGGCGCTCTTGACCGGACTCGTCGCCTGCGGCGAGCGCGCGGCCGTGCTCAAGATCTCGGCTGCGGCGCTGGCGCTGAACCTCGCGCTCAACGCCTGGCTCGTGCCGATGCGCGGCATCGACGGCGCCGCGCAGGCGACGCTCGCCACCGAGGCGTTCGTGGCGCTGGCGGGCTGGTTCGCCCTCTCCCGACTAGGAGCGGCGCCGCGCGTGGCGCGCTTGGCATGGCTCGTTCCACCCGCCTGCCTCGTGGCGGGCTGGTGGCTCTCGCAAGCGGCGCGAACCGCGTGGATGGCCCCATGAGGATCGGCATCGACTACCGCTCGGCCCTCGTCAACCGCGAGGGCATCGGTCGCGCCACGCGCGAACTGGCGCGGGCGCTCTCCGGCTTCGGCTTGGAGGAGGACCTGCGCCTCTTCGGTTGGACCCTGCAACGCGCCGCGCTGCCGCGCGCCGAGCTGGGACTCGACGCGCGCACGCGCCTCTCGCGCCTGCGCTTCCCCTCGCGCTGGATCGAGCCTTTGTGCCGCCTCTCGCGACGGGGCGTCGACGATTTCGTGGGCGGCGTCGACATCTTCCACCACTCGCAACCCGTGCGCCTGCCGATCCGCGCCGCGCGCGAGACCTGCATGGTCTACGACTGCATCTGGGCGCGCGACACCGGCTCGATCAGCGCCGAGGCCGCGCGCGCCATGGAGACGGCGATCCGCGAACAGGTGGCGCACGCCAGCCTCGTGTTCGCGCCGACGCGCACGGCGCGCGAGGACATCCGACGCGTGCTGGGCGTTCCGATGGAGCGGATGCGCATCGCCTCCCTCGGCTGCGACCACGTGCTGCGGCACATGCCCGAAGCGTTGGTGGCGCCGCGCACGCCCTACGTCCTCGTCGTTTCGCGCGTCGATGGACGCAAGAACCACGCGACCCTGCTGGCGGCCTTCGAGATCCTCGTGGAGGCCGGGTTGCCGCACCGCTTGATCGTCGCGGGGCCCGACGGCCACGGCGCGGCGGACTTCGAGGCCCGTCTGGCGAGGTCGAGCGCGCGCGAGCGCGTCGTGCGCCTGAAGCACGTGCCCGACGAGGACCTCTCGGCCCTCTACGCCGGCACGTCGGCCTTCGCCTTCCCGAGCCTCGACGAGGGCTTCGGCCTGCCGCCGCTGGAGGCGATGGCCTGCGGAGCGCCGGTGGTCGCTTCCGACATCCCTTGCCTGCGCGAAGTGCTGGGAGAGGCGGCGCTCTTCGTGCCGGCGCTCGACGCGGAGGCCCTGGCGCGCGAACTGCGCGCGGTGCTTTCGGAGCGCGAACTGGCGGCCGATCTCGTCGAACGGGGGCGGGCGCGCGCGCGCGGCTACACCTGGCGCTTGTGCGCTGCCGACATGCTGGCCGCGTGGCGCGAACTGCTCCCCGCGCGGGGCTGAGCGCGCGCCCTAGTCGGCGTCGGAACGGGCGCGCGCCCGGATCGCCGCCTCGTCGATCTGGCCGGCGTCCCACAACGTGCGGCCTTCCATGCCGCCGGCGACCGTGATCGTCTGCCCGGACACGTGGCGCGAGACCGCCGGCGAGCACAACGCGACGCACACCCGCGCGACATCCACGGCGCGGCCGAGCTGGCGCAGCGGCATCGTGCGCACCACGCGCGACACGACACCCGGCGTGTCGAGCGCCGCGCGCGCCATGTGCGTCACCGTCCAGCCCGGTTCGACCAGGTTGACGCGCCCGAACGGATCGAGTTCGACGATCTCGTTCTTCAGCGTCATCGTCAGGCCGTGCATGGCCGCCTTGGAGGCCGCGTACTCGGCGTGCCCCTTCTCGCCGAAGCGCCCCGCGGTGGATCCGATGAACACCAGGCTAGCGCCATGCCCGTCGGGACGCGGTCCGCTGCGTTGCAAGGCGGCGAAGAAGCCGCGCGCCGTCCACATCGATCCGAGCAGGTTCACGGCGATGTTGTCCTTGATGCGCTGCGCGGACGCCTCGTGCACCAGCGCGTGCTCCGGAGTCCAGCGCCCGGCGTTCGCGACGCAGGCGTCGAGCCGGCCGAAATGCGCCGCGGCGCGCTCGCAAGCGGCCATCATCGCCTCGGCGTCGGTCGAGTCCACCTTGAGCAGCAGGTGGTCCTTCCATCCCTTCTCGCGCGCCAGATCCTCGAGCGCGTCGAAGGCCGAGTTGCCCATGAGCACGAGGCGCGCGCCCTCGGCGTCGAAGGCCTCCGCCAACGCGCGGCCGATGCCGCCCGAAGCACCCGTCACCACCACCGTCTTGCCGCGCAGCAACAGATCCATGCCGCGCAGTCTGACGGCGCTTCGCCGCCGGGTCGAGTCAGAAGCGGTAGCGCACCTGCGCCGAGGCCGTCCACATGTCGTCGACGCCGCCGAAGGCGGCGCCCGGGAGGAAGCGGCCGTAGACCAGCTCGAAGTCCCAACCGTCGAAGGCCTTCGAGCCGAAGATCAGGTCCACGCCCATGCCGATGTCGCGCGAGGCGCCGTCCGGGTCCTGATCGATGCTGGTGTCGCGCAGGTAGTCCAGCGCCCGATCCTGGGTGTAGGAGTGCCAGACGAGGTCGAGCGAGTTCTTGCGGCCCAGCCGCGCGCCGACTCCCACCGTGGCGATGGAGAGGTTGGACAACTCCGGATCGATCGCCTCGCCGTAGTAGCGGAACGAAGTCACACCGCCGAGCTTGCCGTTGTTGCGCTGCCAGCCGGTCTGGCGGAAGCCCTCGTCGACGTCGCTCGTCGCCGGATCGTCGCCGCTGCCGTGGGCCCAGCCCAGCGTGAAGTAGAAGGGCGCGATGGCGTCGGGCTCGAACGTGGCGCCGACGTCGAAGCCGAAGCCCTCGATGTCCGCGTCGCCGCGCCAGCCGCGGACTACGGCCGCGTCCGCCCACAGGTCCAGATCCTCGATCCACTCGCCCAGCACGCGCGCCCCGATGAAGAACGGCCAGTCCTCGCCGTCAAGCGGATCTTCGCCGCCCGCGGGGTCGGGATCGACGCCGGTGAAGCGCTGGTCGAGCACCCACAGCGACGCGGAGCGATCCTCGTCCGACCATCCGACCGAGGCCCAGAGGCTGTCCGTGGACTCGTCGCGCAGGTCCGAATCCGAATCGGAGTCGCCGTCGAGGAGCGTCATGCCCGCCGCCTCGGCGTGCCAGCCGCCGCGCTCCCAGCGCAGGCGGACGGAGTCGAGGTAGCGCTTGTAGATCCACTCGCGATCGTCGTCGAAGTCGAGCCGCCCGAGCTGCGCTTGCAGGCCGAGAGCCCAAGGGTCGTCCTGCCGGACCCAAGCCTCGACGAGGTCGAAGTCGAATCCCTCGTCGTCGTCGCCGCCCTCGTCCAGATAGGCCGACCATTCGAGGCGCGGCGAGACCAGCAGCGCGGTGGTCTCGCGCGGCATCCACAGGAGCTGCAGCCGCAGGGCGGCGCGCGGGCTGTCGATGGCGTCGGGCGCGTCCGCGTCGAGGTCGCGGTCGACCTCGCGCGTCCACTTGGTGTCGAGCAACGCGCCCAGCCGCAGGTTCTCCGACAGGCGCACGGATCCGGGGATGTAGTCGTCGGCGTCGATGCGGCCGATCGAATCGGGGCGCGACACCTCGCGCGCGGGCGCGAGCTTGGCCGTCGCCAGCGCTTCCGGCTTGTCCAGCTTGGCGTCGTCGGCGAGCCGCAGGCGGAAGTCCATCACGGACAACTCCAGCCTCGGCGCCGAGCCGGAGATGGCGTCGATGCGACCGACGATGCGGTCGCGGCCCTCGCCCCGCGCGGAGACCTCCTTGGCCGAGAGCTTGCCGCCCTTCCAACGGCCCTCGACCTTGACGCGCCGTCCCTCCAAGGCGTCGAGCGCCATGTCCGTCCACTTGGTCTGGGCGTCGACGTCGATGCGCAGGCCGAGCAGCTCGAAGCGCTGGTCGAGTCCCTTCACGCGCGTGGCGACGCCGATCAACTCCTCCTCGTCGCCCGGTTCCTGGACCTCGACCTCCGAGACGACGAAGATGTCGCCCTCGAGCGCGCCCTTGGCCTCGATCCAATGCCCGACCTTGAGGTCGGGCAGCCCGGGCACGGAGCTCTCCTGGCCGCGGGCGACGAGCGCGAGGGCCGCGAGCGCGAATTGGATGGCGATCAGGTGCTTCATGCCGCGAGCCTCTCGGCCGCCTCGGCCGCGACGCGCAGCAACCACGGCGTGGCGCGGCGCGTGCGCGGACGCGGCGCATGCACGAGCGCCATGCGCAGCGCGTTCAGCGCCAGCCACAGCCCGAAGGCCGGACTTTCGCGATCGACCTGCAGCTCGCGCAGCAGCACCTCCTCGGCCGCCTGCTGCCCGCGCGGATCGCAGGCGCCCATGAAGGCGGCCATGCGCAGGTGGAGGATGGCGTTGGTCGGATCCTGCTCGGGCGCGGAAGGGCCGGCGAGGTCGAGGTCGAGCAGGCAGGCGTCGAGCGGACCGCAGAGCACCTGCTTCTCGTAGAAGTCGCGATGGGAGTTGCAGCGCGGGGAAGCGTCGAGCACGACGTCGTGCTTGAGTCGCGCCAGCAGCTTGCGCGCGCTCCAGTCGACCTCGAGGCCCGCCGCCGCCAGGCGCGTGGCGAAGCGCTCGCATGTTGCGAGCTCCGCCGCGGCGCCGTGCGGCTCGGCCACCGGCACCAGCGGAGCCTCGCGCCAGCGGCGCAGCAGTTGCGCCACGAGCCGCGCGTGCCGCGCCTCGTCCGGTTCCCAAGGCGCGCCATCGAGGGCCTCGAAGGCCAGCGCATCGCGCCGTCGGTCGACGAAGAGCAGCCGCGGCACGCGCCAGCCCGAACGCACCAGCGAGGGCCGCAGGAGTTCATGCCGCGCGTGCAGCACGGCCGAGCCGCCCGCGGGCAGGCATTTCCAGAAGGCGGGCAACCCGTCCGCCAGGCCTTGGGCGACCAATCGGCGGCTCGGGCGCCACGAGACGATGCGCGCCTCGCCGCGCTTGGCGAGCTCGGCGAAGTGGCCGGCGGCCGGCAGGTCCACGTCCTCCTCGAGGCCGAAGCGGGCCACGCGCCGCCCATGGACCAACAGGGCTTGGCGATCGGTGGTCGTGCACAGCAGCACGCCGTCCTTGCGCGGCTCGACGCGCTCGATGTCGCGCTCGTCCACGCCCGCCTGCGCCCAGGCCGCCCGCAGCGGATCGGAGCTCGTAGGACCGGCCGCGCTCCGCGGCTCGAGCTCCTCGGCCAGGCGCAGCGCCGCCGCCGCGATGTCCAGCGCGCCGGCTTCCAGGCGGCGGATGGCGCCGGCCGCCTTGCGCACGAGATCCATCGCCAGCCGCGCGCGCAGGGCGCGCTCGTCGAGCGCGCCATCCGCGGCCAGCAAGCGCGCGAGCAGATCCTCGGCCTGCGCGCGATCGGCGCCGCGCAGGCGCTCGGCCGCCCAACACGACGCGTCCGCGCCGTCTTCGTCGATGCGGCACTCGTCCCAGTCGTACACGACCAGTCGTCCCTGCTCGTCGCGGGCCAGCTGGCCGGGATGGTAGTCGCCATGCACGCGCCGCAAGCGCACCTTGCGGCGCGCATGGCGCTCGCACAGGCGCGCCGCCGCGGCGTGCAGCTGCGGATCGACCTCGAACAGGGCGGCGAGCGTGGCCGTCTCGTCCTCGATCCACTCCTCGCCCAGTTGGCCGCACGACTCGCGCAGCTCGGCCGAGCGGCGCATGGCGAGCTCGTCCAGCTCGCGGGGCGTCCAGACGGACGCCGCGGGCACCGCGACCAGGTGCTCCTCGACCAGGATCCCGGTGCGCTCCTCGCGCCACAGCAGGCGCGGCGCATGCCCGTCGGGCAGCGCATCGCGCTGGGCGGCGGACGACGCGGCGGCGCCCGGAGTCAGCACGCGCACGATGGCGCGTCGCCGATGCAGCGCATCGTCGTCGTCGCGCAGCACGAGTTCGAGGCGCAGCACCGCGCGGCGCGAAGGCTTGTAGCGCAGCAACTCGATCGAACTGCGACGTCGACGGATCCGCCCTCCATCGCGCAACGGCGTCTCCGCCAAGGCGCGCGACAAGCGCGCCAGGTCCAGCGCGCGCGGCAAGCCCGGCAGCTCCGCGTCGTGCGGCCAGCACGACACGAGCGCGCCGTCGGCGGCGACCGCGGCGCACGCCCACGGCGCGGCCAGCTCGCTTGCACGCGCATCGACGCGCCCCGGATCCTTGCCGCCGTGGTGCCGGCGCACGGACACGAGGCGCGTGGCGCCGTCGTCGCACAGCACCGCGTGCGCGCTGGCGAGGGCCGTGCGCGGCTTCCAGCGCGCCCACAGCAGGCGCGCGGACACAGGGCGCGGACCGCCCGGCGCGACCAGCGTCTCGCCGAGCAGCGAGCACAGCTCGTCGGTGGAGGGCACCGACAAGGTCTCGCGCGGCAACAGCCGCGTCAGGGCGGGATCGTGCTGGCGCGCTTCGAGTCCGTTCATGGTCGCGCCCTCAGGACGCCAGCGCGCGGGTGGACTCGCGATACGGGCCGCAGCGGGCCTGCAGCTCGTGGTGCCGGCCGGAGTCGCACACCACGCCCTCCTCGAGGAAGACGATCTGGTCGAAGCGGTCCAGCCGGTCGAGGTCGTGCGCGATGACGACCACGATGCCTTCGCGGCTGCGCTCGCGCAGGGTCGACATGACCACCTCGACGGCCACGGCGTCGAGTCCGGCGAACGGCTCGTCGACGACCAGCACCGGGGCGGGCCGCAGCAAGGCGCGTGCGAGGCACAGGCGACGCCGCTCGCCGCCCGACAGGCCCGAGCCGCTGGATCCGAGCTCGGTGTCGAGGCCGGCGGGGAGGCGCGCGACGAAGTCGGCGGCGCCGGCGGCGCGCAAGGCGGCCAGCAACTCCTCGTCGGTGGCCTCGGGCTTGCCCAGTTGCAGGTTCTCGCGCAGCGACAGGCCGAAGAGCACCGACTCCTGCAGCGCCAGCGAGACCGTGCAGCGCAGCTTCTGCAGGTCGTGGCGGCGCAGGTCGACGCCATCGAGCAGGACGGCGCCGTCGTCCGGGTCGAAGAGTCGCGCCGCGAGGGCGGCCACGGTCGACTTGCCCGACCCGGACCTGCCGAAGAGTCCCGAGAGCTGGCCGCGCTGGAAGGTCGCCTCGAATCCGCGCAGCGCCGCGACCTTGCCCTCGTAGGCGAAGCGCACGCCTTCGAAGCGCAGCGCCTGCGGCCGCGGAGCAGGAGCGAGGTTCTCGGGACCGCTGCGCACCGCCACCGGTTCGTCGAGGATCGCGGCCAGGCGCTCGGCGCAGGCCAGGCCCTTGGACCAGCGCTCGCTGTGCTTCGAAGTGGCGCGCATGGGCTTCAGCAGGCTGCGCACGTAGGCGACGAAGACCAGCAGCTCGCCCGTCGACAGCGCGCCCTCGGCCACGCGCATGCTGCCCATCCACAAGGCGGCCGCCGCGCCGAAGCCGAAGCACAACTCCATCGAGCCGCCCATGCGGGCCGACAACTTGGCCGACTTCAGCTCGGCGCGGGCGGAGCGCCGGTTCTGCCGGGCGAACAAGCGCCCGACCTGCTCCTCGCTGCCCAGCGACTGCAAGGTCGGCGTGGCGGACAGGGCTTCGTGCACCGTGTCGGCGAGCTCGCCCTCCTTCTCGCGCTGCTTGCGCGACTGGATCGTCAGGCGCCGCGAGAAGAAGCGCAGGGCCACCACCACCAGCGGCACCACCGCCAGCACCACGAGCGTCGTGCGCCAATCGACCCACGCCATCGCCGACACCGTGCCGACCACCAGCAGCGTCCGCGAGGCCATGGCGAGGCTGGAGTCGACCAGCACCGTGCGCACCAGCGGCACGTCGCCCATGATGCGCACGAGCAGGTCGCCGGTCTTGTGGCGCGCGTGGAAGCGCGGCGAGAGCCGCAGCAGGTGCTCGTGCAGCGCGCCACGCAAGCTGCGCACCACGCTCTGGCCCACTTGCGCCGTGCGGACGGCCGCCAGGTAGTCGAGCGCCACGTCCAGCAGCACGAGCAGCGCCGCCAGCAGCGCGCCGCGCAAGATGACATCGCCGCGCCCGAGGCCGCCGGAGGGTTCGCCGACCAGCGCGTTGTCCACGATCCACTGCAACGGCCACGGCTTGAACAGCTCCAGCGCCACCGTCGCGACCACCAAGGCGAAGACCAGCGCCATGGAGCCGCGGTGCTCGCGCAGCAGCGCGGCGAAGCGCAGGTAGGTCGCCATGGACTGGCGCAGTTGCAGCCAGGCCGCGCGCATCAGACCGCCTCCCGGCCTTCGCGCAGGCGGGCGACGTGCTCTACGACGCGCCGCGCGATGCTCTTCCACGTGCGGCCCGCGGCCGCGCGCCGCGCCTCGCGCGCCAGACGCGCGCGCAGGGGCTCGTCGCGCCACAGCAGCTCGAGGCCGTCGACCAGCGCGGCGAGGGCGCCGGGCGCGTACACGAGGCCGTCGTGGCCGTGGCGCACGGCGGACTCGAGGTCCCCCATCGCCGGCACGACGGGCACCACGCCGGCGCTCATCGCCTCGAGCAGCTTGAGCGGCGAGAACCAGCAGGGTGCGTCGCCGGCGTAGGTCAGCGGCAGGACATCGCAGGCGGCGACGATGCGGCCGACCTGCTCGTGCTCGACCCACGACAAGCGCGTGGCGCGGCCGGCCTCGACCCGCCCCGCGAGGTGCGATTCGAAGTCGCCCTCTCCCAGCAGCACGAGGTGCGCCGGCACGCCGCGCGCGACGAGCTGCTCGAACGCCTCCACCAGCATGGGGAAGTTGTGCCACGGACGCAGGCGCCCATGGAAGCCGATGGCGTAGCGCCCGGGCGGGACCAGGGCGGTCCGCGCCGGATCGTCGCGCGGGATGGGCGCGAAGAGCTCCTCGTCCACGCCGTTGGGCTCGACCCAGGTGGCGGCGGCCGAGGCGCCGCGTTCGCGGGCGTAGCGCGCGCAGTCGCTGCTGACGCACAGCACTCCGGCGGCGACGGCGAAGGCGCGGCGCTCGTGCTCGTCGTCGGCGCGGCGCGCACCGGCGCGATACAACGCCTCCTCCTCGGCCAGCGGCGCGTTGACCTCGTGCACGTGCGGCACGCCCAGCTCGGCGGCGCGCAGGGCGAGCCCCGCGCGACCCAGCGCGTGCCGCTCGTAGACGCAGTCGAAGGGCGCGCGCGCGTGCAGCTCCTCGAAGCGCGCCACGCAGCGCGCCGGATCCGGTTCGTCCAGCGCGGCGACGTCGTGGCCGATGCGCGCGAAGGCCTTGCGCATGGCCTCGACGTGCACGTTCGCGCCCTTCTTGCGGCCGGGCTGGATGCCCGGATCCTGCACCACGTGCAGGATCCTCACCGGCACGACTCCGCGGCCGCGCGGGCCGATTCCGCGAACCAGCCCTGCAGCGTGCGCGCGCTGGCGCGCCCGTCGAAGCACTGCTCGGCGCGCGCGCGACCCAGGCGCGCCAGCTCGGCGCGGCGCGCGGCGTCCTTGCACAGCGACTCGACGGCCTCGGCCACGGCGGCATCGTCCTCCTCGGGCACGATCACGCCGCAGCGGCCGCCGTCGAGGATCTCGGGGATGCCGACCACCGGCGTGGAGATGCAGGGCAGGCCCATCGCCAACGACTCGATCAAGGTGGTCGGCAGCGCGTCGCGGTTGCCGTCCTCTCCGATGACGCAGGGCAGCGCCATGACCGTGGCGCGCGCCATCAAGTCGCGCACCTTCTGCTGGTCGAGCGCGCCGGTCAGCGCGATCTTGGCTCCCATGCCGCAGCGCGCGATCTCGGCCTCGATCTTGGCCCGGTCCTCGCCTTCGCCGACGAAGGTCGCGCGCGCCTCGAAGCCGCGGTCGGCGAGCAGGCGCAAGGCGCGGACGAGCACGGGGAAGCCCTTCTTCTCCACGAGGCGCGCCACGCACAGGACGTGGTTGGCGTCGCGCTCGACGCCGCGCGGCTGGAAGCTCTCCAGATCGATGCCGTTGTAGAGGCGGCGCACCTTGGCCATCGCCGCCGGCTCGAGGATTCCCTCGAGGTGGCGCACGTTGGCGTCGCATACGGTGACCGTGAAGCTGGAACGCGCCACGAGCCGCGACAGCAGCCGCGGATTGACCGTTGAGCGGTAGATGTCCTTGGCGTGCGCGGTGACGCTGTAGGGCGGGCCGCCCAGGTCGTGCACCAGCATCGCCACCAGGGCGGAGTCCGTGGCGAAGTGCGCGTGGATGTGCTCGATGCGCTCGGCGCGGGCGCGACCAAGGACGACCAGCGCCTCCGCGAACAAGGAAGGCATGCGTTCGTGGCGGAAGTCCGACAGTTCGCGCACCAGGGCGCCGAAGCGCGCCAGCAAGTCGTGGCTGGCCGCATCGTGGCCGAACAGCGCCAGCCACGGCTCCATGCGGTCGTCGGAGCGCAGCTGCTCGATGGGCGCGAGCAGTCGCGCGAACTCGGGATGCCGCGGCTCGTCGTCGGCGGGGCGTCGCGCGTACACACGCACCTCGGTGCCCAGCCGCTCCTGCTGGAGGATCTCGTTGAGGACGAAGGTCTCGGAGAGTCGCGGGAACTTCTTGAGCAGGTAGGCTACGCGCGGGGCGCTCATGGTGCGAGGCCGCGGACGCGGTGTTGTTCGCGCGAAGCCTCGGCCTGTTCGGCCACCACTTGGGCCAGGCGCGACGCGCCGTTCATGGCCGGCAGCTCGGCCTCGATCTGGCCGCGCGCGAGTGCGGCTTGCACGGCCCGGCGCATGCCAAGCGCGTCCGGCGTCGGCAGGCATGCGGCCAGTCCGGCCTTTTCGAGCCGTTCCGCCCGGATCAACTGCTCGCGCCGCGGGAAGCAGCGCGGCACCAGCACCGACGGCACGCGGCTCTGCAGGATCTCCACGCATGTGTTGTAGCCGCTCATGGCGACCACGGCATCGGCGCGGGAGAGCAGGTGTGGCAGGTCGGAGTGGAACATGTGGATCTGGACTCCCCCCAGTCTTCGAACCCTGCGCTTCAAGCTCTTGAAGCGATCCTCCTCGAGGAGCGGTCCGCAGATGATCGTCGAATCCCATGCGCAGGCGCCGAGCTCGAGCGCGTCGATGTAGGTCGAAATCCTTTCGTAGCCGTCCTCGCCCCCGCCGGTCGTGACGAGCACCATCTCGCGATCTCCGGGTTCGCGCCGCATGCGCGCCGGCAACGACTCACGACCGACGTAGCCGACATACTCCAACCGATCGCGCAGCTCGCTCGGCACGGGGTATTCGTGGCGCGCGTCGAAGATGCGGGGATCGCCGTAGACGCAGACGCGGTCGTACCACTCGCGCAGGGCAAGCCGAGCCAAGGGACGCCCCCAGTCGCGGGCGACAGCCTCGGGCGAATCGATGATGTCGCGCACGCCGAGCACCGTGCGCGTGCCCGCCCGGCGCGTGGCCTCCAATACCTCGGCCAACTCGTCTCCAAGGCCCAGGATCTGATGGTCCACGACCAGCACGTGCGGAGCGAAGCTGCGCTGCACCTGCGACAGGAGGCCGCGCCGCAGCTCGGTCAGCATGCCGATGTCGTCTCCCAAGGCGCGAGGCACGTAGTTGCCCGAGCCATCCTTGGACACGGAGGGCAGCTTGAGCACCTCGACACCCTCGGGCAGTGCAAAGTGGGTCGCGCACGGCGAACCGGTGGTCACGAGGATCTCCGCCTCCGGCAACAAGGAACGCACGGCGCCCGCGAGGGTCAACGTGCGGCGCAGATGTCCCAGCCCGAACGAGTCGTGGCTGTGAAACTGCACCCGCAACCGGCTGAGGCGACGGGTCTTGTTGGTGGAACGAAGCATGGCGCTTTGCGCTCCCCGCCGTGCAACGGGTGTGCCAATACCATCGGTCGTGGTCTTAAGCGGAGTTTGGCTGGGGGGCGAGAATCGCCACTCCCATGGCCCAGCGGGCCATTTTCGGGCTTCCGGGCCGGTTGCCGATTCTTGTGGCACAGGAGCTCGCAGAGGCGCGGGACACGCCGCTAGTCCAATTTCTGGAATAGAGGTGCGTCTTCAGGCCCATTCGCCGAATGCCCGCACGCAATGCGCAGCGCGGTTCCCGCGCCCCATGACCTGAAACGAGCGATTTTTGGCCTGCAGGGGGCACATGGAGGCCACGCCCAGAAAACTTGGCACTCCGCTTGCAGAAGTTGCCCGACGGGGCCGGACGCCGCGCTCGCGCCTGCACGCGCATGCGGAAGCGCGAGTTGTGGCCGAACCTGGTCGCAGGCCTGGTGGAAACCCGTTCCCATCCCTGCCAGAAACCCGCCAAGCGGCGCAACGGGCCCATCCCCATCAACCACCCCCCGCCCTAGGCTTGATCATGCTCCGCAACTCCCTCGCGCTCTGGGCCCTCGCCCTCCTCGCCTCGACCGCGCGCGCCGACCTGCTCGTCGGTCGCCTCGTCGACACCAACGGAACACCGGTGGCCTTCGGAGACCTCGACTTCCGCTTCCCGGGCGGATCCGGCGGCAGTCCGGCCACCGTCAACGACGGCACGAACGCCCTTGGGCAGTTCGCCGTGACCATCGCCGCCGGAGGCTACGACGTGACTTTCAACCCGCCGCGCGGCACCAGCCTGCTGGGCGTGGAGCGCGCATCGGTCATTGTCGCCGGCACGACCAACATCGGCGACGTGGTGCTGCCCTTCGGGCGCACGATCTCCGGCGTGGTGACGAACGCCGCCGGCACCGGCGTGGTCGGCGTCAACTTCGACGCCATCGACTCGAACGGCGTCGATCAGGCGGTGCTGTACGACTCCTCGCTGGCGGGCGGCGCGTTCTCGTTCAACGTGCCGGCCGGCCAGTACCAGCTGAAGCTCGACCCAGGGGGCGTGGTGGGCCAAGTGCTGGCCCCGACCAGCCTGCCGCTCGACGCCACCGCTGGTCCCGTGAACCTCGGCGTGATCGCCTTGCAGCAGGGCTTCCTCGTCTCGGCGATCGTGCGCAACTCGTCGAACCTGCCCATGGCCAACGTCGACATCGACGTGCGCGACGCGGCGACCATGCAGGCGCTCCACACCCCCGGCGACGACAGCAGCGCGACGGGTCTGGTCGACGTGGTCGTGCCCGCCGGCACGTACTACTTCGACATCAGGCCCTCCTTCGCCACGGGCATGGCGCCGCGTCGGATCGGCCCGACGAGCGTGGGGGCGAACATGACCCTGGGCATCGTGCAGTTGCAGGCGGGGTTCGCCCTGACCGGCGTGGTGCGCGACGCCCATGGCACGGCGGTGCCGGGTGCGAACATCGACCTCGTCTCCTCGACCACGCAAGTCGAAGCGCTGCTGGTCGCCGACGGCACGGATGCGACAGGTGCCTACGCCGTGCGGGCGCCCGCCGGCACTTGGGACATCGAGTTCAAGGCGCCTGGTGGAGCGAATCTCGGCTCGCAGTTCGTGCCGGGCTTCGTCCTCGCGGCCAACGCCGTGCTCGACGGCGTGCTGCCGCCGGGAGTCGCCTACGTCTGCGTCGCCGATGGAGTCTCGTCCGCCACCTGCCCGTGCGGCAACGACGGCAGCCCCGGCGTCGTGTCTGGGTGCGTCAATTCACTCGGCGCCGGCGCCAGCTTGCGAGCCAGTGGCGCCGCGCGCGTCTCGGCCGACACGTTCGTGCTGCAGGGGACGCAAATGCCGAACAGCTCGGCGCTCTACTTCCAGGGCACGAACTTGGCCGGAGCTGGACTCGGCACGGCCTTCGGCGACGGCTTGCGTTGCGCGGCCGGTTCGGTGATCCGCCTCGCCACGCGCACCAACACCCTTTCCGGTTCGAGCTACCCGGCGGGGACCGACCTGCCCATCTCCATCCGGGGACTCGTCTCCGCGGGCGGCACGCGCGTCTACCAGGTCTGGTATCGCAACGCGGCCGCCTACTGCACCGCCAGCACGTTCAATCTGACCAACGGCGCGCAGGTGACATGGGCGCCCTGAGGACCCGCGCCATGCCGCCCGCCAAGGCGCGGACCGCCTTGGCGACCGCGCTGGCGCTGGCGCTGGCGGCGGGCTGCGGACGCCTTTCGCTGGACTCGGAGCCGGAACCGTCGGGGCCGCGACCGCTAGATCCACTGCCCGGCGCGCACGCCAGCCTGGGCCTGATGTCGGCCGTGGGCGGCGACGGCCGGGTGCGGGTGCGTTGGCGACTGCCGGAGGACGAGCGCTCGCTGCCCACTCGGTTGGCGGTGTTCCTCGGACCCGACCCGTCAACTTTGCTTGACAACGAGCCACGCGAGGTCGTGGAGGCCTCCGGCGACGCGCTGTGGAGCGGACTTCCGGCCGAGCAGCTGCTGCACGCGAGGCTCGCGGCCCGCGACGAGGACCGCGACCGGTGGGTCGAACTAGGACCGGTGCTAACCTGCCACACCGGCGCCCCGCTCTACGTCGATCCGATCGCGGGCGACGACACGCGCGACGGCGCCAGCCCCGCGACGGCCCTGCGCGACCTGACCTTGGCGCTCGTGCTGGCCCCCCTCTCGGGCAAGCGCGTCGTCTGGGTCGCCGGTGGCGACCAACTGGCGGTCCAGCTGCCACTGGCGACCGGACTGCATCTCGCCGGCGGCTTCGGCCCCGAATTCGCCCTGGGCCGGAGGGACCCGGCGAACTTCCCCACGAGGCTCGTCGCCGTGGACGACCCCGCCGCCGCCGTGGATCCAGCGCTCGTGACGCTAGGTGCCGGCGAGGAAGGCGCGTTCGCCGCGATCGACGGATTCCAACTGGCCGGGCTGGCGACGACCGGCTCCGGGCTGGAGTCCTCGGGACGCGACCTGCAGGCCTGCGGCGTCGAGATCGAAGGCTGCGTGCGCGGCTTCCGCCTGCGTTCGGCTCCGGACGCGCCGGAGACCGAAGTCGTGCTGGCCGGATGCTCGGCGCGCGGCGCGATCAACGAGGGCCTGTCGGTCGATGGCAGCTTCGACCTCGTGCTCGAAGGCTGCGACTTCGACAACAACGGCGCGGAAGGCGCCTCGCTGGGCAGGCTGCACGCGCCGTCCGGCGCGTCCATCGCGCTGGTCGTTCGCGGCTGCCGCTTCACGCGCAACGCGCAAGAGGGCCTGGACGCGCAACTGGCGGCTCCTGCGGGCGCCAGCGGGCCGGGAGGCCGTTTCTCGCTCGAGCTCTTGGACAACGACTTCATCGGCAACGCCCTGGACGGCCTCAAGATCGACATCGACTACGAAGCGTTCCCGAACTGGGACGCGCGCATCGTGGCGCGCGGCTTGTCGGCGCGGGACAACGGACTCTCCGGAGTCAACCTCGACCTGGACGCCTCGTGCAGCGTCTTGCTGCACCGCATCGCCTCCGCGGCCAACGCCGGGGACGGAATCCGCGTGGCCTCGGAGTCGCACGCGGGATTGGCCACGGTGTCCGCGAGCGCCGCGTGGGGCAACCTCGGCGCGGGATTGCGCAGCACCTTCGGCAACTTCGCCGTTTGCGCTTCGCACTGCGGATTCGCCGGCAACGCGCAGGGCGGATTCGTCGCCGAAGCGGCGCGCGGCGTGGCCGTGTCCTGCAGCGCGGACGCGCAACCGCAAGCCTGGATCGGCGTCGACGAGCACGGCTGCGTACAACGCGACGAGCACGATCCCGACCTGCACGCGAGCATGCCCTTGGACTATGCGCGGGTCGAGGCGCTGGTCGCCGGCGGCGTGCGACTCGAGTCCGCGCCCCCCCGCGGCGCGGGCGCGGGGGGGGGACGGGCCGGCGCCGCCGTCCCCCCCCCGGGGGGCGCCCCGCCCGGCGGGGGGCGCCGGCGGCGGGCGCCGCGCGGCCGCGCCCGCTCGCGGCGCGGGCGCGGGGTTCGACCGGGCCGGCGACGCCGTCCCCCGCGCGGTCGTCGCCGCGCCGGGCGCGGTGCTCGAACTCGCTCCCGCCCCCGCGGCCCGGCGCGTGCCCACGATGGGCTGGTTCCTGCTGGACGAGGGATCGGACGAGGATTGGCGCGCGACGCCAGGCGGCCAACTCGTCGCCGCGGGCTGGCCCGCGCCCGACGGTGCGCGTCCCGACGCGGGGCCCTTCGGCGCACCGTTGGCCGGAGTTCCCGGGCGCGAGGATCCGCTGCCCGCCACCGCCTTCCATGTCGCGCGCTGCAGCCCCGCCACGTCCGTGGCCGTGCCCGCCGGCGCCAACTTGTCGATCGAATTCGCGGGCGGCGCGCCGGACCCCGCCAGCCTGCCGTCCGGAGTGGCGTGCTTCCGCGGATCGGCGCCCCTGGCAACCGCGATCGGCGTCGCGTCCGGACGCGTCACGCTGGCGCCGCCGCCGGGGGGGTGGCGTCCGGACGACCGCGTCGAACTGCAGCCCGGCCTGCGCTCGACGGAAGGCGAGCCTCTCGCCGCGCCGGTGCTGCTGGTCCTGGCCCGCCCCTGAGGGCCGGCCGTCAGGCATATTTGACAAGACCGGCGCTCAGGCCGGCGCGACGTCGACCATGGTCGAGTACTGGACGTTGCCGTCGCCGAGGTCGGAGACCGCGCCGGAGACCAGCGCGTTGACGCCCACGCCCTCGACCAGGTCCTCGCCGCGCGGCAGGCCGTCGATGCGGGCGCAGTCGCGCGGCATGGACTCGTCGGCGGCGGCCTCGAGCACGAGCGACCCGTGCGCGTTGGCCAGGCGCGCGCGGGAGCCGGGGGCGATGCCGAGGCGTGCGAGCTCGGCGGGATGCAGGTGGACCCGCGGACGGCCTGCCTTCTGGCGGTGGCGCGCGGAGTGGAGGTAGGTCGAGTTGTGCGTGTGGACGCTGGGCGCGAGCACCAGCCAATGGCCGCGCGCGTCCCCGCAGGCGTCGTCCGGCGTCCACGTGGCGAGCGCGGGCTGGCCGATGGCGGCGCAGGCGCGACTCGACAGCTCGACGCGGCCGGAGGGCGTGCCGCGATCGTCGAAGCGCGGCGAACCGAGCTTGACGGGTTCGCCCGCGCGCACGCGTTCGAGGCCTCCCTCCGGCAGCCGGCCCGCGCAGCGCGCCACGAAGTCGTCGCACAAGCGCTCGTCGTCGACCTCGTGGCACTCGGACGGCAGGCCGAGGCGTCGCGCGATGGCGGCGAAGGTCTGCACGTTGCTGCGCGCCTCGGCGGGCGCCGCGAGGGCCGGCCGCGCGCGCTGCATGCGGCGATGGCCGAAGCTGCGGTACACGTCGTGGTGCTCGAGGAAGCAGGTCGCCGGCAGCACGACGTCGGCGAGTCGCGCCGTGTCGGTCATGACTTGCTCGTGCACGACGACGAAGAGGTCGTCGCGCGCCAACCCGCGTCGCACGCGGTTGGAGTCGGGCAGCACCACAGCCGGGTTGTGGCACCACACGAAGGCCGCGCCGAAGGCGCCCGCCTCCAGCGTGCGCCCGATGCCGACCTGGCTGGTGTGCACGAGCGGCGTCGCCGCCGGACGAAGGTCGGGACGCATGATCCAGTCCTCGGGAAGCTGGAAGTGCTCCCAGCTCTCGTAGTGCAGCCGATCGGCGTGGCCGAGGATCGCGCACAAGGACGCCAGCGCGCGCATGCCCATCGCGCCGTTCCTGCGACGGGTCCAGCCGATGCCGGACTTGATGAAGGGGGCGCGCGCGCGGGACAGCAAGTCGAACAGGCGCAGCACGCGCTCGGGCGCGAGCCCCGTGGCGCGCTCGCAGGCGCCGAGGTCGTGGCCGCGGCGGACATGCGCCTCGAACTCGTCGTGGCCCAGGCACTCCGCCCGCGCCCGCGCCGCGTCGACCACGCCGCGTTCGAAGGCGAGGCGCGCCAACGCGAGGCAGAGCATCGAGTCGCTGCCCGGACGGACGACGAAGCCCTCGCCGCCGCGCGCCTCGACGTCCTTCATCGTGTCCGTGCGCCAGATGTCGACGACGAACGAGCCGGCGCCCGCCTGCTGCGCGCGGCGCAGCGGCGCCTGGATGTGCTGCACGGTGCGCGCCGCGTCGCAACCCCACAATCCGACCAGGTCGCAACGCTCGACCTCCTCGATGTCGGGGCCGATGCAGCGCCCGAGCACCGCCGCGTAGCCCTCCTGGCCGGCTGCATCGCACACGCCGCCGTCGTGGAAGGTCGCGCCCAGGGCGTGCATGGCGCGCAACGGGAACTTGCGCTGCACGAGGCCCATCGTCCCGCCGTACCACAAGGCGAGGATGTCCGCCGGCCGCAGGCGCGAGACGCGTTCGCACACGACATCGAGCGCCTCGTCCCAACTGGCGCGCTCCAGTCGGCCGCCCTTCCTCACCAGCGGATGCAGCACGCGTTCCGGCGAGGACAGCAGTTCGCCGTACAGCATGGTCTTGCCGCACAAGGTCCCGCGCGAGTGCCCGTGGCGCGGATCGCCCTTCAGCCGCAGCAGCGTGCCGTCCGCGCCGACCTCGGCGAGCACTCCGCAGGCGTCGGCGCAGTCGAGCGGGCAGGTCGTGGCGATCGTGCGATCCATGGCGTCTCCTGGCGCGGGGGTCATTCGACGCTGGCCGGGCGCCTCTCGCTCTGCTTGCGCAGGTCGTCGAGCAAGCCTTCGGCCGTGGCGACCAGCGTGCCGTCGCCGTCGAAGAAGAGCACGTGCCCGCGGACGAGGGCTTGCGCGTCGCTGTAGTCGAACTGGGCGTCGAGGCCCTTCTGCAGCGGCACCGAGACGGACACGCCGAGTTCCTCCTGCTCGAGCCCGCCCCAGGCGAGGGCCACGCCGTCCTTCGGGAGCTCCCACGCCTCGAGGGGCGCGCCCAGCCGCCGCAGCGCGTCCTCCATGTCGTCGGCGCCGGCCACGAGGGCGTGGACCTCCGCGTCGGTCGGGCGCAGTCCGATGCGCTCGCGCGACCAGTCGAGCTGCACGCACGCGGCGCAGCCCGCCGCGAGCATCAGCGACCGGACAAGTCCTGCCATGGCATGGCCCAATCGGCGTCGGCCGCCTCGAAGCTCGACCCCATGTGCGAGAGCCGATCCTGCTCGTCGAAGAAGAACCACACGCGGTCGGTGCGCGTGTCGCGGTTGACGAAGGTCACCACGAACAAGGTCAGTCCGGCGACCTTGCCGTTGCTGTGGTCGTAGCGCCACGCGCTGCGCCGGCCGAGCTGCACCACCTCGTTGGGCGCGCCCATGGCGGCGGCCACCTCCTGCGCGGTGCTCGTGCCGACGACGAACTTCGACAAGTCGCGCCGCGCCAAGGGCTCGTTGGTCGAATCGCGCGCGAGGAAGCAGGAGGCGCAGCCCAGCGCCAGGCACAGGGCGGCGAGGATGGTTCTCATGGCCTAGTGGTATACAAGAACTCGGGCGCGTGCGCCCGACGACCTCCACGGTGCGCATCGGACTCGACCTATCCCCCGCCGCCGGCCATGCGTCGCCAGGCGTGGCACGCGCGGCGCTCCAACTGTGCGCGGCGCTGGAGCGACGCGGCCGGGTCGAGGTCGTGCGCCTGCCCCCGCCGCCCGGCCGCGGCGTGCGCAGGTGGCGCCACCACGACTTGGCGCGCATCGCGTCCGCGGCCCGACTCGACGCGCTGCACTCCTTCACCAGCGCCTTCCCGCTGTGGGCGCCCTGCCGGCGCGTGCAGACCGTGCACGAGCTGCCATGGTTGCATGGGGAAGGCGAGAACGCCGGCTTGCGCCACCGCCTGTGGGCGCGGCTCGGGGCGCGCGTGGCCGACCTCGTCGTCACGATGACCGAGACGGTGGCCGCGGAGCTGCGCGAGCACTGCCGACCCGCGCGACTCGCCGTCGTGCCGTGGGGCGTCGCCCCGGGAGTCGAGCGCGACGCGGCCCTGGTCGAGGCGCTGGGCCTGCGGGCGCGCGGGTACGTGCTGGTCCCCGGCGGCGCGCGGCCGAAGAAGCTGGCGTCGGCGGCCTTGGCCGCGCTCGATGGTCGCGCCGCGCCCGCGCTCCGCGGGTTGGAAGTGGCGGTCACGGGCGTCGGACCGGTGGGCGCGACGCCGCCCAGGGCTCGACTGCGCGCGCTGGGCGTGGTCGACGAGCGCTCCATGGAGGCCCTGGTGCAGCACGCGGCCTGCGTCGCCGTGCCTTCCTTGAGCGAAGGCTGGTCCCTGCCCGTGCTCGAGGCGCTCGTGCGCGGCGTGCCCGTGGTGGTGCCCGCCGGCAGCGCGCAGGCCGAAGTGGCCGGCGAAGGCGGCGTGGTCGCGGCGTCCCGCGCGCCGGACGAGCTCGGGCGAGCGCTCGCGCAGGCCTTCGAGGAGCGCGACGATCCGGCGCGCGTCGCCGCGCGGCTCGCCGTCGCCGCGCGGCGCGGCTGGGACGAGAGCGCGCGCCGCATGGAGGAGGCATGGCTGTCGCTGGCCTGAACCGCGCGCCGCGCGTGCTGGTGCTCGGCGCGGTGCTGGGCCAGCCCATGGGAGGGGTGCGCCGCCACAACGCGGAGATCCTGCCGCGCGCGGCGCGACTGCTGGCCGAGCGTGGCGGCGCGCTCGCCGTGCTGGCGGGACGCGAGCCGCCGGCCTTCGACCTGCCGGGAGTCGAGGTGCTGCCCGGCTCGACGCCCGCGCGCCCCGTCGTGCTGCGGGCGGCGCTCGAGGCGCGCGAGTGCGCCCGGGCCTTGCGCGAGGCCGAACGCGCCGGACGGCCGTTCGACCTGGTGCACACGGCCCACCTGCCGCCGCCGGACTGTCAAGTTCCTTTGACAGTACTCGCGCACGACCTGCGCGGCCTCGATCCGCGCGTGTCGACCATGCCGCGGCGGCTGGCGGCGCGCACCGCGTACGCGCGCGCCAAGCGCCGGGCGGCCCTGTGGATGGTGGTCAGCGAAGCGGTGGGACGCGACATCGCGGACCTGCTGGCCGTGCCGCCGGAACGCATCCACCTCGTGGGCAACGGCGGCGACCACTTCGCGCCCCTGCCGCGCGCGGCGGCCGCGGGGGCTCCCATCCTCGTGGTCGGCCATGTCGAACGACGCAAGAACCTGGAGGTCGTGCTGCGCGCCTTGGCCGTGGATCCGGCGCTGCCGCGGCTCGTCGTGCATGGGGCCGCCAAGGACGGCGAGGACCAGCGCCTCTCCGCCTTGGCGCGGCAGCTGGGAGTGGATGGGCGCGTCGAGTGGCGCGGCGTCGCGGCCGAGTCCGAACTGCCGGGCTTGCACGCCGCGGCCGGGGTCGTGTGCGTGCCCTCGTTCGTCGAGGGCTTCTCGCTCGTCGCGCTGGAGGCGCAACTGGCCGAAGCGCCCCTGTGCGTGGCCGACATCCCGGCCTTGGCGGAGATCGCCCCGCTCGCCGGACGCTTCGCGCCCGAAGACGCCGAGGCCTGCGCCCGCGCCTTGCGCGCGGAACTCGCGCGTCCACCCCGCGACCTGCGGGAGGCGCGCCGCCGCGCCGCGCCGCGCACCTGGGACGCTTGCGCCGAACGCCTCGTGGAAGGCTGGACCCGCGCCGTCGCGCCCGGACCGGCGTAGGGACGGCGCAGGGACGGCGCAGGAGCGCCCTCGGAGCCTGTCAAATATTTTTGACAGACTCCGAGGGCGGAAGGCGGCCGCACTCAACCATCCTCGACCTGCGCCTCGGACGCGGACGCGCCTCCGGCTCCGCGCAGCCAAGCTCCGCCCTTGAAGGCGAGCGCGAACACGAACGCGAAAACGGCCAGCGCGAGGGCGATCGCCGCGGCCTTCATCCAGGCGGGCAGCTGCGCGAAATCACCTTGCGCCCAACCCGAGCCCGCGGACTGCTCGTGGCGCGAGTACTGCAGGATGCCGCGGGTCGCCGCCGCGGAGGCCCGCTCGGATGCGCGCGCGGGCGTCGGACGCGCGAGCGGCGGCTGCGCATCCGACGCGGCCGGGGGCGCGGAGGCGCGCGCAGGCGCCGCGGACGCCGGCCAGGCGGCCCCGAGTCGATCCGGCTCCGGCAGTTCCAATTCCGGCAGGTCGATGTCCGGCAGCTCGAGATCGAGGTCGAGCCGCGGCGACCCGGGCTCCGCCACCGAAGCGGCCGCGCGGTACGCCACGCGCACCTCGCCGAGCTTGAACTCCTCGCCGGATCGCACCATGGCCTCCGACACGCGCTTCGCGCCGAGCCACACGCCGTTGCGCGAACCCTCGTCGACCACGCGCAAGCCCTCCGGCGCCAACTCGAGCCGCGCGTGGCGCCTCGACACGCTGGCGTCGGCGACCACCAGGTCGCACTCGCCCGCGAGCCGGCCGACGACCATCGCCGACCGCAACGGGACGGAGCGGCCCTGCAGCGGACCGGAGAGGAACTCGAGTTGGTGCGTCGATCCTTGCGTGGCCATGGCCCCCGACAGCGTAGGAAGCTGCGCGACCGCATGGGATGGCCTGCTTGGAGGCGCGGTCCGGCCGGGCCGTGGTCGCGCCTCCAATCCGGCGGCCGTCCCACGTAGACTGCGCCCCGAGGGACCGCCGCGCATGCAGGACTCCGGCCGCGATTGGATCGAACGACTGGGACTCGCGCCCCATCCCGAAGGCGGCTGGTACCGCGAGACCTTCCGCTCCACGGAGCGCGTGACGACGGCCGATGGACGCCTGCGCCCGGCGACGACCCTGATCCACTACGCGCTCTTCGCGGGCGAGACGAGCGCGTGGCATCGCGTGGCGGGCGACGAAGCCTGGATCCACTGCGACGGCGCGCCGCTGGAGCTGACCATCGTCCACCGCGACCTGTCGAAGGCGGAGCGCGTGCAGCTGGCCTCCGCGGCGGCACCCCATCACGTGGTGCCGGGCGGCGCCTGGCAGATGGCGCGCAGCCTCGGCTCCGGCAGCCTCGTCTCGTGCTCCGTGGCTCCCGGCTTCGAGTTCGCCGACTTCGAATTGCTGCGCGACTTGCCCGACGAGCTCGCCGAGTTCCGACGCAGGTTCCCGCGGCTCGCCTGGGCGGCGCCGCCGCGAGGGTAGACTCCCGCCCGTGTTGGATTCGCCCGCCATCCGCGTCCACCAGCTGGAGCACGCCTACGCGCGCGGACTGTTCCGCGCCGCCGCGCCGACATTGCGCGCGTTGGACTTCGAATGCGCGCGCGGCCGCGTGCTGGCGCTCGCCGGCCCGAACGGCTCGGGCAAGAGCACGCTGCTCAAGCTCTGCGCCGGACTCGAGGCGCCGCGCTCGGGCAGGCTCGAAGTGCTCGGCGGCGACCCGCGCGACTCCGCGGTGGCGCGCCGGATCGGACATTGCCCGCAGGCCGCGGCGTGGCCGGGGGATCTGTCCTTCCTCGGCGCGTTGGAGCTGGCTGGCGCGCTGCGCGGCCTCGGACGCGCGGCGCGCCAGCGGGCGGAGGCGATGCTCGAAGAGGTCGGACTCGCGCGGCAGTCGCGGCTGGCCATCGCGCGCGGTTCCGGCGGCATGGTGCAGCGCTTCGCCCTGGCGCAGGCGTTCCTGCACGAACCGGAGCTCCTGCTGCTCGACGAGCCCACGGCCGGACTCGACGCGGAGGGCTTCGAGGCCTACGCGGCGCTGCTCGCGCGCGCCAAGGCGCGCGGCGCCACGATCGTCGCGGCGTCCCACCTGCCCGCCGACCTGGGCGCGGGCGCCGACGAGCTGGTCGTGCTGCTCGACGGGCGCGTCGCGGCGCGTGGAGCACCGGGCGAACTCGTCGCGCACGACGGGCTGCTCGGCTTGTACGCGCGCCTGCGGCGGGAGCAGGCGTGAGCAACGCTGGTTGGTGGGCGGTGGCGCGACTGCAAGCGCTGCGCTGCGCGCGCTGGCCGGTGCTGGCGCTCGTGCTCCTCGTCGCGTGGTGGGCGCACGCCGCCTTCGATCGCGCCGGCGTGCCGCAGGCCGGCGCTCCTGCGGTTCCGTTGGAGGCCGACATGCTGGCGCGCCACGGCGCGTGGTGGCTGGTGGTCGTCGCCTTGCCGCCGACCTTCGCCTGGCTCGCCGCGGGGGCGGCCCACGACGCGCTGGGACGCGAACGACCCTTGTTGCTCGCCGCGGGCGCGAGCCCGCTGGTCGTCCTGGGCGCCACCGCGTCGGGCATCGCCGCGGCGGGCGTGCTCGCGCTCGCCCTCGCGACTGCGGCCATCGAGTCGGGCGCGCGCGTCGAAGGTGTCGCCGCGCGCAGCCTCGACGTTGCGCCCGCGCCTTCCGGGCGCTGGATCGACGAGCGCGGCTTCGAGTTCGTGCTCGTCGATCCGCGGCCGCACGCGGCCGAGGCGCTGCTCCTGCCGCTGGGACTCGCGAGCGGCGCGGGAGCGGCGACGCAGGTGGCCTGGGAGGCGCGCACGCCCGGCGGAACGACGCGCGGCCGACTCTCGCTCGCGCTGCAAGGAGAGGCCGTGCTGGCGCTGCCCTCCGGCGCGCCGCTCTCGGTCGCGCTCAGGACCGAAGAGCCCGGGGCGCGCGTGCACCTGCTCGACGGCGCGCGGTGGCAAGGCGCGGCCGAGAGCGTCCGCTTGGCGAGCCTCGAGCTGTGGTGGCGCGCGATGGCGGCCATGTGCGCCATCTGCGGCCTCGCGGCAGGCGCGGCGGCGTGGATGCGGCCCCTGCTGGCCGGCGCCACCACGCTCTCCGCCTGGTGGGCCGCGGGCTTCTGGTTCGAGCCCTCCTGGTTGGCGGGCGCCGACCTTGGCGCGTGCCTCTCGCTCGTGCGCGAAGGACGCCTGCCTCCGCGCGGCGACGCATGGCAGATCGCCGATGGACTCCTGCTCGGCGCGGGCGGCGTCGTGCTGGGAGCTTGGCGCTTCGCGGGGCCCGCGCGCGCCGCGAAGACGGGCGCGCCGCGCACGGAGGACCACGCGTGATCCGGCGCCTCGCTCGCGGCCTGCCGCCCGCGTGGGCCATGTGCCTCGCGGCGATGCTGGCCGCCACGCCGTTGCTCGCCAAGCGACCAGACGACGGGCGCGGCCTGATGGCGCGGGCGTTCGGGCCGCTGGCGCGACCAGCGGCGCGAGCGCAATGGGTGCTGGTGGATGCCGCCGTGCGCGATGGTCGATTGGGGCTCGCCCTGCGGCGCGCCGAGACGGCCTTGCAGCTCGACCCCACCGACACCTCGGGCTGGCTGTACTGGGGCCACCACTTGGCCTTCGAACGCGGCACCTTGGAGCGCACGCCGGACGACTCGGAACGCATCGCCTGGCTGCGCGGCGCATTGGCCTTCCTCGAAGCGGGTCGGAGCCGGGTCGAAGACCCAGCGCAGTTGACCCTGCGCCAAGGCGCGATCTGGGTGGCCCTGGCGCAGGAACCGCTCTTGTGGCCCGGCCTGCCGCCGGGCGAGGCCTGGTCCAGGGCGGCCGAGCGCTTCGGAGCGGCCGCTCTCGAGGGCCTGCCCCACGCCGCGGAGGCCGCCGAGGCCGCCCTGCGACGCGCGGACGAGGCCATGGGCGTCGATCGGTCTCCGCCTCGCTAAGATCTCCGCCGCTTGATCGCGATCCTCGCCGACCTCCTGCAACGCGTGCTCCAGTTCCTGGTGGGCTGGTTCGTGGACTACCCGCACTGGGCGCCCTTCATCGTGCTGCTCCTGTGCGGCATCGGCCTGCCCATGCCCGAGGAGATCACCCTCATCGGGTGCGGCTTCCTGTGCCACAAGGAGAAGGTCGACTTCGTGTGGATCACGCTGGTCTGCACGGCGGCGATCATCGGCGGCGATTCGATCCCCTACTGGCTGGGTCGCCGCTACGGGCTGGCCGCGCTGAAGCTCAAGTGGGTGGCGCGCATCCTGCACCCCGAGCGCTTCGCCGAGTTGGAGCGCCGCTTCGCCGAGAACGGCAACTGGGCCGTCTTCACCCTGCGCTTCCTGCCCGGGCTGCGCCTGCCCGGCTACTTCGTGGCGGGCACGCTGCGCATGAGCTACGGGCGCTTCTTCCTGCTCGACATGGCGGGCATCGTGATCAGCGTGCCCACCTCGATCTGGATCGCGTGGAAGGTCTTCGACCAGATCGGCGACGACCTCGCCGCGGCGGCGGCCAAGGTCTCCTCGTACAACCACACCGTGCTGTACTCCGTGCTGGTGCTGGTGGTGGGCATCTTCACCTGGCGCTGGTGGCGCGGCCGCAAGGCGCGCATGGCCGCGGGCGCGGAGCGGCGCTAGACTGGTCCGCAAGGAGCCCCCCATCGAAGCCAAGTTGCTAGCCGCGTGCGTCGCGGCGCTCGCCGACCAGAAGAAGGCCGTGGACATCAAGGTCTACGACGTGTCCGAGGCCCTGCGCGTCGCGGACTACTTCGTGGTGGTGTCCGGACTGTCGCGTCCGCACGTCAAGGCCATCCACGACGAGCTGCACGTGCGGTTGAAGCAGCTCGGCGAGACGCACTCGAAGGCCGAGGGCGCGGAGCTCGGCTGGTGGGTGCTGCTCGACTACATCGACGTGGTCGTGCACGTGCTGCAGCCCGAGGCGCGCGAGTACTACCAGCTCGACCAGCTGTACCGCGACTGCCCGCAGCTCGACTGGAAGTCGGTGGCGCTGCCGGGAGCGCTGCTCGCCGACGCCGATTCCTGAAGCACCGCGGCTGTTGAGCGCGCGCGCGCCGCCCCCTAGTCTCCTCGCCATGCGGTGGCGGGAATGGGAACGGGCGAGCTTCGACCTGGCGCGCGAACGCGGCGTGCCCGTGCTGGCGTACGTGCGCGCCTCCTGGTGCCCGCACTGCGCGCGGCAGGACAGGCAATTCGAGGACGGACGCGTGGCCTCGCTGCTGGGCGAGCGCTTCGTGTGCGTGCAGGTCGACAAGGACCGGCGGCCCGACCTGGACCGCGAGTACGCGCCGGACGGCTGGCCCGCGCTGGCCTTCATCGACCACGAGGGCGAGCTGCTCGATCTGTCAAATTTCCTTGACAGCGAGGCCTTGCTGGCGCGCGCGGCGGCCGTGCAGGACGCCTGGGACGCGGGACGCAGGTCCCCGATCCCGCGCGGGACGCGCGTCGCTCCGGCCCGCGGCCCGATCGACGCGGGTTCCGGAGCCGCGTTGGCGCGCGCGGCGCGCGAGCAGCTCGATCCGCGGCACGGCGGATTCGGCCGCGGCATGAAGTTCCCCCACGCCGACCTGCTGCTGTTCCTGCTGGCGCGCGGCGAGGCGGGCGACGCCGAAGCCGGCGCGCTCGGTCGCGCGGAGCTCGAGCGCCTGTGCGCCTCGCCGCTGCAAGATCGCGCGCGCGGCGGCTTCCATCGACTGTGCGAGCGCCCGGACTGGAGCGTGCCGCACCCCGAGAAGCTGCTCGAATCGAACGCGGAGCTGCTCGAGGCGCTCGCGGCCGCGCACTCGACCGCTCCTTCCACGGCCTTGGCGGACGCGGCCTGCGGCATCGTGGCCTTCCTGCGCCGCGACCTGCTCGACGCGCGTGGCGGCGCCTTCGTCGGATCGATCGCGCCCGCGGACGGCGGCGGCGCGCGACGCGACGAGATCGTGCACGCCGACGCGAACATGGCCTGCGCGTCGGCGCTCCTGCGAGCCGCGGCCGTGTTCGGGCACGAGGAGGCCGCCGAGCTGGCGCGCGGCGCGCTTGAATTCGTGGCGGCGCGCATGCTCGACGAGCGCGGCGTCCACCATTGGCACGACGGGCAGGCCCACCTGCCGGGACGGCTCGCCGACGCCGCGTGCTTCATCCGCGCCGTGGTCGACGAAGCCGCGTGGAGCGGGGACAACTCGCGCCTGCCGCTGGCCGAGGACGTGGCGCGCCGCGCCGAAGTCGACTTGTCCGAGCACGATGGCGCCTTCGCCGACGAACCGGCCACGCTCTTCGCGCGCCACCCGCAGGCGCCGCGGCGCCGGAGCCTGCGCGACAACGCGGCGATGGCCCGCGCGTTGCTGGCGCTCGCGCGCCACGGCGGCGACCAGCGCCACGAGCAACGCGCATTGCGCGTGCTCGAGGCCTTCGCCGGCGAGCACAAGCGCCACGGGCTGGCGGCGGCGGAGCACGCCTTGGCGACGCAACTGGCCCTCGCGCCGGCCGTGTCGGTCGTGGTCGTGGGCGCGCGCGACGACGACCGCGCGCGCGCCATGCGCCGCGCGACGCTCGCCCGTCCGTTGCGCTGGCGCGTCGCGACCACGCTCGATCCGCGCCACGACTCCGAGCGGCTGGCGGCGACCAGCTACTTCCGCGATGTCGAGGCGCCGCGCGCCTACTTGTCCCGCGGCGGCGCGAGTCGCGCGACTTGCTCCGATCCGGAGCGGCTCGTCGCCCTGCTCGACCACCTCGAGCGGCCGGACGCGGGATGAGGAACGCGCGGTGGGCCGCGGCGTGCGGGCGGATCGCGCGGCACGCGGCCTTCGCCCCGCTGCTCGCGGCTTGCCTCGCCCTGTGCGTGGGCCTCGTCGACCTCGCCAAGCCGCTCGATCGCGGCATGGGAGGATGGCAAGGCGCCTTCTTCTCCCTCGCCGCGCGCGGCTACGAAACGCACGGCGCGCTCGAGCATCGCGGCCATCCGTCGATCGCCATCCACGGTGGGCGGATCTCCGCGGACGACCTGCGGCGCGCGCCCGACGGCGCCTGGGTGTACGCGAACCATCCGCCGGTCGCGCCGCTCCTCGCGTGGGCTTCCACGCGTTGCTTCGCCCCCGCGGGATGGGAGCGGCGCGAGGGCGTGAGCGGACTCGAGTGGATGGTGCGCCTGCCGTTCCTCCTGTTGCACGCGGCGGGCGCGGCGCTGCTGCTCTCGTTCCTCAGGCCGGCCACCGGCGAGTTCGGCGCGTGCCTGGGCGCGACGCTCTTCTGCGTGGCGCCCGTGGAGGTGCTCTACGGTTCGCACCCGAACTTCGAGCATCTGGCGCTCGTGCCGATCCTGCTCGCCATGCGCGCGGCATGGCGCGCCGCGTGGCGGATCGGTGGCGACGGCGCGTGCATCGCTTGGATGGCGCTGGCTGGTTGCACGACCTGGATGCCGCTCTTCTTCGCGCCGGGGATCGCGCTCGTCTTCGCGACCAAGCGCCCTTGGCGCGCCGCGACGCGGATGGGCGTCGCGTGCGGCCTCGCCTGCGCCGCGCCGCTCGCGCTGCACGTCTCCGCGGCGCGCGGCCTCGAGCTGGAAGGCGGAGGCGCGTTCGAACGCGCGCTGGCGGTGGCTCGGCCCCTCGAGCTGGTCGCGCTGTGGCGGAGCCTGCTCGACTGGCACGGTCCCTTGGCGTGGTTGCTGGTCGCGACACCCCTCGTCGCGGGCCTGTTGGCGCTCGCGGCGCGTCGCGAGTCGAAGCCTGGCGCGTGGCACGGAGCCTCGGCGCGCTGGATCGACGCGTTCGCGCCGGGCTTCGCGCTGTGCAGCGGAGCGTCGGCGTACATGCTGGGGTTCGGGCGGCACGCGCTCGAGGACAACCAAGGCATCTTCCAACTGGCGATGGCGCCAGGAGCGTGCGCGCTCGTCGCCGGCATGCCGCGCGGCCTCGCCAGCCTGCGCGACGTGCTCGGCGGGCGACTGCCGCGCGCGGCGCGCCTCGCGGCCGCGACGGGTCTCGCGTGGTTCGCGCTGGAATCGGCCTGCGAGCTCGGCCTGAAGGCGCGCTGGGCGCGCGCGGCCGTGCATGGCGCAGGAGCGCCGGACGTCGATTCGTCCAGGGAACCTCCGCGCGCGCGACCGGGCTTGCGCGCGCTCCTCGCGGGAGGACTGGACGCTCCAAGGGCGAGGATCGCCTGGCGCGCGGCGGGCGGACACTGGACTCGCCCCGCGCCATCGGAGCTCGGGCCGCGCTGCGCCGAGGCGACGAGCGCGGGCGAACTCGTCGCCGTCCCGCCGCAGGTGCACAGCGAACTCTCGCTCGCGGCCTGCGCCTGGCGCGACCTGGTCGTGGTCGAACTCGCGGACGCCGAGTCCTGGTTGCGGGGCGGAGGCGAGCGCGCCTATCTCGTGCCGCGCGAGGAGCGCGCGCTGCTGGCGGAGGCCACGCGGGTCCTGGGCGAAGGCTCCGGCACGCCTTCCATCGCCGCGTGGCGACGCTCGAAGGACTGAATCCTGCGCGGCCCTCAGTCGCGGCGCAGCGCTTGCGTGGGCCGCAGCGAGGCCGCGCGCAACGCCGGCAAGGCCCCGCCGAGCAACCCGAGCGCCAGCGAGAATCCCACCGCCACGACCATGACCTGGGGCGTGACGCGGAAGGCGAAGGCCACCTCGGTGAAGGTCTGGAAGTTCATCGCGCCCGTGTCCACGCCGTTCAGGGGCAGCGCCATGAGGCATCCGACGACGCCGCCCAGCAGGCCGAGCACGAGCGACTCGAACAGGAACGAGGCGAAGATCGCCCACGGCTTGAAGCCCAAGGAGAGCAGGATGCCGATCTCGTTCGTGCGCGCGGCCAGCGCGGCGAGCATCGTGTTCGTGGCGGTGAAGACCGCGGCCACTCCCATGATGGCGGCGAGGAACGCGCCCAGCACGCGCAGCACGAAGGAGAAGGCCGTGGTCTGCGAGCCGAGGTACTCGCGCTCGGTCATGACCTTGCACGGCACCTGGGGGTCGGACTCCATGCGTTCCTTCAACTCGTCGAGGTCGACGCCCGCCTTGAGCTTGGCGACGACGCGGTTGAACACCGGCCGCTCCAACGCCTCGGCCAGGCGGTCGCGGTCGCCCCAGATCTCGGACTTGAACGGTCCTGGATGGTCGAACATGCCCACGACCTTGAACGGCGTCGTGTTGAGCACGAGCGTGTCGCCCACGCGGCAATCGGCGATGCGATCGGCGAGCTTCGAGCCCACGACCACCTCGTCCGTGCCCGGCGCGAAGTTGCGTCCCTCGACGAGGCGGATGTCGTCGCCGAGGATCAGGAACGTGCCTTGCTGCACGCCGCGGATGGGCACGTTGGTCTCGCCGCCGCCGACCTTCTCGCGCCGCACCGCGAGGTACATCTCCGCCGAGACGAGCGGCGGACCGTCGGCGGGACGCTCGATGTCCGGCAGCGACTTCATCAGGATCTGCGCGCGCTCGAGCGAGAACACGCTGTCGCCCTCGTTGGTGGAGCCCTGCCGCAGGAACACCACCACGTCGTCGCGCCCGTTCTCGACGAACAGCGTGGCGAACCCCTGCTGCAAGGCCAGCACCCCGGCCAGGACCGCCACGGTGGCGCCGATGCCGAGCACCGTCAGCAGGGTGGCCGTGCGCCGCACAACGAGGCTGCGCAGGTTGTAGGAGAGCGGCACGAAGGCCATCAGCCGGTCCTCCGCAGCGCGTCGATCACCGACAACCCGCGCGCGCGCAGCGCCGGTCCGACGCCGGCGACCAGCCCGACCAGCAGGGTCGCCCCGGCGGCGGACCACAAGGTGGCCGCCGTCACTTCGTAGCCGGGGAACACGGTGCCGAGCATCTTCGCCACGGCATCCTCGGTGGAGGCGGCCAGCAGGATGCCGGCGCCGCCGCCGAACGCGCACAAGGCGAGGCTCTGCCACAGCAGCACGCCCGCGACCACGCCGTCGCCGAAGCCCAGCGCCTTGAGCACCCCGATGTCGCGCGTCTGCTCGCGCGCGGCCATCAGCATCGTGTTCAGCGCGGCCAGCAGGATCGCCACCATCACGCCGCCGCCGATGGACGAGACGAACAACGGCACGTTGCCGATCATCGACACGAACTGGGCCTGGAACTCGGCTTCCGTCGTGGTCTGCACGACCTGCGGCCCCTGCTCGAACAGCGCGTCGATGCGCGACATGACCTCGGTGCGGTCCGCGCCGGGCGCCATCTTGACCACGAAGATGCCCACGCCCGCGGGCCCGCTGCCCTCGCCGGAGTCGAGCGCGTTCTCGAGGTACTTGTAGTGGAAGAACAGCGTCGCGTCGTCGACGTTCTTCTTGGTCGACTTGTACACCCCGGCGACGCGGAAGTCCCACGTCGTGCCGTCGGTCTTCGGGAACAGGGCGCCGATGATCGGCACCGAGTCGCCCACCTTGAAGCCGTACTTGTTCGCCGTCGCCTCGCCCACGATGCAGGCCTTGCGGTCGCGCAGGAAGTCGCTCCAGTCGCCGTCGACCAGCTGGATCTCGGGGTAGATCGCCTGCAGTTCGTCCTGGTCGCAGGCGAACTGCGCGAAGAAGTTGCTCGGATCCTGGTAGTAGCCGCCGAACCAGTTCCAGCGCATGACGCGCTCGACGCCCTCGACCGAGGCGATCTTGGTCCCGTAGGACTGCGGCAGGTACACGAAGAGCGAGACCTTCGACTGCACGATCAGGCGATCGGCGGCGGCGGCCTTGACGCCGGCCTCGAGGGCCACCACGAGGCTGCGCAGCAGGCACAGCAGGAAGATGGCGATGGCGAGCGAGCCCGCCGTCAGCAGGAAGCGCGCCTTGCGCTTGGTCAAGTTGCGCCAGACGAGTTGGAAGGGAGGCACGATCAGCGCACCACCTCGATGCGACCGAGGCGTCCTCCCTTGTCGAGGTGCACGATGGTGCGCGCCTGCTGGGCGGCGGCATGGTCGTGGGTCACCATCAGGATCGTCTTGCCGTACTTCTCGTTGAGCAGCCGGAGCAAGGCCAGCACGTCGTCCGCCGACTTGCGGTCGAGGTCGCCCGTGGGCTCGTCGGCCAGCACCAGCATGGGGTCGGAGACCAGCGCGCGCGCGATCGCCACGCGCTGCTCCTGGCCGCCCGACAATTGGGCGGGCCTGTGCGAGCGCCGATCGCCCAGGCCGACCAGCTCGAGCGCGGACTTGGCGTGCTCCTTGCGCTGCGCGCGCGACAGGCGCGTCAGGAGCAGCGGCAACTCGACGTTCTCCTGCGCCGTCAGCACGGGGATCAGGTTGAAGCCCTGGAAGACGAAGCCGACGCGCTCCGCGCGCCACTCGGCGAGCTCGGGCCCGCTCATCGTGGCGATGTCCTCGCCGTCGACGACGATGCGGCCCTCGTCGGCGCGATCGAGCCCGCCCACGAGGTTGAGCAGGGTGGTCTTGCCGGAGCCCGAGGGTCCCATCAGCGCGTAGAAGCCGCCCGCCTCGAGATCGAGGTCCAGCTTGTCGAGCACGCGCAGCGTCTCGCCGCCGCGCGAGTAGCCCTTCACCAGTCCGCGCAGTTCGATCAGGGCGCCCATGTCAACGCTCCTCGAACCGCAGCATGGCGCCGTCGACGAGGTCCGCGGGCGGATCGAGCACGACCACTTCGCCGCCCTCGAGGCCCGAGAGGATGGCGACCTTGCCCGCGCGACCCTCGCCCACCTCGACCACGCGCTTCCGCGCCGCGCCGCCCGCCACCAGCCACACGAAGGGCGCGCCGTCGGCGCGCACCAACGCGCCCGCGGGCACCAGCACGCGCGCCTCGGTCGGGGCGGCAGGCGCGTCCTTGGGCGCGAACACGATGCGCACGCCCATCTCCGGCCGGAGCTTGTCGTCGCGCTCGAGGAAGGCCACGCGCACTTCGACGGTGGCCTTGGTGCGGTTCGCGGTCGGCCAGATGCGGTCGACCTTGCCGGGATAGGCGCGATCGGGCCACGCGTCGAGGTAGATCTGCGCCGAAGCGCCTTCCGACACGCTGGCGAGCGAGGTCTCCGGCACCTCGGCCTGCACTTCCAGCGAGGCGAAGTCGACCATGGTCACCACCGAGCCGCGCGCGCTCGTGCCTCCGACCACGTTGGGGCTGACGACCTCGCCGACCTCGGCGTCCTTCAGCACGACGACGCCGTCGAAGGGCGCCTTGACCATCGTCTTGTCCAAGGTCGCCTGCGCCAGGTCGCGGCCCGCGAGCGCCGAGTCGACGCGCTTGGCGGCCTCCAACTGCGCCGCCTCGATCGCCGCCATGCGCGCCTCCGCCTCGACCACCGATTGGCGGGCGGACTCGATGCGCGCCTCGGCCGAGGCCACGCGCGCCTCGGCGACCTGCAACTCGCCGTGCGCGCGATCGAGGCCGTCGCGCGTCCCGACGCCATCGGCGAGGGCCTTGTCCGCCCGCTCGCGCAGCGTGGCGGCCAAGGCGCGCGCCGCGCCGACTTGCGCGAGGTCCTGCTGCAAGGGCTGCACCGCGGAACGAGCGCTCTGCACCGCGCTCTTCGCCGCGTCGAACTCGCGCCGCACGCGCGTCTCGGTGGCGCGCGCCGCCTCCACCTCCGCCTCGGCGCGCCGCAGGTTGGCGGCGTGCTCGTCCGCGGACAGGCGCGCGACGATCTGGCCGGCCTCGACCACCGAACCTTCCTCGACGTTCATCTCGACGATGCGACCGGGCGCGTCGGCCGACAGGGCGGCGCGCTTCTTGGCCACGATGTAGCCGTTGGCCGATGCACCCAACGCCGCCGCGACTTGTCCTGCGCTGCGCTGCTCGGCCCGGGCGGTCTTGACCAGCGGCCGGCCCGCTTCCGCGGCGCGCTGGACGATGCCTTCGCCGAAGGCCAGCCAAGCGACGGCCAGCACGAGCAGCAGGAAGGCCCACTTGACCCAGGCGGGGCTCTGCTTCGAGCCGCGCCGCGATCGGTCGGCCGCGGGGATGGGCATGTACTCGGCGCTCACGGTGTCTCCTTCGCGCGGCTCGGCCCCGCGGTGCCAAGGCACCGGCCGGGGATGGCCGCCAAGCCCGCTGCACGGGCCGGTCCAAGCGGGCATGATAGCGTCATCTCTCCCTCCATCCGAACCCCTCCGGCAGCGCTCGTTCGAAGTCCCGACCATGCGACACTCCAAGCTCCTGTTCCTCGGCCTGCAGCTCCTCCTGTGTTGGTGCGCTCCTGCGGTTCGAGCGCAGTCGGAGTGGACCGAGCTCGTCGACGGCAAGGGCCTGGCGGGATGGCGCGGCGAAGCGCGCTTCTGGTCGGTCGAAGACGGCGCCATCGTCGGCCGCAGCACGAAGGAGACTCCGTGCGACGCGACCACGTACCTGCTGCGCGACGGCCTCGAGTTCGAGGACTTCGAGCTGGTGGCCGAGTACAAGGTCGTCGGCGGCAACTCGGGCATCCAGTTCCGCAGCAAGGACCTCGGCGGCCACCAGGTGGCCGGGCCCCAGGCCGACATCGAAGACGGGGACTCGTGGTCGGGTTGCCTGTACGAACAGGACGGGCGCGGCGTGATGACGACGCGCGGCGAACGCTGCGTCTTCGCGGACGGGCGCAAGGACGCGCGTCGCTTCGCCGACGGCAAGGAGCTGCAGCGGCGCGCCGTGCGCCGCCACGATTGGAACACCTACCGCGTCGTGGCCGTGGGCGGGACGATCGTGCTCGAGATCAACGGCGTGCGCACCAGCGAGACGGTCGATCGCGATCCCGCGCGCGCCGTGCGCGGCCTGGTAGCCGTGCAGCTGCACGCGGGTCCGCCGATGGAAGTGCGCTACCGCTCGATCAAGGTGCGCCGCCTCGGGCCCGCCGACGAGCCCAAGCTCGACGAGATCGGCCACGGCACGGCCGAGCTGCACCTGCTCCCCGGCCCGCTGCCGCATTGGTTGTGGGCCGGCGAGCAACCGGGACAGTCCGAGAGCGTGCTGCTCGAACGCGAGTTCGTCGTGCCCTTCGCCCCGGCGCGGGCGCGGCTCTTGGCCAGCGGCGACAACCATGTGGTGGCGTGGATCAACGGCCGGCGCCTCTTCGTGCACGACGACTGGAGCCGGCTGGCGGGCGCCGACGCGACGGGCGCCGTGGTCGAGGGCGCGAACGCATTGCAGCTCGCGGCGAGGAACGATGGCGGGCCGGCCGGTGCGTGGTGCGAACTGGTCGTCGCCGCGGCGGACGGTCGACGCATGCGGCTCGTCAGCGACGCCTCGTTCAGCTCCATCTCGCTGGTGGGCGAGGTCGACATCGAGTCGCTCGATCCGGCCTCCATCGAGCGCGGACGCACGGGGCCGGCCCACTCGTTCGGCGCCATGGGCGTCGCGCCGTGGGGCATGATCGACGACCAGGACGGCGCCACGAGCGATGCACGAGTCCCCGCGGCGCTCGGCGCCGACGACATCGAGCTGGCCGAGGGCTTCGCCATCGAGCTCGTGCACCAACCCGATCCCGCCACGCAGGGGTCGTGGGTGGCCTTGTGCGAAGCACCGGGCGGATTCCTGTACGCGGCCGACCAGTACGGCTCGATCTGGCGCGCGCGCATGGCCGCGCGGCCGCTGGAGTTCGCGCGCGTGCCCGCCGCGGTCTCCGGCGCGCACGGATTGCTGTGGCACGGCGGCGCGTTGCACTGCGTCGTGGCCGAAGGCTCCGACGGCGCGCGCACCGGACTGTGGCGCGTCGACGATGTGGACGGCGACGGACTGCCCGACTCGCCGCGGCTGTTGCGCGCGTTCGAGGGCGGAGGCGAGCATGGTCCGCACGGCCTCGTCACGGGTCCCGATGGTCGGATCTGGATCGTGGGCGGCAACCACACGAAGTTGCCGGATTGCGCGACGAGCCGCGTGCCCCGCCTGTGGGCCGAGGACGACCTCGTGCCCACCATCGAGGACCCGCGCGGCCACGCCAACGGCATCCGCGCGCCCGGCGGCTGGATCGTGGCCGTCGGCGACGACGGACGCGACTTCGAGCTGTGGTCGATGGGCTACCGCAACGCCTACGACCTGGCCTTCGACGCGCGCGGCGAGTTGTACACCTGGGATTCCGACATGGAGTGGGACGTCGGCGCGCCTTGGTACAGGCCCGTGAGGATCGTGCAGGCCGTGTCTGGTTCCGACTTCGGCTGGCGCACGGGCTCGTCGAACTGGCCGACAAGTTGGCTTGACACCTTGCCCTCGACCGCCGATCTCGGGCGCGGTTCCCCCACCGGCCTCGCCTTCGGCACCGGGCTCGCGGCGCCGGAGCGTTGGCAGCGCGCGCTCTACGCCTGCGACTGGTCCTTCGGCACGATCTGGGCCCTCGACGTCCACGAGGCCGGCGCCGGCTCGCGCGCCGCGGCCATCCCCTTCCTGCGCGGCACGCCCTTCCCGGCCACGGACATCATCGTCGGATCCGACGGCGCCTTGTGGATCAGCACCGGTGGACGGCGCACTCGTTCCGGCGTGTACCGCGCGCATTGGAGCGGAGGCGGGAGCTTCGCGCCCGCGGCCGTTCCGCCCGCTTCCGAGTCGCTGGTCGCGCGGCGCGCGCTCGAGCGCTTGCACGGTCCGGGACGCGCCTGGTCGGCCGACGACGCGCGCGGCGTGGTGGCCGCGCTGCGCGGCGGCGACCGCCACCTCGCGCACGCGGCGCGCGCGGCCCTCGAGCACGCCGATGCGGCGCGCTTCGACGCCATCGTCGAGGCGGCGGGCGCGCCCGATGCCGATCTCGTGCTCGTCGCCTTGCGCCGCTTCCCGGCCGAGCGTCGCGCGCTGGCGCTGGAGCACCTCGCTCGGCTGGAGCGGGACTCGCTCGAGGCGCGCCGCGACTGGCTGCGCCTCGCGCAGCTCGCCTGCCTCAGGTTGGCGCCGCTTTCCGGCGCGGAGGAAGCCGCGCTGCGCGCGCAGGTCGAAGCCCTCGAGTTCCGCCGCGACGAGCGCGCCGATCGCGACCTCGCCGCGCTGCTCGCCCATTTCGGCGGGGACGGCAACTTGTCGCGCCTCGTCGCGCGACTCGAGGACGAGCCGGAGCAGGAGGAACAGTTGCACCTCGGCCACGCCATCGCCGCGGCGCGCGGGCCGATCGGCCTCGATCTGCGGCGACGCTTCCTCGAGAGGTGGAACACGATCCAACCGCGGATGCGCGGCGGCGAGTCGCTGGAGCTGTACGCCGAGCGCATCCGCGAGCGCTTCGTGGCGGCCATCCCCGCCGCGGAGCTGGCGCACCTCGCGGACGCGATCCGCGCACCGGCGCGCGCGCAGGCCGCGCCCGCCGCGGCCCCGCGCAAGGCGCCCGTGCGCAGCTGGACCCGCGACGAAGTCCGCCGGCTGCTCGCCGACGGCTCGGCCACGACGAGCGCCGCGCGGGGCCGCGCCGCGTGGGAGGCCGCCACTTGCGGCGCCTGCCACCGCATCGCCGGCGAAGGCGGCTCGAGCGGGCCGGACCTGACGACCTTGGGCTCGCGCTTCGGGGTCGAGGACCTGCTGGATTCCCTGTTCGAGCCTTCGCGCACGATCTCCGACCAGTACGCCGACACGGAGATCCAGACCGCGGAGGGCGACCTCCACGTGGGGCGCGTCGAGGGAACCAGGGATGGCGCGCTGAGGCTGGTCGAACCGAGCGGCCAGGTGGTCGAGATCGACGAGGCCTCGATCGTCGTCAAGCGGCCGTGGAAGGTGTCGCGCATGCCCGCGGGGCTGCTCGACCATCTGCAGGCCGACGAGGTTCGGGCCCTGGTCGACTACTCGCTGGGGCGCGCGCGCTGAGCGCCGTCCGCGCCTAGTCCCCGAGCAGCAGCGGCAGCAGCGTGGGCTCCACGCGCTTGTACAGCTCGGAGGTGGCGCGCACGTCGCGCAGGCAGTACTCGCCGATGTCCTCGATGCGGCCCTGCCTGTAGACGCGCGCCACCTGGCTGCCGTCGATGGAACCCTTGGGGCTCTCGACGTCGAAGCGGCGGCACCAGTATTCGAGTCCGTAGGACTCGCGCGTCGCGCCTTGGAAGTTGAAGACTTCCATCAGGTCGCAGTGGTCGCGCATCTCCCAGCGCTTCGGCAGCAGGTTGCGCGTCGGACGCACCCCGTGCTGCGCGGAGCGGATCATGAGCATCGGCGCGTCGTAGCCGCGTCCGTTGAACGACACGAGGCGCGGCACGCGACCGCTCGAGGCTCGACCGACCAGTTGCCAGAACCGCTCCAGCACCTGCTTCTCGTCGCCGCGGAAGATCTTCGAATCCTTGACGCGCTCGAAGTCGCGTTCCGGCGCGTGCGCGCCCTCGAGCAGGATCATCCCGCGGTCCTCGCGCACCAGCCACATGCCGATGGCGATGATCTTGCCGAGGCCGGGGTAGAGGCCGGTGCGCTCGGGCACCGCCGCGCGGTCGTGCTCGTCGCGCGCGCGCGACAACAGGTACCCGCGGGTGGTCTCGTCGACCTCCTCCCACAAGTACCCGGCGACCTCGATGTCGAAGGCGATGACGGGTTGCGCGTGCCTCGATTCGTTCATGCTGCGGCGTCCTCGCGCCGTGCGCGCGAGGTTAGCGCGCGACGGGCGTCGCGACGAGCATGCGCCTCCTGGAGCGCAGCCACAGCCACGCGGCGCACAGGACCACGGGCGCGAAGCCCGCCGCCCCGCGCCCCGGATCGGAGGGCGCGGCGGCGATCGAACAGCCTCCGCCGCCGGAGGAGGACGACTCCCATGTGTAGGCGCCGGCCACGAGCGCGACGAAGGTGCCCGAGGGATCGCGCACGAGCACCGAGGCTCCGCCCGGCGGACCGGGAGGGGCTTCGACCTGCACGAACCCGCCGCCTTGGCGCGCGGCGATCACCGCCGCGACGCCGCCCTCGCCCGTGGTGGGATCGGCGCCGAAGACCACTTCGAGTTCGGTCGGGAGGTTCTCCCCCTCGATCGAGACCAGCGCGCCGCCCGAGCTGGGTCCCGAGGCGGGCGAGATCGACGACAGCCTCGGATCCGGGCTCGAGTGGAACAGGAACGCGCCGCTGGCGACCTGGCCGGAGGGGGAACGCAACTCGAGCATGTACGGTCCGCCGGCCGGAGCCGGTCGCGTGCGGAAGCTCAGCGTGCGCGCATCGACCAGCTCGATCTCGTCCTGCACCACGCCGTCGATGGAGATGCTCGAGCCGGCCTCGAAGTCGACGCCGACCACGTGGACGAGCGTGCCGCCCTCCGCGCTGCCGGCGGCGGGGAAGACGACCTCGATCGAGGGCGTCGCGGCGACGAGGAGCGCGTCGTCCTTGCGGCCTTCGACTCCGCTCTCGTCGATCACGACCACGTCGCGCGCGCCGGGCTGGTCGGCGCGCAGCTCGATGCGCAGGCGCGTGTCGTCGATGTACTGCAAGCCGTCGCCCTGCGCGTAGATGTGCGGCCCCGCGACGACCACGCAACCCGGCCGGAAGCCTGATCCCTGCACGAGGATCGAGGCGCCTCCGGAGGGCGAGGCCTGCGCGGGCGAAAGCGACAGCACCTGCGGGTTCGCCGGCGACACGTCGAGCACGCCCGTGGCGACGGCGAGTTCGCCCAGCGTCGTGCGCGCCTCGAGGTCGACCGGGCCGAGCTCCGCGCCCGGGGCCGCGGTCGCGACGAACGACACGGCGGAACCGAACCAGGAGACGTTCGAGATGGCTACATCGGAGCGGCTCGACTCCAGCGTGGAGCCGTGCGCGAGCCCCGAGCCCGACAAGCTGCACGCGCGCGGCACGCCGGGAGCCAACCGCAAGGGCAAGTCGTCCCACGCGCGGCCCAGCACCACGGAATGGTCGAGGGCCAGGGTGCGTGCGCCGATCGAGGTGGTCGCGCCCGCGGCGACCTGGTGCACGCCCAGGGGAGTGGCCCCGAAGTCGACCTGCACGGCGCTCGTCGTCGAGAGGTTCCCGACGACCACCGGTCCGTCGAGCGGCGCGGCGTAGATCTCCCACGAGCCCGCGTCGAGTCCGCGGATGGCGAAGTCGCCGTTCGAGGCGGAGAGGGTCGCGCCGCGCGGCGTGCCGTCCAGCGCGCGCGCGACCACGTGCGCGCCGGCGATCGCTCCGCCCCCGGCGCGGCGCACGACGCCGGAGATGGTCGCGTGCGGTCGCGACGGGTACGCATGGCGCATCCCGCCCGCGTCGTCCGTCGACAAGCTCCTGTGCGACGTGATCGCGGTGTCGACGTAGGGGTACATGGTCGCGGCGCAATGCGGCGAATGGTCGAGCCCCAGCAGGTGGCCGAGCTCGTGCGCGGCGACGTCCTGCACGTCGAAGCGGCCCGTCTGGCCGGAGGTCGTGAACATCCAGTCGCGACCGTTGAAGATCACGTCGGCGTCGGTGATCACGCCCGAGGCGTTGAACCAGATCGGCGTGACGGCCACCACGCCGCCGCCCGCGAAGAAGCCCGAAGTCCCGGCCTCGTCGAACCACACGAGGTGCAGGTCGTCGCTCTGCCAGTCGGTGCGCGCGCGTTGCGAGGCGGAGGTCGCCTCCACCAGGCGCGCGCTCGAACCTGGCGCTTCGTTCCAGGCGCGCGCGGCGAGGCGCACCGCGGTGGTCTCCGAATCGTCGGCGATGTCGGCGCTGCCCGTGGATGACACGACGAAGCGCACCGACGATGGATCGGACCAGCGCAGCGCCGCGCCCGTGCCCGTGTGGACCAGTCGCAGGTGGCCGGCGACCGCGCCGGCGAAGAGGCCGACCGCCGCGACCGCGAGCAGCTTGCGTCCGCTCGTCGAGCGCACGCTAGCGGCCTCCCGCGCCGCGATCGGCGCGCGTCGCCTTGGCCGCCTCGATGCGCGCCACCAGCGCGGCGTAGTCGGACTCCGAACCCTCCTCGGCGGGCGCGAGCGCGCCGCCCTCGAGCAAGGCGAGGCCGTCGAGCTCGCGCGCCACGCGGCGTCCGCCGCGCGCGTCGCGCACCACGCGCAAGGCGCCCTGCGCGAGGCCCGTGGGCATGCGCATGCCGTGCTCGTCGGGGCGCGAGAGGAAGAGGATGTACTCGCCGCCGATCTCGAGCCGCGGCATGCCCGGCAGCACCATGCCCGAGCCGTCCGGCAGCACCCCGCCGGGCAGGGACACCGACACGAGTCCGCGCTCGGCGCCCACGAAGGCGCGCGACACCTCGATGATGTGCTCGCCTACGACGAGCCCGCGCGCATCGCGCGCCGCGCGCTTGGAGAGCACGCGCGCCTCGATCGCGTCGTCGCACGACTGCACGAGCTGCTCGACCTCCATGCGACGGGCCGTGCCGGCCTCGACGATCGAGGCGCACGGCGACTGCAGCACGAATCCCAGCAGGCCTGACGCGAGGAACACCGTGATCGGGCGCATGGAAGGACTTTCGCGGGGCGGCGCGCCGGGGTGGCGACGCTCGCGGCGCCGGGGCTGGCGCCGTCGCCAAGGACATCGGACGCGCGCGGGCTCGCGCTTGAAGCGGCGGGTCGTCGACCTTCCCGACGACGGGGCCGCGCGACCCGCGAGTCCGCCACGCGGCCCGGGGGAGGCGACGGACGCTCAAGATCGACTCGCGTCGCGCCCGATCACGGCCCAGCGGACCACCACCCGCCCCGCGGGCTCCGCGCACCACGCATGGCCATCCAACCCGGCTCGCCCGTCCTGTCGGGCAACTTCACCATCCCGACCCTGCCGAGCGTCGTGCAGCGACTGCAGAAGCTGCTCGAGCAACCCGACGCCGGCGTGCGCGAGATCGCCGCGGTGGTCGAGGAGGACGCTCCGCTGGCGGCCAAGGTGCTGAAGATCGCCAACTCGAGCTTCTACGGCCTGCGCGAGAAGGTGGTCTCGACGAGGCACGCCGCGTCGGTGCTGGGCGTGCGCGTGCTGCGCGGAGTTGTCACGCAAGCCTCGGTCATCCGCCAGTTCGACCACCTCGCGCACGGCCCCTTCGACCTGGACGCGTTGTGGCGCCACTCGATCCTGTGCGCGCAGGCGAGCCAGTTCGCGGGCAAGCGCGCGCGCGGCGCGATCGGACTCGCGCCCGACGAGCTGCACGCCTGCGGCCTGCTGCACGACCTCGGCAAGGTCGTGCTGCTCGACAACCTGCGCGAGCGCTATCTCGAGCTGGTCGCCGCGGCGCTCGCGCGCGATGTCGAGCTCGTGGTGGTGGAACGCGAGGCGCTGGGCTTCGACCACGCCGAAGTGGGCCACGTGGTGGCCACGCGCTGGGGCCTGCCCGCGCAGGTCTGCGGCGCCATCCTGCTGCACCACGCGTCGCGCGAGCGCACCTTGGCGGAACCGGCTGCGCTGCTGGTCGAGCGCTGCAACCAGTTCGTGCACGCCTCCGAGCGGCACGGATCCGCGGCGGCCATGGAGGTGTTCGACCGCGAGGCCTTGCGCGCGCTGGGCCTCCTGGTGCGCGATGTGGAAGAGCTTTCCGAGTTCGTCCAGTCCGCGCGCGGCTCGGTGGAGATCTAGGCCGCCGAAGCGCGTTCGGTGGCGCGCCGGATCCCCGAATCCGCCGGCACGCGGTGCGGCAGGGGCTAGTCTTCCTTCGTGTCGCGATCTCCGCGGCGCGAGCCCCCCCCGGCCCTCCTCATCCGCTCCATGGACTCACCTGCATTGCTCGCGGCATTGTGCGCCAAGCACGGCCTGCCGACCGCCTACGCGGCCCACCTCGTGCCCGCCGTGGCGAAGGCGATGGATCTGCAGGGCGCCGCCCGCGACGAGATCCTCGCCGTGGTGGAGCGCTCGATCGCACTGCGCGCGCAGGGCCTCGCCGACGAGGAGCGCAAGTACGCGCACCTCGACCACGAGTTGCTGGTGGCGACGGCGCGCACCCTGCACGCATGGCGCCCCGACGAAGCGCTGCTCGCGGTCGGCGAGTCCGTGCAACGCTTCCGCGAGCAGGGCGGCGCGGGCTGAGCGGACCCGGCGCCAGGCGCCCGCGGCGGCCTCAGGCCTTCTTCTTCTTCGGCGCCAGCTTCAGCTCGAGCGCCGCGACCTTGCCGTCGGATCCGACGACGACCTCGCCCTCGCCGCGGCCCAGCGTCTCGTGCCAGATCTTGACCTTCCACGTGCCGGGCGGGACGCCGTCGACGGCGAAGGACCCGTCGGCCGCCGTCAAGGCGTGGAAGGGCTTGTCGGTGACGTACACCCAATTGCTCATCCACGGGTGGTAGTCGCAGTTGATCTTGACCTTGTCGGCGTTGGCGAAGACGACTTCGTCCTTGCCGCCCGGGGCCATGGTCTTGTTGAACGAGTCGTTCTTGAGCGACTGCGCGCGCACGTTGTGGGCGACGCCGTCGCTGTTCAGGAAGCGCACCGTGGCGCCCGCGGGCACGACGACGACATGCGGGTCGAACACGCACTTCTTCTGGTCGACGACGATCGGATCCTTCGGGACGACCACCTTGGCGTCCTTGACGTCGATCTCCACCACGGCGTTCTTCAAGCCGTTCTTCTCGTCGACGACGAGCGCGGGATCGCTCGCGTCGACGCTCGATCCGTCGGCGCAGCAACCCTTGGACTGCTCGGCGGTCACCGACAGCGGCTTGGCCTCGGGCTTGGGGCCGTCGTAGAGCACCTTGCCGGACACCTTGTGGCCGGACGCGGGCGCGGCGGAGGGCGCGGGGTCCTGCCGCGCGCCGCTCGAGGCGGCGACGGCGGCGACGGCGAGGATCGCGGAGGGGACGAGGAGGGCGAACGGCGTCTGCATGCGTCCGATCCTAGCAGAGGCCCGCGCTCCCGCCGCCGAGGCTCAATCGCGGGCGCGAGGACGCGGCGACCAGCGTCCCGGCTCGAGCTGCGCGACCTCGGGCAGTTCGCCCACGAGCGGCAGCGCCCACTCCACGAACGCCCCGGCGATGTCCGGCCCCTTGGCGAGGAAGCGCTCGTCGAGCGGACGCGTGGCCTTGGCGAGCTTCGCCACCTCGACCAGGCGGCACTTCGAGCGGTACTTCCTGCGCGCCTCGCGCTCGAGCACGACCGATCCGCCGCGCTCGCGGCCCGCGAGCATGGCCTCGGCGGCGAAGGCCCCCGCGGCGAAGGCCTCCTCCGCGTCGACCGCGGACACGCAACCCGCGAAGCTGCGCTGCAGGTAGCCGAAGGTGTCGGCGCGCACGCGCTTGATGCCGAGGCGCGACTTGACCGCCGAGGAGAGGAAGTCGCCCAGGTGCCCGGAGCCGGACAACTGCAGGTTGCCGTGGCTGTCCTTCTCTCCGCTGGCGCCGATGGGCGCGCCGGAGGCGTCGCGCACGCCTTCGCTGACCGCCACCACGCAGCGTCCAATCCGCTTGACAGTCTCGTCGACGTCCGCGAGGAACGAGGACAGGTCGAACACGCGCTCGGGAACGTAGACGAGGTGCGGCGCGGAGTCCTCGCGCGTGCGCGCGAGCACGCTCGCCGCCGTGAGCCAGCCCGCGTCGCGGCCCATGAGGACGTTGATCTTCACGCCGCCCAGCGAACGGTTGTCCTCTTCGTCCCCGAGGAACGCGCAGGCCACGAAGCGCGCCGCCGATCCGTAGCCCGGACAGTGGTCGGTCACCCGCAGGTCGTTGTCGATGGTCTTGGGCACGTGCCACACCGACAGATCGCGCCCCTGCTCGCGCGCCATGCCCTCGAGGATCGAAGCGGTCTCGGCCGAGTCGTTGCCGCCGATGTACGCGAAGTGGCGCACCTCCAGTTCCTCGAGGCGCTCGAGCAGGCGCGCGCATTCCGCCGCGTCCGGCTTCTTGCGCACGCTGCCCAGCGCCGCGCCCGGCGTGCCCGCCACCGCCTTCCACCGCCTCCGCCCCGTCGCGCGCAAGTCGACGAGATCGCCGGCGAGCAGCCCCTCGACCCCGCGTCGCGCGCCGAGCAAGTGCCGCACGCCGCGTTCTCCGTGCAGGGTCGAGACGAGGCCCCACAGGCTCTGGTTGATGACGGCGGTGGGGCCGCCCGACTGGCCGATCAGGATGTTCTGGCGCTTCTTCGTCATGGAATCGTCGGCGCGCCTCGCGGGAGGCCGCAGTCGCGACACTCTAGTCGCGCTCGGCGGGCGGACGCGAGCCGAGGCCGGGCGCCGACGCGGCGATTCCCCGCGTTTCGCGCAGGCCGGAACGCACCCGCCCCTGGCCACTTGCGCGGGCGGGGTGCCGCCCTGTAGCATCTTCGCCCTCGAAAGAGGCACGGTGCCCCGGTGGCGGAATTGGCAGACGCGCAGGCTTGAGGTGCCTGTGGGCTAATCACCCTTGCTGGTTCGATCCCAGTCCGGGGCACCAAACTTGCCCGCCGAGCCTTCGGCGCGCCCCGACTGCACGCGCCCCGACTGAATGCGCTCCGCTGCACGCGCTCCGCTGCACGCACGCCGGTCGCATGTTCCGCGACGCGGCGCCGGCCGGCCCTACTCCGGCAGCGGCGCCAAGGCGCGCACGCTCACGTCGAAGTTCTTCGGGTCGAGCCTGAGCAGTGCCGCCACGCCCCGCATGCCCGACAGGTAGGCGTACTGCCTCTCGCGATCGGCCAGCAGGCGCGGCACCTGCTCGTCGCGGATCGCCTTCTCCATCGCCTCGAGTTGCGGATCGACGAGTTCGTCGACCTGCTTCTGGACCTCGGGCGAAAGGCGCCCGCGCTGCTGCCCCGGGAAGCGCTCGCGCAGCACCTTGTCCTCCAAGCTGGCGCGTTGCGTGCGCCAGTCGACGACGATCGAGTCCTCGACCGCGCGCTGCGCGCCTTGGCGCAGGATCGGCACGAGCGTGCGCGGATTGGCGTACGCGAACACATGCCCGCCGGTCGTCATGCTGCGCGTCAACGCCAGGAACCCCGGATCGTCGCCCAGGCGCCGGTTGGACTCGCCCTGCGTGTAGACCGAGATGATCTGGTCGAGCAGGCCGAAGTGGTTGGTGACCACCACGATGTCCTGGATGTCGCAGGTCACGATCTGGCCCGTGCCCGGCACGAAGCGCGAGTGGAACTCGCGCAGGCTGGTGAAGCCGCGCCATTCGCGCTTGTAGTAGCCGGCGTCCCCCGGCTTGAGGCCTTGCAGGCCGAACTTGGCCGAGTTCGTGCCGATCGTGTCGCGCAAGGCCACGAGCGGCGCCAGGTTCTTGGGCCACAGGACCAGCGCCCACGCGGGCGTCGGCTGTCCGTCGTTCGGCGGGTCGTCCTCCCTCTTCGCGTAGTCGTTGGGCCTGGCGAAGAAGGCGACGCGATCCTTCAGCGCGCCTTCGATCTCGGCCACGAGCGCGTCGAGGCTCTGGTACTTGCCCGTGTTGCGGAACAAGTCCTCCATGTTGACGCGCAGCGCCGGCTCCATGGAAGCCACGATGGCGCGCAGCGCCTCGGATGCCGGCAGGCGCGCGTAGGCGAAGAAGGCCGCGTCCGCCGGCGCGACGCGCGCCGCCTCGTTCCACAGCTCGTTGTTGTCGAAGCCGCGGCCGCGGTACGCGCGCGCCATCTCGGGCGTGATGGCTTCGCTCGACAACTCGCCGTGCAGGTCGAGCTTGAACTCCTCGGCGACGTCGATCGTGCCCACGACGTTCTTGACCGAGGAGAGCTGCACGAAGCGCCCGAGCAGGGCCTCGCCGAACTCCTGCGAGGCGGGATCGGGCAGCGGGCCCTTCAGTTGCAGCGCGTCCTGCAGCTTGCGCAGGTTGACGTACAACTCGAACTCGTCGCGCCGCGCGTTGCGCTCGGCGTTCTGCACGTGGTCGAAGTAGATCGCGCTCTGGTAGAAGCTGTCGGCGAAGGCCTGCGACTCCAACGCGAAGGCCTGCTGCAGCAACTCCGGCCGCGTCGCCACCATGACGACATCGCGCAGGCGCGCCACATGCAGCGCGCGCGGCAGGCCGCCGCCCGAGAGCACGTGCCAGCGCTCGCCCTTCCGCACCGACAGTCCCTGTCGGGCGAGCCCCAGCGATTCGTGGTGGTCGAGCGCCGCCACGGCCAGCTTGCCCAGCCAGTTGCAGCGCCCGTAGGCGCACCAATCGGCCTGCGCCAGGTCGGCGCCGCGGAAGTAGCCCGCCACCGCCAGGTCCTCGCCGCCGAACACGTCCACGGGCTTCTGCCCCAGCGGCAACTGGTCGGAGATCTCGCGCAGGCGCGCCAGCGAGCGGTCGAGGTCCATGGCCTCTGCGAGCTGCTGCTTCTGCGGGCTGTCCAGCCAGGCGCGCCACGCGTCCCAACGATCGAGCCGATCCCGGGCCGCCAGTTCGGGGAACTCGCCGAAGGCGTCCTTCAAGCCCGCGCGCGCCGCGTAGAAGTCGACATCGCGCGGCACCAGCGCCGCGACGTCCGCCTCCAGGTCGCCTTCGAGCGGGTTGAACACGAAGGTGGAGAAGGCGAAGTAGCCGGCGAAGGCCACGACGCCCGCGCCGATGGCGGCGATCTTCAGGATCCTCTTCTTGGCGCTCATGGTGGTGGCCCGGCCGCGTGCTCCCTGCGAAGGCGGGCGTGCGGCGGCGGGGCAGCTTAGCGAGGCGGAGCGGCGACGGTCAGGGTCGACCGCGCGGGAAGCCGCCGCCGGGCCTCCTCCGCGGGCGACGCCCCCCCGCGCGGTGCCGTGTTCGACGGCGGGCGCCGCTTCCGTCTTCCCGCCGAGCTTGCGCTGCGCGCCTGCATGGGGCGAGAATCCCGCGATGCGACCCAACAAGCAGGTCGGCGCCATCGCCCTGTCCACCACCCTCGCCCTCGACGCGCGGGCCAAGGAACTGATCGCCAAGGGACGCGACGTGGTCAACATGTCGGTCGGCGAGCCCGACTTCGACGCCCCCGCCGCGGTGCAGGAAGCGGCGGTCGGCAGCGTGCGCGGCGGCAAGGTGCGCTACACCCCCGCCGAGGGCACGCCCGCGTTGCGCCAGGCGATCGCCAAGCACCTGAAGGAGACGCGCGGGATCGACTACCTGCCGTCCGAGATCACGGTCTGCCACAGCGCCAAGCACGCGCTTTCAGGCACGCTCTTGTCGCTGATCGAGCCGGGCGACGAGGTGCTGATGCTGCTTCCGGCGTGGGTCAGCTACGTCGAGATCGTGCGCTACGCCGGCGGCGTGCCGGTGCTGGTCAAGCCGCGCGCCGACCTCGGGCCGGACCTCGCCGCCATCGAGCGCGCCACGAGCGCACGCACACGCGGCATCCTGCTCAACTCGCCCTGCAATCCCACGGGCTACACCATGACGCAAGCCGAGGTGCGCGCCATCGCCGCGCTGGCCGAGGCGCGCGACTTGTGGATCGTCTCCGACGAGATCTACCGGCGGCTCGTCCACGAAGGCGAAGCGAACCTGTCGCCGGCCTCGATCTCGCCGTCGCTGCGCGCGCGCACGGCCATCATCGACGGCGCCTCGAAGGCCTTCGCCATGACGGGCTACCGCATCGGCTTCGTGGCCGCGCCCGCGCCCGTCGCCGCCGCCGTGGGCCGGTTGCACAGCCAGCTGACCGGCTGCCCCAACGCCGTGTCGCAGGCCGCCTACCTCGCCGCGCTGTCGGCCGAGCCGCCGGAAGTGGCGCGCATGTGCGAAGAGTTCAAGCGACGACGCGACCATCTGGTCGCGGGCCTCGTCGGCCTGGGCCTTCCGACCCCCGTGCCGCGCGGCGCGTTCTACACGTACTCGGACATCTCCGCGCTGTGCGACGAGCGCGGCTCGAAGGGCTTCTGCGAGGACCTGCTCGAACGGGAGAACCTGGCCGTGGTGCCAGGCTCGGCCTTCGAGCTCGACGGCTGGATCCGCCTCTCCTACGCGACCTCGCTCGAGCAGATCGACCGCGCCCTCGAGCGCTTGGGCCGCTTCGTCGCCGGTCGCCGCCGACGCGCCACGCCCTCCACCCGCTGAGGGCCTCGCCACCCGCCGGGAGCCTCGCCGCCCGCGTCAAGCGGCCTTGACACCCAGGGCGCGCGCCAGGTTGCGCCCCACGGCCCCGACGCGGCCCTTCTCCACGCGCACGAACCACACCTTCTCGCCCGCCGCGCGCCTCAGCTTGCCTTCGGCGGAGTGCGAGATGAACCCCGTGCAGGCCAGCACGAGATCCACGCCTTCCTTCTTGAGCCGCTCGGCGGCCGAGTCGAGGCGCTTGGGGTTCAGCAGCACGATATCGATCGAGGCGAACTCGAACTCCGTCAGCAGCCGCTTGCGCAACTCCTGGTCGTTGCGGTTGCCGATCCACAGCACGCGCTTGCCCTTGACCTTGGCGAGCAAGGCGCCGGGCCACGAGCGCGGTTCCGCCTCGTGCTCCTCGATCTCGTCCTTGTCGACCGGCGGCTGGACCTGCGCGGCGGCCACCGGCGCGGCCAACGCATCGACCTGGGTCGCCAATTCGTCGTGCAGCTTCTTCCAGCGCGTGCGCGCGCCACGACCGAGGTCCACGCGCTGGCCCTTGAGCTCCGGCCCCAGCGCGAGGAAATCCGCCCGACGCGACGAGAGCACGGTCGCCAACTTCGGACCGGGCAGCACGTCCCCGAGGCCCAGCGCCTGCTGCAGCCACACCGCCAGCGCATGGCCCTTGGGCGTGGAGGCCAGCGACTTGAGCAGCTTGTTCTTGTTCTTCTTGGCCTCGTGCTTCTTGCGGTCCCAGCCGCAGGCGGCCGCCCACGAGCCGCGCGGCGCGTGCTCGGGCTCGAGCAAGGTCGCGAGGCCCTTGGGCAGTTCGCGGCCATGCCGATCGACCAGCCAACGCAGCCGCCCCATGCACGCGCCCCACGCCTCGTGCTCGCCGCCGCGCAGCCAGCGCAGCGACCGGGCGTGCTCCTCGACCACTTCGCGGAGCTCCTCCAGCTGCGCGCGCGAGGGACGCGGCGGCTCCTCGAGCCTCTCTTGGCGCGCCGCGTGCGCGCTCGTCTCCAACGGGCCGGTGAGGCGCGCGAGCTCCTGCTTGATGCGCGCCATGCGCGCGGCGCCGTCGGGTGGCGCCGGTTCGAGGGCTGGCGCATCCCGCCAACCTTCCTCGTCCTCCGTGCGCTGCGCGGCCGAGGCGAGGATGGACTCCAGACTGGCCCGCGCATGCGCCGCGACTTCGGCCCAGCTGGAGGCTGACCGCTCGGGCTCGTGCCCGGGCGGGAAGTCGGCCTCCGCGGGGACGCAGTCGAGGCGCAAGGCGTGCACGCCGCCCGGCCAACCGACCTTGCCAGCGGCACCGAGGCGCGCGGCGAGCCGCGCCACGCGCTTCTCGACCTTGGCGTCGCGGCGCGCGTCGTCCTGCAACTGACGCGCGCTGGCGATCCACTCGGTCAGCTTCAAGCGCTGCCGCACCGGCGCGGCCGCGGGCAGCGACGGCAGGTAGTGGTCGATCTGCTGCTCGAGCGCGTCGAGCTCCTCCAGCAGTTCCTGCTTGGAGCGAGCGGGCACGACCACCGGTGCCGAGCGCGGATCGACGGCAGCCTCCAACCCCGCCTTCCCCGCGACCGGCTGCCGCGCATCGGGCGCGGACGGGGTGGAGGACGGCGAAACGGGCTCGACCGCGACAGGTCCCGACGAGCGGGACGGCTCCACCCTCTCGGTCGGCGCCGGCGCGTCGAGTTCGTCGATTTCGTCGCGTGGCGCGTCAACGACGCCGCGCAGGGGGCCCTCCAACGCCTCGATGTCGATCTCCAAGCGACGCTCGAGGTCCATGTCCGGCAGTCGCGCGGTCGGTGCAGCCGCGAGGCCGCGCACCATCAGTTCGCGCGCGAGATTCGAAGGCAGCATCTTCGCGAGCGCGTCCTCGAGCGCATCGCGCTTGTCGACTCCGCGGCCGACCCAGCGCTCGTCGCCGCTCGAAACGAGCACTTCCGTCCAGCCTCGCCGACGAAAGCGGGCGCGATAGTCCAACTCGCGCAGCAGCGCGACCAGCGCGGAAGTGGCGACATCCATGGCGGGCGGGGCTCGAGGGGCCGAAGCGGATCGGGGACGGAAGGCGCCACCGATCCGTCGAGTGCTATCGGATGTCGCCTGCCCGGAACTGCAGCCGACGCGAAAGGTAGCGACTAGGGGGAACCGCTCGGCCCCGCATCGGGCGGATGCAGCGGGTTCGCCATCCCGATCAGCAGCCAATTGGCCCGCGCCTCGTCCAACGACAGGCGATTGGCGCCGCCCGCGAGATCGGGACGGCGTGCTTGCAGAGGGTCGTCCTCCCAACCGCAGCGCGGGCAGATCTCGAACGACCCGGGAGGCTCGCGCAGCGACGCCGCGCCGCAGCACGGGCAGGTGCGTCCGCCGTCGGCGCCCGGGATGCGCGTCGTCGCATGTTCGCCGCCGGAGGAGTCGCCCATGCCCGCGATGCTAGCGCCTTGGCGTCCACGCGCCGAGCCGCGTATCCTCCGGAGCATGGGCATGCTCATCTGCTCGAGCCTCGTTCTGCTGCTGGCCGCCGACGAAGCGCAGTCCCTGCGCCGGGCCCAGGACCACCTCGCGGCCGCGCGGTTGGACGAGGCGGCGGCAGCGCTGGACGAGGTGCCGACGCAGGCGCGCGGGTTCGAGTGGCGCCACCTGGATCTGGCCTTGTTCTGCGCGCGCAGTTCGCAGGTCTCGGCTCCGTTGTCGGCGACGACGCGCTGGGGCTGCTCGGGCTCCGTGCTGGCGCTGGACCACTCGCCGGACGGCAGGTTGCTCGCGGCGGGCTACGACGATGGGCGCGCGCTGCTGCTCGACGCCAAGAGCGGCGAAGCGCTGGCCGTCTGCGCCACGCACCAGAGCCCGGTGCGTTCGCTGTGCTTCGCGCCGGCCGGCGACATGCTGGCCGTGGGCCACGAGGACGGCACGCTGGCCCTCCACGCGCTGGACGGCGCGCGCCTCGCGCAGTGCCAAGGCGGCGAGCGCGCCCAGTTGGCGCTCGTCGCGCGTGGCGGACGCCTGGCCTCGCTCTCGAGCGACCAACTGCTGCGCGTGCACGGCATGGACGACGCGCGGTTGGTGGTGGCGTTGCGCGGCTTCGCCACGGCGCCGCTCGCCATGGCTTGGTTGTCCGACGAGGAGATGGTCGTCGGCGAAGAGGGCGGGCGCGTGCGCGCCTGGCGCGTGGCCGACGGCGACCCCGGCCGCGAGTGGCCGGCGCTGCAAGGCAAGGCGCAGGCGCTGCTCGTCGCGCAAGGGCGGCTGTGGGCCGCGGGCGACTCCGCACCGCTGTCGACGAGCGCGCTCGACGCATCCGGCGGCTGGCGCGCAACGCCGGGACCGAGGCGGCCCTGCACGGCGCTGGCCGCGTCGCCGGACGGGGCGCGCGTGGCGGCGGGCCTCGACGACGGCCGCATCTGGTTCGTCGACGCGCGCAGCGCCGCTCCGCTCTTCTCGCTCAAGCCCGTCGCGGGCGAGTTGCGCGCGCTCGACTTCGACCCGAGCGGCGAGCGCCTCGCCTTCGCCGCGGGCGAAGGCGCCATCCATGTCGTCGAGACCACGATCGTCGGCGCGCGCCGCGCGCAGCGCGATCCGCTCGCGCCGTTGCCGGATCTCGCGACCGCGCGGACGATGCGCGCGCACGAGCTGGAGAAGCTGCTGCTGGCGCACCTCGCGCGCGACAACCGGGTGAAGACGCACTGGCTGCGCGTGCAGGAGCTCGCCGACGACGGGATGGCGCGCTTCCCCGCGAGCGGGCGCCTGACGACCGCCGCCGGCGCGGCCCGCTTGCGCGCCGGCGATCCGCAAGGCGCGCTCGAACTCGTCTCGCGGGCCAAGGACCTCGATCGGGGCCAGGCGCCCACGCTCGCGTTCCACGCCTTGGCGCTGGCACGTTGCGACAGGGGCGACGAGGCGCGCGACGCGTACAAGCGCCTGCTCGTCGTCCTGAAGGAGGAGCGCTGGCGCGACGACCTCGACGCGCAATCGCTGCGCGACGAAGTCGCGAGTTCGCTGCCGCCGCCCGAGAAGAAGGCGCGGCCGGCCGCGAAGCCCGCCGATCTGGGCGGACGCTGAGCGCGCGGACGCGCCGCGCTTCCGCGCCTCAGGAGTCGCCGGCCGCGGGCGGCGCGGGAGGCTTGATGCGGCGCCGGCGCTCGGTCAAGGACAGCAGGAAGGCCTTGAGGTCGGCCTTCTCCTCGTCCTCGAGGCCGAGCTGACGCAGCAGCGGCGACTTGGTCGGGAACAGCGGATCGTCCTTCTGGTCGGCGCGGCGCGGCGGCCGCGGCATGCCGGCGTTGTACATGTTGAGCACGCCGTCGAGGTCGAACTGCCCGTTGTGCATGTAGGGCGCGGTGCGGCCGAGGTTGCGCAACGACGGCGTGCGGAACCGGCCCACGTCGGCGGAATCCTTCGTCTGTTCGTACCGTCCGAGGTCCTGCAGTTCGCGGCCGTAGTACGTCAAGCCGGCGTTGTGGAACCGCTCGTCGGTGAAGAGCGGCCCGTTGTGGCAGTTCAAGCAGCGCGCCTTGGTGCGGAACAAGTGCAAGCCGCGCAGCTCGGCGTCGGACAACGCCTCGTGGTCGCCCTCGAGGAAGTCGTCGAAGGCGCTGGATCCATCGGAGACGAAGGTGCGCTCGTACGCCGCGATCGACGCGGCCACCTGCTCCATGCCGATCGGCCCGGGCCCGAAGGCCGCCTCGAAGCGCTCGCTGTAGCCGCGCGAGCCCGACAGGAAGGCCACGACGCGCGCGAAGTCCGCGTCCATCTCGGCGGGATTGGACATCACGGCCAGCGCCTGCTCTTCGAGGCTCGCCGCGCGGCCGTCCCAGAACCAACTCTTGCGCAGTCCCGTGTTGAGCAGCGCGGGCGCGTTGCGCTTGAGCGGCTTGGCGTCCTTGCCGAGGCTCGTGGCGCGCCCGTCGGCGAAGCCCAGCTCCGCGTCGTGGCAACTGGCGCACGACATCTGCCCCGTGCCCGACAGGCGTCCGTCGAAGTACAAGAGCTCGCCCAGCTCGACGCGCGCGGCGAGGCGCGGATCCTCCTCGACCGGTGGACGGACGACGAGGCCCAGCTCGCGATGCTCGACGCCATCGTCCAGCACGGGAGCAGGCCACTCGGCGGGCGGACGGGCGTAGAGACGACGCAGTTCGTCGATCGACGGCGGCGCGGCCGCGCTCGCCGCGGGCCCGGCCTCGACCTGGACGGAGGACGGCGAACCCGCCTGCGTCGCGCACCCGCCGAAGACGACGACGAGCACGAGGAGCGGCTGCCGCGAGGGAGCCGGGGCTCGTCTCATGGCGCCTTGACCTCGTAGGCGTTCTTCGCCTCGGCGAACTCGGCGCGCGCGACCTCCTGCACCTTCTGCAGCACGGTTTCGTCGCTCGTGTCGGCGTAGACGTAGAACTTCCACAGGTCGCGGTAGCCGCGCTCGAGGTCGGCGAGGCGCGGCACGCGCGCGGCGTGCTCGCTCAAGGGTCGGACACCCGGCACCCCAGGCCAGCGCACGTGCATGCGCGCCTCCTTGAGCTGCATCGTCTTCGCAGGGCAGTACACGATCACCTCGACCTCCTTGCCGGTGGCGAAGCGCACGAGCTCGGCGATGCGCGCCTCGCTCTCGGCGCGGGCCTTGGCGCCGCCGGGCGCGAAGAAGCGCTGCACCAGCGACTCCTGCACGGCCTCGTTCTCCCAGCGCGGGAACACGCAGGCGCGCTTGGGCAGGCGACGCTCGCGGAAGCGCCGCACCAACGACCGCACGCGCTCCTTCGCGGGGCGGGGCGCCTTGTCGACCGAACGCTCCAGCAGGTCGAGCACCGATTCGTCCGTCTTGTCGTAGAAGTCGGCTTCCTTGACCGCGCCGCAGGCGAGCGCCGCCTCGACCGCGCGCGCCACCAGCGCGCCCGCCGCCACCTTGGCGTGGTGGTAGTACACGCGCTCGCTGAAGTAGTAGCGCGCCTCCAGCATGCGCACGACTTCCGAGAGGATGTCCTCGCGCAGCAGGTCGTGCTTGGCGAGGTCGATGTACAGGTTGCCGCTGGCCCGATCGACCTTGAGGTAGCTGACCACGCGCTCGTCGACCGACAGGCGCAGCCCGGTGAAGTACGCGTCGCGCGCGAGGTAGTCGAGGATGTCGGAGGCGATCGTGCCGCCGACGATCTGGCGCCAGCACGGCGGCACGACGCGGCCGTCGCCCGCCTCGAGCACCGCCAGCACGTCCTCGAGCACGCCGAGGTCCTTGAGCGTCGCCCCCAGCGCCGTGGCGCTCGACAACAGCTGCCGGAAGCGGTACGGCAGGTCGTGGCGGCCGAAGATGCCGTCCTGGTCCTCGATCGAGTGGCCGAAGGGCACGTGCGTGGCGTCGTGCACCAGCGCGGCGAGGCGCACGACGCGCGCCTCCTCCTCGGAGACGCCCACGCAGGACTTGGGATCCAGCTCGGCCGAGAGGTTCGCGGCGTCGACGATGCGCTGCGCCATGTGCAGCGAGCCGATCGAGTGGTCGAAGCGCGTGTGCACCGCGCCCGGGTACACGAGGTAGGCGGTGCCGAGCTGCTTGACGCCGCGCAGGCGCTGCATCTGCGGCGTGTCGAGGACCCGCATCTCCTCGTGGGTCAGGTGGATGTCCCCGTGCACGGGGTCTCGCACCACGCTGTAGCGCTTGCGTCCGGCCATTCCCGTCCAGTGTAGCGATCCGGAAAGTTCTTCCGCGTCCGAGGGGCGCCCGGACCCCGCGTACTCAAGGCGGACTCGTCCGGGGGCCGATCCTTCAGCAGATCCCCATGGACATCAGCACGCTCATCGGAACCATCCTCTGCCTGGTCTTCGTCTGGTGGTCCATGGCGTTGGGGGGCGACATGAGCCTCTTCTGGGACACTCCATCGGCGATCCTGGTCGTCGGCGGCACCGTGGCGGTGGTGCTGATGAACTTCACCCTGTCCGACATGGGCGTCGTCGGCAAGGCGTTGGCGCGCAGCTTCCTGGTCAAGCTGCCGACGCCCGACGAGCAGATCGAGAAGATCATCGAGTACGCCAACCTCGCGCGCCGCGAAGGCCTGCTGGGCCTCGAGTCCAAGGTGGCCGAGATCAAGGACCCCTTCTTCGCCAAGGGCATCCAATGCCTGGTCGACGGGTTCTCGCCCGAGACGGTGCGCGGCATCCTCGAGCTGGACACGAACGTCATGCGCCAGCGCCACGCGCACGGCAAGAAGCTGCTCGAGACCTTCGCCACCTTCGCGCCGGCCTTCGGCATGATCGGCACGCTGATCGGCCTGGTGCAGATGCTCGCCAACATGAGCGACCCGAGCCAGATCGGCGCGGGCATGGCGGTGGCCTTGCTGACGACCTTCTACGGCGCGGCCATGGCGAACATGCTCTTCCTCCCGTTGGCGGGCAAGCTCGACTTGCGCGCCAAGCAGGAGGCGCAGATCCGCTCGCTCGTCATCGACGGCGTGCTGGCCATCCAGGTCGGCGAGAAGCCGCAGATCATCCGCGAGCGCCTCGTCAGCTTCCTCAAGCCCTCGCAACGCCAGAAGGCGGCCTGATCCATGGCCGAGTTCGTCGAGGAGGACCCGCCGGGCGCGCCCGAGTGGATCGTCACCTTCAGCGACATGGTGTCGCTGCTCGTGACCTTCTTCGTGCTGCTCCTGACCTTCTCGTCCGTCTCGGACCGTCCCGTGCCGAGCTCCGACACCAAGACGCCCATCGGCCTGTTCGAGAGCACCGCCAAGTCGGTCGCCGCGCGCCAGATCGAGTTGATGACGCGCGACCAGACCGACTACGCGCTCGGCAGCATCGCGCCTCACGCGCGCCCGCCCGAGGATCTGCTGCAGTCGGTCGTCGACATGGGCCGCAAGCTGCGGCCCGGCGAGACGCCGCTCGACGTGCTGTCGGGCGGAGCGACCTGGCGCTTGCGCTTCCAACCCGAAACGGCCTTCGCGGCGCGCTCCGTCGAACCCAACGCCGCGCTGCGCAAGTCGCTCGCCACGATCGCGGAGGCGTTGCGCGCCTACGATGTCGAGGTCGTCGTCGAAGGCGCGGCGGATCGCGCGTTCGCCGCGACCGACGAGCACCCCGAGCGCGCCGACCAGGCCTTGGCGCGCGCCTTGGCGATGGCCTCGCTGCTGGCGGAGGGCGGCCTGCGCCCCGGACGCATCTCGTGCTCCACGCACCGCGTCGAGGTGGTGGACGGGCGCTCGACCCGACTCGACAACGAAGGCCTCGAGCTGCGCGTCATCCCGCGCGGGAAGGGCTGAACCGTGGCGCTCGAGGAACCGGAAGACAAGAAGACGCCCATCCCCGGCTGGCTGGTGTCGTTCGGGGACATGATGACCTTGATCCTGACCTTCTTCATCCTGCTCGTGTCCTTGTCCAGCACGCGCGACGCCGGCCTGATGGCTTCGGCGCTGGGCAGCTTCGACCTGCGGCTGAAGGTCTCCCCCACGCCCGAGGACCTCTCGGGCCAGCAGCAGCGCGAACTGCTCGACGCGACGCGCGCGCGCTTCAACCTTCCGCCCGTGGACGCCGAGGACCGCGCCGAGCCGGAGGAGGCGCAGCTCGTCGAAGTCGTCGACGCCGCCTCGCTCGAACGCTTGCCGCGCCGCAACGAACAACTGTTCCCGGACATCGCCGTGTTCGAAGGCGTGCGCACGACTCTCACGGGCGACGAGCTCGCTCGCTTGCGCTCGCGGGTCGAATGGCTGCGACCTGGCCCGGACGAGCTGCTCGTGCTCGAGGTCCAGCCGGACGACGCGCCCGATCGCGGCGAGGCGCTGGCGCGCTCGCGCCAGCGCGCGGAGCACTTGCGCGCCGTGCTCGTCGACCAATGCGGCTTCCGCGCGACGCGCGTCGAGACGCGCGTCGCGCCCTTCGGCCACGAGCGCCACAGGGCGCCCGCGGGCGAAGCGCGCGCCCGCATGCTGCGCATCGTCGGCGCGAACCGCGCCTGAGCGGCGTCGCGGCGGGCCGCGGGCGATCCTGCTCGCGTCCAGCCTCCCGCAGGACGCCCGCGTTCGCATCGCCACGCTTCCCGCCCTACCATGCGGCTTCCACCGAGGACCGCCATGCTCCTACCCGCACTCTGCGCCGCCTTCGCCCCGCTCGTCGCCACCATCCAGGACGACGAGGAGATCCCGGACGGCAACACGCTCGTCAAGCCGTCGCTCCTGGCCGATGTCGACTCCATCGTCGCCGGAGCGCGGTTCGACCTGATCCTGCGCTTCGAGATCGAGCCCAAGTGGCACGTCTACTGGACCAACCCGGGCGACGCCGGACAGGCGTTGCTCGCCGACATCAAGGCGCCCGAGGGCTTCGTGCTCGGCGCGCCGCGCCACCCGTGGCCGCACCGCCTCGACCAGGAGGGCGACATCGTCGCCTACGTGCACGAGAAGGAGGTCGTCATGCTGGCCTCGGTCGTGGCCCCCGCCGAGATCGTCGAAGGCCGCCAGTACGAGTTCTCGTTCGCGGCGCGCTGGCTCGTGTGCACGGAGCTGTGCGTGCCCGGCGAGGGCAAGGCCTCGCTGTCGCTCGCGGGATCCAAGGCCTCGAAGCCCGCCAACGAAGCGCTCGCGGCTTCCGCGCGCAAGCACCTGCCGCAGTCGATGGACAAGTTGCCGCTGGCGAAGCTCGTCGTCGAAGGCGCGCACGACAAGCCCGTGCTGCACGCCACCGTGCCGGGCGCGCAGGAGCTCGAGTTCTTCCCGCACCTCGATCCGCGTGTCAAGATGACTGGACGCACGCGCGAGGCCGGCAAGTCCGGCGCCAAGCTGGTGGCGGACTTCGCCGTCAAGCC
>JBKDQQ010000053.1:0-2206 GCA_046341775.1 Planctomycetia bacterium
GACTGCCTCGAGTTCAACCGTACGCGCAACCTGACCCCGAACGACACGCTGACGGTCCGCACGAAGAGCGACAACCCCAACATGGTCACCGGCTACTGCTACGTGTTCGCCAAGAACGCGTCGGGCGCCGTGTCCTTCAACAACCTGATCGGCACCGCCCTCATCAACGACGGCAGCACGGGCAGCGACTACGAGATCCAGCCCTACACCTTCGCGGCCGTGGGCGCCGCCGGCACCGCGACGGACGTCGACGGCAACGGCGTGCGTGACATGGACGGCGTCGAGTACGAGGCCGCTCCGGACGCGCTGCACGTTCCGCGCTTCATCGGCCAGGGCCCGGCCACGACGGACCTGATCCTCATCAACCTGACGGGCGGCGCCTCCTTCACGGCCATCGTCGACTTCCTGGTCTACAACGACAACGAGGAAGTCTTCTCGGCCCAGAAGTCGGTCCAGTGCTGGGACAAGTACACCCTGACCCAGGTGTCGGGCCTCTTCAGCGACTCGTTCCTCGCCGGCACCAACAACGCCGCGGGCGAGTCCCTCATGGGCGCCGAGACCGGCTGGTACTCGATGAAGGGCCGTCTGAGCTACAGCTCGGCCGACTCGGAAGCCAACCCGGCCATCCTCGCCCTGCAGGTCGAGCGTCGCGCCGGCGCCGGCGCGGTCGCGGCCCTGCCGGACGGCACGGGCGCCCGCACCAACGGCGGCCTGATCTTCCACGGCCCGTTCATCCCCTGATCTGAACGCAAGCCGGGTCCACGCGCCTCGCGGCGCGCGGATCCCTGGACGAACCGGGCGGTTCGCGGAGCAATCCGCGGGCCGCCCGGCTCTTTTCGGTCGTTGGCGACCGCGCCGCGCCACCCGGCGCGGTCCGTCTGGTTTTCTTGACACTACGCACTTCGTGCGTCCTCCTTCGGCCCCGGCCGCCTGCGCACTCCTCGCCCGGGCGCCTGCCGCGCGCCGCGAATGTCCAAGCGCCCCCTCGCCCGAGCATCCTGCGCCTCCGAACGGGAAGCCGGCGCGAGGCCTGCGACGGAGCTCCCGCAACACGACGACCCGCCCTCCGCGGCAGCCTCGCCCCGGCCGGCACGACGAAAGATCGAGAGATGTCCGCCATGAAGCATTCCCTGCTCCGCGCCTTCCTGTGCGTCGCCAGCGCCCTGCCCGCCTTCGCCGAGGGCCAGCGCCCAGGCAGCCTGCTGGTGTTCCCCCTGGTCGACAACTCGCGCGGCGACGAGACATGGCTGACCGTGACGAACCTCGCCACCGGTCCGTCCACCAGCACGGTGGCGGTCGAGTTCATCTACGTGCGCGGATCGGACTGCCTCGAGTTCAACCGCACGCGCATCCTCACGCCGAAGGACACGATCACCGTGCGCACGAAGAACGACAATCCGCAGATGGCGGCGGGGTATTGCTACGCCTTCGCGAAGGACCCGGCCAGCGGCCTGCCGATCACGCACGACTTCCTGATCGGACGCGAGGTCGTGCTGATCGGCGCGACCATCCAGACCGTCGAGATCCCGGCCATCCCGTTCGTCGGCCGCGCCACGCCCGGCCAGGGCACGGACCGCAACGGCAACGGCCGGCGCGACTTCGACAACCTCGAGTACGAAGCCGTGCCCGATGAGCTGCACGTGCCGAACTTCATCGGCCAGTTGCCCACGGGGCTGCCGCTCCTCTCGCGCAACGACCTGGTGCTGGTCAACCTGACCGGCGGCGCGGCCTTCACCGCCGTGGTCGACTTCCGCATCTACAACGACAACGAGGAGGCGTTCTCGGCCCAGACGAGCTTCAGTTGCTGGACGCGGCGCCAACTGCTCGACATCAGCGGCGTGTTCGGCCAGGCCTTCTTGTTCTCGACCAACAACAATCCGTCGGAGGGCTGGCCGCAGGCGATCGGCGCGCCGCTGCCCGACATGGAGACGGGTTGGTACACGATCGACGGCAACGTCGCCTTCAGCTCGGCCGACAGCGAGCAGGACCCCGCCCTGCTCGCCGTGCAGATCGAGCGCAATTTCTTCGGCTGGAACGCGGGCTTGCCGTGGGCCACGGGGACGCAGACGAACGGCACCCTGGTCCTCCTTGGCAACCAGTTCCCGTGACTCGGGGCGGGCGCTCGCGCTCGCCAAGCGACCGGGGGGGGGGTGCAGGGCCCAGGGCCGCCCCCCCCGGGGGCCGGATGGGGGGGCGGCGCCCGGCG
>JBKDQQ010000054.1:0-54520 GCA_046341775.1 Planctomycetia bacterium
GTCGATGCGCGCCACTCCCTCGGTGGGCGGCAGGATCGAGGCGAGCATGCGCAGCGTGGTCGTCTTGCCCGCGCCGTTCTGTCCGAGCAGGCCGAACACCTCGCCCTGTCGCACGGCGAGGGCGACGCCGGGCACGGCCTCCACGCGGCCGCGCTTGGGATCGTGGTAGCTCTTCTTGAGGCCGATGGCCTCGATGGCGAGTTGGGGATTCATGCTGACCTCAGGCGGCCTTCCCGCCGCGCGACGCGAACCACGGACGAGCGCCTTCCTCGCGCTGCAGGAACCAGGTCGCGCCGCGCACGGCGACCAAGGCCAGGACGAGCACGGATGCGGCGGCGATGGCGTACTCGAGCGGCGCCGCGCGACCCTTCAGCAGGTCGCGGAAGGCCAGCACCACGTTGACGACCGGCACGCAGGCGAGCGCGGGGGTCAGCGCCAAGCCCGGGAGCGCGCCCGCCATCGCCGGCAGGTAGAAGAACAACTGCAACGGCCCGAGCGCGGCCTGGCCTTCCTTGAACGTCTTGGCGCGCGAGGCGAAGACCATCATCGTCGCCGCGACGAAGAAGGCGAACAGCAAGGCCAGCGGAGCGATGGCCACGAAGGCGGTCCACGGCACCTCGAACTGCAGTTGCGCGCCGCCGCCCTTGAGCATGCCCAGCAAGTGGCCCACAGACAGGCCCATCGCCAGCACGTTGAGCAAGGTCGCCAGCATCGCCAGCGCCGCCACCGCGAGGATCTTGCCCTGCAGCACTGTCGAGCGCGTCACCGGCAGCAGCAGCGTCGTGTCGTGCGTGCCGCGCTCGCGCTCGCCCGCCGTGGCGTCGATCGCCGGGTAGAAGGCGCCGGAGAGGGTCATCATCACCATCAGCATCGGCAGCAGGAAGCTGAGCAGGAACGCGGCCTTGTCCTCCTGCGGAGCGAGGTCGCGCCGCGCCTCGACGACCAGCGCGTCGAGCGCGTCCGCCCCCAATCCGGCGTCGCGCGCGCCTGCCTGCCGCAGATCCTCCGCCAGGCGCTCGAGTCGCGGCAGCAGCCGGCGCACGGCCAGTTCGCCCTTGCCACGGGTCGAGTCGTGCACGAGCAGCGCCCCTTCGGCTCGCGGGCCGCAGAGCACCGCGTCGGGGCCGTCTTCTTCCGCGAACCACGCGCGCGCCGCGTCCTCGCCGCCTTGGCGCGCCGCGAGCACCTCGACCGGTTCCAGCGGCCGCGCACCGGGAGTCGCGGCCGCGTTCGGCCCGCCGCGCATCGCATCCTCGAGGCGCTGCCGGTCGGCCGGCGCGAGATCGGCCGGCTCGACCACGCCGACGCGCACCAGCGCGTGCTGCTCGCGTCCGCGCACGACGAGGAACACCTGCACCACCACGAACAGCAGCACCGGGTACAGCGCCAGCGGCAGCAGCACCGCGTAGACCATCGTCATGCGGTCGCGCAACGACGACAACAGCTCGGCGTGCGCGATGCGCAGGCTGGCGGCGAGGGGGCTCATGCGGGGGCGCGCGCTTCGCCCGATCGGGCGGGGCGCGGAGAGGATACGGGCGCGGGCGCGACGGTTTCGAGCCAGCGAGTCGAATTCGCGCGCCCGATCCCGCCACGCGCACCCGTCAGGGCGCCTTCCAATCCACGGGCCATTCGCCAAAGTGGTCGGCTCCACCCTCGACCACGACGACGATGTCCTCGAGGCGCACGCCGTAGCGTCCCTCGCGGTACACGCCCGGCTCGTCGGAGAAGGTCATGCCGGGCTCCAGCACGACCTCGCTGCCGCCGTCGAAGTAGGGGTCCTCGTGCCCCTCGACGCCGATGCCATGGCCGAGCCGGTGGGTGAGCGCCTCGTAGCCTGCGCCGAACCCGGCGCGTTCGAGCACGGCGCGAGCGGCCGCGTCGACATCCTTGCAGCGCGCGCCCGGCTTGATCGCCGCGTAGGCCGCCTGCTGCGCGTCGCGCGTCGCCGACCATGCGCGCCGCGCCTCCTCCTCCGGCTCGCCCTCGACGCACCAGGTGCGCGTATGGTCGCTCTGGTACTCGAGCAGCGTCGCGCCCGTGTCGACGAGCAGCAAGTCGCCGCGCGCGATGGGGCGCGGCGAGTTGTCGCCGTGCGGCAGCGCCGCGCTCTCGCCCACGAGCGCCAGGCACCACGAGCCCTTCATCGACAGCGCGGCGTGAGCCGCCGCCATGCGCGCCGCCACTTCGTCGCCGTCGATCCCCGGCTCGAGGGTCGCGGCCACGGCCGACAGGGCGAGCTGCGTCAACTCGTTCGCGCGCCGCAGCAGCGCCAACTCGTGCGCGTCCTTCCTGGCGCGCAGGTCGACGAGCCACAGGTCGCCCAGCGCGATGCGGCCGTTCCACTCGCGCGCGAGGCGGCCGACGTGCACGTGGCGCACGGCGTTCTCCACGAGGAGCGTGGCGACGCGGCGTCGCTCCAGTTCCGCCGCCAGCGGCCGCGATGGATGCTCGTGCTCCTGCCACGCGACGATCTCGCCGCCGCACTCGGCGATCTTGCCGCGCACGCGCGAGGCCTCGAAGGCCGGGCAGATCCACGCGTGCGAACCGTCGGCCAGCAGCAGCAGCGCGAAGAGTCGTTCGCTGCGCCCGAACGAGACCCCGGTCAACCACGCCATCGTCGCGCCGGGCTCCACGAGCACCGCGTCCGCGCCATGCGCCGCCAACAGTCGTGCCGCGCGCGCGCGGCGCTGCGCCCGCTCGGCCGCCGAGATGGGCGACTGGCCGTGCGCCACGCGCTCGAGGTGCGCGAAGAGCTCCGCGCGCGCGGCTCCCTGGTCCGCGGCGCGCGCGGGATCCTCCTTCCTGCCCACGGCGCCGCAGGCGGCGGCGGTGGTGGCGGAGGCGATGAGCAAGGCGCGACGGTCGAGGTGCATGGCCATGGGGCCAGCGTAGCCGCGCGCCACTTCGGCGGCCAAGGCGGCGACTCGCGCAAAATCTCGCGTGATTTCTTCAATTTCGCATTTGTGGGACTCCGATGCACCCCGCCATGGAACCGCGACCGGCGGAAGGACTTGCGGAGCGGCGGCTGGATTCGCCCAAGTCGGGCGGCACCTTCGGCGCCCTGTGGACGGGGACAAAGATCGGCGCCCTGTGCGTGGCGCTGTACGCGTCCTTGTTCCACGTCTCCATCGTGCGCGGAGGATCGATGGCCCCGGGCATCCACGATGGCGATCGCATCCTCGTCGACCAGCTCAGCCCGGTCCTGGGTTCGGTCGCGCGCGGCGACATCGTGATCCTGCGGTGCCCGCTCGATCCGCGCTACGACTACATCAAGCGCGTGGTCGCGCTGCCCGGCGAGACCGTGGAGGTGCGCCACGGGCGCGTGTGGATCGACGGCCTCGAACTCGACGAGCCGTACGTCGAGCGCCAGGACCCGCGCAGCGCGCTGCGCATGGTCGTGCCGGACGACTCGTACTTCGTCATGGGCGACAACCGCCGCCACTCCTCGGACAGCCGCGAGTTCGGCGTGGTCGCCGGCGAGCAGTTGCTCGGGGTCGTGGGGGTGCGCCTGTGGCCGTTGGAGCGCGCCGGCGCGCTGCCTTGAGGGCGGTGGTCCCCGGCCTCCGCTAGGATGGCGGCATGGCCTCCGGACCGGTCGTCCTCGTCGTGGGTGCGTCGCGCGGCATCGGCGCCGCCTGCGTCGCCGAGTTCACGCGCCTCGGAGCCCGCGTCCACGGCACTTGGCGCAGCGACGGCTCCAATGCCGAGCGCTTGCAGTCGCTGCTCGGCGCGCGCGCCTGGCGCTGCGACCTCGCCAAGCCGCAGGACGCGCCGGCGGTGGTCGAAGGCGTCGTGGCCGCCGAGGGTCGGCTCGATGCGCTGGTCGTGGCGGCCGGCGACTACTTGCCCGGGACCTTGGAGGACCACGGCAGCGGGCGCATTGAGGCGCAGCTCGCCGCGCAGGTGGTCGGTCCCGCGCGCGTCTTCGAGGCCGCGCGCCCGCACGTGAGGGCCTCGCGCGGCGCGGTCGTCTTCTTCGGCGTGGCTGGACTCGACGGACTGCGTGGACGACGCCGCAGCGCGGCCTACTGCGCGGCGAAGAGCGCCTTGCTCGTGCTGGTCCGATCCTGGTCGCTCGAGGAGGCGGCGCATGGAGTGCGCGTGAACATGGTCTCGCCCGGCGTGGTGCCGCATCCCGACGCGGACCAGGAGACCTTGGATCCGGCCATCCTCGCCAAGGTCCCGTTGCCCGGCGCGACCACGCCGGGAGACCTCGCCAACGCGGTGCGCTGGTTGTGCTCCGCCGAGGCGCGCCATGTCACGGGGGTCGACCTGCCCGTGGCCGGCGGCTTCGCACTCTAGGCCGCGCAGGCTCCGGTCGCGATCCGGAACTTCCTTCCAAGCGCGCGGACGGCAGGGCGGGAACGCGCCTCAAGGGCGCCTGCTCGACCTGCCGATGCACTGGCGTCGGCGCACATCCCCAAGGTCTTGCCGCGCGCGAGGTTGACTCGCGCGCGCGCGGTCCTGACCATGGCGCCGCGACGAACATGGTCGACTACGGTGCGGTGCGCTTCGAGGGCGACGACGGTGGGCTCTTCGGGCCCGCCGAGATCGAGCATTTCCTGCGCACGGAGCACGAGCGGGCGCGGCGCTACAAGTACCCGGTGGTCTGCAGCGTGCTGGCCATCGACCGCCTCGACCAGTTGCAGGATCTCTACGGCTACGAGGCGCGCGAGACCATCGTCAAGAGCGTCGTGCGCGTCGTGCGCGCGGCCATGCGCGACTCCGACCTGCTCGGCCGCCTGGCGGGCGACCGCCTGCTCGTGCTGTGGTCGCACACGAACAAGGAGACGGGCGCGCTGCTCGCCAAGCGCCTGCTGGCGGCCGTCAAGCGCCAGTCGTTCGACCTCGACGGGCGCATGCTGAAGGTGACCGCCTCGGTGGGCGTGTCGCACAACGGCGCGGAGGACGCGCATTCGTTCGACACGCTCGTCGCCGTCGCGGAGGAGGGCCTGCTCGTGGCGCAGAAGGCCGGTGGCGACCGCCACGTCGAGACCGAGCTGTACCGGCTGCACGAAGCGCGTCGACGCGGCGCCGAGGCGGTGCCCGCGCCCATGCCGGCCGCGCCGGTCGCGTCCGCGCCGGCTCCGCGCGCCAGGCCGAGCTTGTCCGACGAACTCGTCGAGCGCGACCTGAAGATCGAACTGCTCGAGCGTCGCGTGGCGAAGTTGATGGCCATGCTCGACGTCTCCGAGGAGGAGTTGCGCCGCGTGCGTTCCGCGCGCCAGGTGGACGTGGGCGTGCCTTCGATCTACCGCGAGGTGCAAGGGCTCTCCGCCGACGCGGCGCAGCACGAGCGCAAGCGCGAGATGATGCGATCGATCTTCGAAGCCAACCTCGCCTTGCGCGCCAAGGCCAAGGAAGGCGACGCGGGCGCCTGAGCCCCTCCGCGTCCGCGCCGCGGACGGCGATTGCTAGACTTCCACCACCCTTACCACACGGCTCCGAGCAACCACCATTCCGCCATGACCACCCCCGACGCGAAGGACAAGGGCGTCCTCTACCTGGGCATCGACCTCGGCACTTCAAGGACCTCGGTGGCCGCCAGCAACGGCGTGCGCGAGACCGTCGCCTCCTACGTTGGCTACGCCAAGGATCCGGTGGCGTTGAAGAAGCTGGGCAAGGAGACGCTCTACGGCGACGAGGCCATCGCCAATCGCCTCTCGCTCAAGCTCTATCGCCCGTTGGCGCACGGCGTGATCCAGGCCGACTCCGATCCGGAGGGCAACATGCGCGCGGCCACCGACCTCATCAAGGAGATCATCCGGCGCGCGCGGCCCAAGGCGGACGAGCTGGTCTACGCCGTGATCGGCGCCCCGGCCCAGGCCTCGATCAAGAACAAGCAGGCGATCCTCGACGCGGCCCGTTCGACGGTGAACTCCGTCATGTTGTGCTCGGAGCCCTTCTCGGTGGCGTACGGCCTGGACATGCTCGACGACGTGCTCGTCGTCGACATCGGCGCCGGCACCACCGACATGTGCCGCATGCACGGCACGATGCCCGAGGACTCCGACCAGATCACCAACACCTACGCCGGCGACCACGTCGATTCCAGGCTCGCGGAGCTGATCAAGTCCACCTGCCAGGGCGCGGACTTCTCGAAGGAGATGGTCAAGGCGATCAAGGAGAAGCACGCTTCCGTGTTCGACGAGATGCCGCGCGCGCTGGTCAAGCTGCCCGTCATGGGCAAGCCGACCGAGTTCGACATCACCGAGCAGGTCAAGGCCGCCTGCCGCAGCATCGTTCCGCCCATCGTCGACGGCATCCAGCAACTCGTGGCCAGCTTCGATCCCGAGTTCCAGGAGCGGCTCAAGGGCCGCGTGCTGCTCGCCGGCGGCGGCAGCCAGATCAAGGGGCTCGACCACGAGGTCGAGCGGCAGATGCACGAGCGCCTCGGCTCCGGCCGGGTGATCCGCATCGAGGAGCCCGTGTACGGCGGCGCCAATGGCGCGCTCAAGCTGGCGCACGACATGCCGGCCGAGTACTGGGAGCAGCTCAAGTAGTCCCGCGGCGCGTCGGCGCCGGCGGCAGGAACGGTCGGCCCCGCCGGATCGGACGATCCGGCGGGGCCGATTGTCAAGTATTCCGGACGAGGCTCGCGTCGCGCGCCTGCTTGCACGCCTTCGTCCGCGCTACTGGCCGCGCACGCAACTGCCCAGCGCCAGGAGCGCGTAGCTCGTGGCGAGGATCGGGTTGCCCTCGTACCAGCGCGGGGAGTTCTCGTTCAGCCACGAGCCGTCGTCCTTCCGCTGGATGGCGACGAGGCGTCCGGCTAGGTCCTTGCGCCACGAGCGCGACTCGCCGCGCGCGTCGACGATGTTCGCCTCGCCCGCCACCTCGAGCGTGCGCGCCATCGTCGAGAAGTAGTAGAAGAGGCCTTGGAACGCCGCCGAGGGATCCTCCGCGGCCTCGAAGCCGGGATTGACGTCGAGCGTGTAGTTGCGCCGCAGCCATTCGGATGCCGCCTTGACGCGCGGGTCGTCCTTCGGAACTCCGGCGAAGATGTAGCTCTTCAGGAGCGCGTAGGTCATCGACCCGTAGCTGCGCGGGATCTTGCGTCCGCCCTCGAGCTCGATGTAGCCGGCCATGCTCTGGCCCGGCGCGTAGGCGGAACCGCCGTCGTCCCCCGAGACGACCACCTTGCCGCCTTCGGGGATCCTCACGTCGTTGCGTTCCGAGCGGTTCTGGCAACGCTCCAGGAAGCGCAAGCTGCGCCGGAACGCCTCGTGGTCCTTGTCGAGTCCCGAGACCGACAAGGCCTCGAGCGCCATCTGGAGGTTCGACAAGTCCGGGCGTTCCGACGAGCCGTAGCCGATGCCGCCGTAGTAGGGATGGTCCTCGGCGTAGTCGTCCTCGGGACCCAGTTGCAGCGCCACGAGCCAATCGCGAGCGCGCAGGAGCGCGGCGCGGTGGGACTCGCGCCCATCGGCCGCGAGCGCCATCACCGCCGCCGACGTGACGTAGTTGGCGACCTTGCCCTGGTGGATCGATCCATCGGGTTGCTGGAGGGAGACGAGCCAGGCGAGGCCGGCGTCGATCGTCGCCTGCACGCGCGGCTCGCGCGGCATCGGCGTCGCGAGCAGCGCGCCCAGCGCCATGGCGGTGATGCCCGCGTCGGGCTTGCCGGGCTCGCCCCACTTGCCTTCGTTGGCGATGGAGACGAGGAAGCGCGCACCTCCGGCCAAGGCGTCGAGCGCGGCTTGCTTGTCGGCCGGTTCGAAGGCGGCCAGCGGCTTGGCTCCCTTGGGGCCGGCGGCCGCCGGCTTGAGCACGGGGGCGGCGCGCACGAGCAGCACCGCCGCCTCCGCCGTGGCGCGCGCGGACCCGTCCCAGGAACCGTCGCTCCTGCGCTTGGAGAGCAGGTCGGTCGCGAGCTTGCGCACCGCCGCGCGCGACTCCGGCAGCGGTTGGTCGCCCCACGGCTCGGCCGACGACGCCTCGCCCAGGTGCTTGAGCGCCGCGCCCAAGGCGGCCTTGTTGGACTCGCTCGCGTGCAGCGTCAACGCCGCCGCCGCGAGGCGCGTCTGGCGCGTGCGATCCGCGCCGCTCGCGCCGGCGTCGGCGATCGATCCGTCCGGCGCCTGCCGCGCGACGAGGTAGTCGAGCGCGCGCTGCACGAACGGCCCGTCGATCGCCTGGTACTTGCGCGGGGACTCGCGCAGCGCGCGCAGCGCCAGCGCCGTGGTCGCCACGTCGGGCCCGTAGCCGCCGCTGTCGCGATCCTGCGCGTAGCGCAACCAGCGCAGCGCCTTGTCGATGTCCGGACCGAGGTCGAGCGTCGAGTCGACGCCCGCTTGCACGGCCCCGGTCGCGGCCGGCCCCGTCGTCGTCGCGGGCGGAACCGCGGGCTGCGACCCTTGGTTGGAACGGGCCGTGGTCGCGAGGCAGGCGAGGAAGGCGATCCCGCAGAGGTGGCGAAGGTTCGTCATGGCATCCAGATCTAGCCTCTCCGTGGTCGGGCGCACGCGCCGATTCGGCAAGACTTGTGCAGGCAGGAGGGTAATGCGCCCGCCGGGGGGGTCAAGGCGGCCGCCCTGGCGCGTCGCGGTGGGGGGGCGCGCTCGCGCGCGGATGGGGCTCGCGGCCCTTCAGGCGAGCTTCACCGCGGTGCCGTAGGCCAGCACTTCGGCGGCGCCCCGCGCGATTTCGCTCGAGGCGAAGCGCACGCCCACGACGGCGTCCGCGCCGGCATGGCGCGCCTGCTCGACCATGCGGTCCAGCGCTTGTTCGCGCGCCTGCGCCAGCACCGCCGTGTACTCGGGCAATTCTCCGCCCGCGGCGTTCTTCAGCAACGCGTCGAAGTCCGCCAAGGCGTGCGCGGCGCGCACGGACACCCCGCGCACGAGCCCCAGTGTCTCGCGGATCTCGCGCCCGGGCAGCGCGTCGGTGGTGGCGAGGATCATCGCGCGGCTCAGCGCTCCAGGTCGCGGTAGGGATCGAGGTGGCGCGTGGCGAGGCGCGCGCGCACCGCCCGCCACAAGAGGAACATGAAGCCCAGCAGCGCGCCCTCGAAGGCGTAGGCCATCCAGCGCGGCACGCGCGAGTACTCGCTCGTCAGGACGAAGTGCATGAACCCCACGAGGATGACGATGCCGGCGAAGAGCACCACGACGCCCAGCCAACGCAGCACGCGCGCGGTCGGCGTCGACTCGCGCGCTTCCCACGCCTCCAATGCCGCGTCGCGCGGGCTCCAGTTGCGCGCCATCAAGGCGAGCCGACGTTGCGCGGCGACCTCGGCGGCCAGCAAGGGTTCGCGCGCGAGGCGCGCCTCGAACGACTCGCGTTCGCCCGCCGGCAGTTCGCCGTCGGCGTGCATCATGGCCTGTTGCAGGTCGGCTTCGGACAGCGGTTGGTTCGCGCTCATCGGCGCAGCTCCTCGGCCAGCTCGGGCGGCAGCGCCTCGCGCAGGCGGCGCCTGGCGTGGAAGAGCCGCGACATGACGGTGCCTTGCGGGATCGCGAGCGAGGCGGAGAGCTCCGCGTAGGAAAGGCCCTCGAAGTGGCGCAGCGCGAGGATCTCGCGGTCGCGCGTGGACAGCTTGCCCAGCGCCGCCCAGAACAGGCGCGCGTGTTCGTCGGCGGCGAGGTGCTCGGGCGGAGGCGACTCGTCGTCGACGTAGTCCCAATCCGCATCTTCCTCGCCCAGCTGGTCCGGACGGAAAGCCTCCTTCGCGCGCACGCGTTCGCGCGAGCGCAGCCAGCCGATGCACAGGTTGCGCAGGATGCCGTGGAACCAAGGCACGACGCCTCGCGCCTCGACCCACTCCGCGCGCGACTTCCACAGTCGCAGCAGGCACTCCTGCGTCAGCTCCAGCGCATCCTCGTCCGACCCGACGAGCGCGCGCGCGAACCGGCGACCGCGCGGCTCGAGTCGCAGCGCGAGCCGCCCGAAGGCGTCGCGGTCTCCTTGTTGCGCGGCGCGCATCAAGGACGCGAGGTCCGTGGTGGACGCGGAGGTGGAGTGCTCGGACAAGGCCCGCATATTCAGCGCTCGCGCCGGGGACCAGCGCAAGCAAAAGCCGCCCTGCTTCGCGACGCGCGGATCGAGCCGGCCAAGGCGCGGGGCGCCGGTCGCGTCGCGTTCAAGCCGGAGATCGCGGGTGGCAGGCGACGGCCGCCACCCACCCGGCGGCCCGCGCGATCGCGCCCGGGCCGCCGAGCCGCGCGCGCGCCGTCGCCATGCGCCGTGCGCAGTCCGCGCGCCATGCATCGTCCTCCAAGGCGCGTCGCAGGTCGGCGAGGATCGCCTGGCGCGGCGCTTCGCCGGCGAAGGCGTGCTCGGGCATCACCGGCGCGGCGGCCAGCAAGTTCGGGCCGGCGATGTGGGGGACATGGACCAACGCGCGCGCCAGGTTGGCCTCGAACCGTCCGGCGACGCGGTACACGACGACGGCGGGCACGCCGCGCGCCAGGAGGTCGATCGTGATCGTGCCCGAGACGGTCAACGCGGCGCGCGCTCGCGAGAGGAGGCCGTGCAGATCGCCCGCGCGCACTTCGAGCCGCCCCGCGGCGAGGGGCGCCGCGAGCAACCGCCGCAACTCGTCGGCGACCTCGGCGCGTTCGTGGGCGACGACGACGCGCCATCCGCGTTCGCGCGCCGCCTCGATGGCCAGGTCCGCCATCCATGCGGCGTGGCGCGCCACGACGGAGGGACGACTGCCGCACAGGACGACGAGCGTGTCGCCGTCGCTCGCCACCTGCGCGTCGTTCGCGCCGATGGCGTCGAGTTGCGGATGGCCCACCAACGCGACGCGCGCTCCGCGTCGCGCGAACCACGCGGGCTCGAAGGGCAGGATGGCGAGACCGAGGCCGGTGCAGCGCGCCCAGCGTCGCGCGCGCCACGCGGCCCACGCCCAATGCTGCGGCGCGACGAGGTGGACCGTGCGGCATCCGCGCGCGCGCAGCATCGAGAAGAGCGGCACGTGCAAGGCGGGCGAGTCGACGGCGACGACCACGTCCGGCTGGAACGCGTCGCTGCGGGCCACGGCGTCCTCGAGCAGCCCCAGGTAGCGCGACAGCGAGCGCAGCACCGCGCTGAAGCCCATCTGCGCGCGGCTCACGGTGTCGTGCCAGCACTCGACGCCCGCGGCCGCGAGGCGCGGCCCGCCCAGGCCGGCGAAGCGCGGTTCCGGCGCGCCGCGCGCGCGCGCTTGCGCCCGCAGCGCAGCCACGAGGTTCGCCGCATGGACTTCGCCCGAGACCTCCGCGCACGAGACGAGCACGCGCAACGGCCGATCCTCGGGCCACTCCGCCAAGGGCGGCTCGAGCAGTTCGGCCGGCGCCGACAAGCAGTCGACCAGCTCCGCGCGCAGCGCGCGGCCGCGGACGATCGAGAGCGCCACGCGCGCCGGCCACGAGAACGCGTCGCCGACGGCTCGCGCCAGCTCGCGCCGCACGAGCGCGCGTGCCGAGGCTCGGCCGGTTCGCGCGGCGAGCGCCGCCCCGCAGGCCTCCTCCACGAGCCTGCGCGCCCGCTGCGAGTCCCGCGGACCGCCGGCGCCCTCCGCGCGCAGGGACTTCGGTTGGTGCGCCACGCACCCGCAGGATGGTGGCGGATGGCCCCGGAAGCAAGCCGCAAGCGCGTCCGCGCGCTATCCTTCCCCGCCCATGCTGCGCCTCGTGTCGTGGTTCCTCGCCGTGTTCGTGCTGCTGCACCTGCTGCGGCTCGTGCCCGCGGTGGGACGCCTGTTCGACGTGCCCTTCCTCGGCTTCTTCCTCGCCGCGGCCATCCTGTCCTTCGCCGTCGCTCGCGGCGGCGAGGCCATGGCCCGGCGCGCCGCGGCGGCGCGCGTGCGGCGCGAGCTGGGCTCGGTCGACACGCCGCACCAGCGCGGCAAGCTGGGCACGCACCTCCTCGCCGCCGGCGCGGCGCGCGAAGCAGAGGGGCACCTCGCGGCGGCTGCCGCGGGCGACTCCGAACGGCTGGAGTGGAGCTACAAGCTCGGTTGCGCGCGTCTCGCGCTCGGCCGGGCGAGCGACGCCATCGCTCCGCTGGCCTTCGTGGTGGCGCGCGAGGAGGAGCACGCCTTCGGCGCGGCCGTGCTGCGCCTCGCGCAAGCGGCGCTGGCGACGGGGGAGCTCGACCTTGCCGCGCGCGAGCTCGCGCGCTTCGAGAGGAACCACGGCCCCACGCCGGAGAGCGCGTGGTGGAGGAGCCGCCTCGCCAAGGCGCGCGGCGACCGCGCCGCCGCGCGCGCGGCTTGCGAGGAGGTGCTGGCGCTGCAGGCGCGCGCCACGCGCTTCCAGAAGAAGGCCGGTCGCTCCTACGCCCTCAAGGCCTGGTTCGCGCGACGCACGTGATCCGACCGGAGGCTCGACGGGCGCGGGCGCGCCTCAAGGCGTCCGACGCGCGTACAGTCGCTGGGACAACTCGAAGAATCCCGCGGTGGCGGCGACGAGGCCCAGCGCGACCCACGGATCGAGCGCGTGCTGCGCCATGATGCGCGCGAAGGCGTCGATGTCCGTCAGCCGGAACACGGACCAGTGCGTCAAGGTCTGCACGAGGTAGATGGAGAACTCGGCCAGCATGAAGAGCAGCATGCCGAAGCCGATGACCATCGGGCGCGAACTGGCGCAGCTCAAGGCGAAGGTGGCCGAGTACATCGCCAGCAGCAGCAGTCCCTGATGCGTGGCGGCGAGGAACAACGGCCAGTGCTCCATGTCCTCGTCGATGAAGCCCAGGAGCCAGGGGATGCTGTGCGTCGAGGCGTAGACCGGCAGGAGGACGGCCAGCGCGCCGGCGATCCAGCGCTCGGACAGCACGCGGCGGCGCGACATGGGGCGCGCGAGCAGGATCTCGAGCGTGCCGCGCTGCGCCTCGCCGGCGACGACGCCCATGGCGAACACCACCGCCGCCAGCACTCCGACCGTGTTGCAGCCCTTGAAGAAGTGCTGGCCGTTGACGTAGGCGACGATGCCGCCCGCCTCCAGCTGGTCGATCATGCCCTTCAACGATTCCATCGGCGCCATGTCGCGCAGGGCGTCGATGTTGTCCTCGAAGCTGGGCCAGAACAGGATCGCGCCGACGAGCAGCGCCTCGAGCACCACGAACCACGCCAGCGCGCCCCACAGGGCGAAGCGATGCTCGCGCAGCATCAGCAACCCTCCACGCCGTACAGCTCGCGGTAGAGCTCGGCCAGCGACAACTTGCCATGCTCGATCGCGCGCGGCGGCGGCAGTCCCGGCAGCGACAGGAACCGGGCCAGCCACTCGCGCGGCTCGCCGTCCACGCGCACGGAGGCGCGCAGCTCGTCCTCGACGCGCTCCCACCCGATCTGGGCGCCGCCGAGCTGGCGCAGCGCCTGTTCGAGGCGCGCGTCGTCCGCGCCGGCCGCGAAGGCGAGGCGCACGACTCGCGCGGCGCGCGCCTTCACGGCCTGCGTCGTCTCGTCGGCGAGGATGCGCCCCGCCTGCACGAACACGAGGCGCGCGCAGGCGCGATCGACCTCGCCCAGATGGTGCGATGACAACAGCACGGTCGTGCCGCGCGCCGCGTCCTCGAAGAGCATCTCCAGCACTTGCCCGCGCTTCGTGGGATCGAGTCCCTCGGTGGGCTCGTCGAGGATCCTGACCGGAACGTCCGGCGCCAACGCCGCGCACACCAGCAGTTGGCGCTTCATGCCATGGCTGAACGAGCGCACGCGCTTCGAGAGCGGCAGCTCGAGGCGCGCCGCCAGCGCCAGCCCGCGCTCGAGCGCGCCGCGTTCGCGTCCACGCAGCAACCACTCGAGGTGCTCGCGCGCGGTGAGCTCGCCGTACAGGGCGATCTCGCCGGGCGCGTAGGCGGCGCGGCGCCGGATGGCGACCCCGTCGCCGACCAGCCTGGCGCCCGCGACCTCGATTTCGCCCGCGTCCGGACGCACCAGGCCGTACAGGCAACGCAGGAAGGTGCTCTTGCCGCTGCCGTTCGGGCCGAGCAAGCCGGTGATGCCCGGGCCGGCCGCGAGGTCGATGCCCGCCACCGCCACCTTGTCGCCGAAGCGCCGCGCCACGCCGCGCGCGACGATCGTGGGGGCGCCGGGCGCCGTGGGGGGGAGGGCGGTCTGCACGACCTTCCATGGTACGCCCGGGCATCTCCTCCCGATGCGAACGGCTTGGCTGCGGGCGTTCCGGAGCGCAGACTGCCTCGTCTCCCATGCGGGGATCCGCGCGGCAACTCGAGCTCGTCGCCACGCTGAAGCACGATGTCTTCGGCGTCGTGGAGCTCGTGCGTGGCGAAGAAGGGCTGTGCGTGCGTCGTCGCACGCGCCGAGGCCGCTTCGACCCGCGCGCCGTGCTGGCGCGGATGCTGCTGGCGCGCGAGCGCGCGGCCCTCGAGCGCCTCGCGGGCTTGGCGGGCGTGCCGCGCCTGTCGGGCCACGACCGCGGTCGCGCCGACGAGCTGGTGCGCACGCACCTCGCGGGAGCGCCGTTGCAGTCCGCGATGCGCATCCCGCGCGACTACTTCGATCGGCTCGACGAGCTGGTCGCGGCCTTGCACGCGCGTGGCGTGTGCCACAACGACCTGCACAAGGAACCCAACATCCTCGTCGGCGATGACGGCCGGCCTGCGTTGCTCGACTTCCAACTGGCGAGCGTCCACGCCGGGCGGCGCACGCGCACCTTCGATGTGCGCGCCGGCGAGGACCTGCGCCACGCCGAGAAGCACCGTCGCCGCTACGCGCGCCACGGCGGACTGGAGCACGGCGTCGCGCCTCAGGGCGCAGGTGCAGGTCGCCGACGCAGCGCCCTGGCGCGCGCCTGGCGCCACGTGGGCAAGCCGACTTGGGATTGGGTGCGCGGCTCCCTGGGACGCTCGCGCGAATTGGAAGGTGGACGCCCCGACGCGGGTCCGTGGCCGGAGTGGAGCGAGCCGGTCGGAGTGCCCGACGAGTCGTGATCGCACCCGCGGCGGCCGAATGCGCGCGGTCGGCGCACGGCGCAAGGCGCTTGCCGGTGCCATGGCATGCCAACGCGGTGTTGTCCCGCGCACGAAGGGAGGTGCCTAGGCCTCCACGGCATCGCTGCGCGCGAAGGACCTTCGTCCACGAGTGACGCTCGCCTCGAGGGATCGTCACCCCGGGGAGACATCATGCCGCGGAGGATGCACCCCGCTGAGAAGGCACCCCGCTGAGAAGGCGCGTCTCAGAGGATGTCTTCGCGGTAGATCCAGCCCTTGCGGTCGGGCGCGCCGCGCGCCACGAGGCGCCACAGGTGCTCCGGGCCGACGACGGCGAGGTACTCGCGCTCGCCGTCGCGCGTTTGCAGCAGGATGCGGCCGGAGACCAGCCCGACCAGGCGCTTCTCGTGCTCGCGCTCCTCGGGCACGACGAACACGCCCGCCCCGATGTACTCCGGATGGCCGCGCAGGCGGTCGGGCACGGTGGTGACGAGTCCGAAGACGCGCGGGTCTTCGAGGACCACGACCTTCTCCTTCCACGGACCCGCGGCATCGCGGCCGTGGATCCACAGCAGCTCGCCGGCCTTGGGCGAACGGAACTCGAGCGTGCAGTCCGGCAGGCGGATCTCGGTCGAGGCGGTGTACACCGGGCCTCCGACCGGTTCGATCACCACCTTTTCGATGCTCGGGCCGTCGCCGAACCACGAGGTGACCTCCGCGGGCCCGGAACGCGCCGAGCGTCCGAGGAACACGAGGCCGTAGTCGGTGCACACGCCCAGTTCCTCGCCACCGGTGGTCTTGATGTGCACCACCGGGTCGGAGATGGTCCGGACACCCGTGCAGGCGCCGAGGAAGGGCAGGGCGAGAACGAGGGCGGCGAGGGCTGTGCGCTGGATCATTCGAAGCGTTCGTACCACGTCCGATAGTAGTCGTTCTCGGGGTCGAGCTCCATCGCCAACCCGGCCCAGCGCTTGGCCTCCTCGTCGCTGAACTTCGACGCGTCGCCGTCGGAGACCTCGATGCCGCCGCCACCCGCGCCACGGCCGGTGCGCGTGTTGAGCCGGCCGACCTTGAGGGCCGACAGGTCGTAGTACACGTCCGCGTCCAACGGATCGAGCTCGAGCGCCTTGAGCAGGTCCGCCCGGGCCTTGGCCTCCGCGCCGGAGAACGCATTGGCCTTGGCGCGGCCCACGAAGGCGCGCGGGTCGGTCGTGCCCAATTCGATGGCCGCGTCGAAGTCGGCGAGCGCCTCGTCGAGCTTGAACCCGCGCAGGTTGCTCAAGGCGCGCTTGAGGCGCGCCGTCGGGCCTTCGATGGGGATCTGCTTGATGTAGTCGATCCACAGCGCCTCGAGCTTCTCGACGTCCTTCTCGCCGATGCGCTTCAAGAGGTGCGCGCGGATGTCCTCGGGCTTCACGCCGAAGCCGCCGCCCATCGCCTCCGAGGGGATGCCCTTGGCGCGCGTGTAGATCTCCTTGAAGAAGCGGTTGAAGTTCTTCTGGTGCTTGGCGCCTTCGTAGGTGTTCAGGAAGTACACGAAGGACCATGCGTGCGCGTACTCGAAGCCGTCGAACGCGTTGCGGTCGAGCTTGAACATCGTCTCGAGCTTGGTGTAGCCCCGCCCACCGCGCCGCTTCTTGGCCTCGCCCGTGGCGGCTTGCGAGCCTTGCGTCACGCCGATCGCCTCCTGTACCGTCAACACGCGGTCGAGCTGGGGCTCGCCGGGCTCGATCACGAGCTTGCCCTTCTTGTCGCGGTAGACCTTCGAGCTGCCGTAGTAGTCCGCCACGGCTTCGTTGAGCCAGATCTGCTCCTCGTACTGCGGATCGATCAAGTACGTCAGGAGGTGCGTGCACTCGTGCAGCGCGACCCAGGTCGATTGCTCGGGCTCCTGGTAGTCGTGGTAGAAGTTGAGCGTCTTGTCGTACGCCCAGAAGTAGCCGAGCGTGCCCGGCCCCAAGTCCTCCGCCGCGGCGTTGGCGTGGAAGTCGTCGTAGGACTTGTAGATGTTGACGACCATCTTCGTGCGCATCAGGGACGGCGTCGGCTTGATGCCGATGCGGTTGTCCATGAGCGCGTAGTACGTCTCCAGGAGTTCGGCGTAGTAGTCGAGCAACTCGGTGCTCGTGTTGGTCTTGAAGACGAAGTGCTGCGTCTCCTTCTCCCAACCCGCGCCCCAGGTCGAGCGCGCCTTGATCTCCTCGATGCGCTTGGCGGCGGCGGCTTGCTCCTTGGCGCGCTCCGCCTCGTAGGCGGGCTTCGACCACCATTTCGAACGGTACCGCACGAAGCCCTGCGCGAGCTTCTCCTCCTCGTCCTTGTTGGCCGGGACGTAGTCGCTCATGTCGCCTTCGACCTCGATCGAGCGCACGAGCGAGCGGTCCTTGACCACGATCTCGCCGCCGGTCTCGAAGGTCAGCTTGATCTCGCCGCCCGCCTCGCGCGCCTTGGCGGGCGTCACGACGCGACCATCCTTGGTCACGATGCGGTCGGCCAGCGCGTTCGGCGCGCACAGGAGGAGGATGAAGGCGGCGCCGGCACTGGCGGCGAAATTCGTGTGTCGCATGCTTGTCACTTGGAGACGATGTAGTCCTTCCACGATTCCGTCAGCGCGTCCATGTCGATGCCGCGGAAGGCGTCCTCGACCGCCTGGTTCAAGTTGCCGGTCATCGCCAGCGTCTTGAAGTACGTGTCGAGGATCTTGTCCCAATCGGCGTTCCAGTTCTTGGCGCCCTTCTTCTTGCCTGTGCGCAGGAAGTAGATGAAGGACCATCCCTGCGCGTAGTTCTGGAGACCGCCGGCGCCGTACTTGTTCTGGCCGTAGTACTCCTGCTGCGTGAAGCGCACGAGGTCGGTCAAGGGCACGAATCGGTTGTCGCGGATCAGTTCGCGGACCGTGTCGACGCGCCAGACGGCCTTGGCTTGCTCGAAGCGTCCCCCGTACCACTTGTATCCGGAGTAGTAGTCGCCCGTGCCTTCGTTGTACCAGCTGTGCGGACTGATGTTCCCGTACAGGTAGAAGATGTACTGGTGGAAGGCCTCGTGGTTGAGCACGAGCCAGGTGTCGTTGCGCCCGCCGCCGGCCTGATCGTCGTAGATGACCAGCTCCTGCTGCACCCACGCCCAATACCCTGCGCTGCCGCCGGGGCCGCCGTAGCTGTGGTAGGCGTCCTGGTCGGTCAGGACCCGCACCACCGAGCAGCGCGACAGCTCGCGCGGATCCGCGTCCCCGAGGATCTGCTTGGCGAGCTCCGCTTCGCCGGAGCGCTCGCGCTTCTCGGCGTCGGAGCCCGTCTGCAGGCCTTCGCCCGCCTTGCGCAGCTCCTGGGCCTTCTCGTAGGGGTAGTCGATCTCGAATTGCTTGCGGATGGCCTCGAGGCGTTCCTGCAGCTCCTTGACGAATAGCTTGTCCTTGTGCGGCGTGAGGATGAAGTAGTTCGGCGTCTCGTAGAGCTTCCACTCCCCGCCGAGCTTGGCGACCTCGGTCTGCAGTTGCGCGCGCTTGCGCGAGCGCACATCGTCGCCCTCCGCCGCCGCCAGCGCCTTCACCGCCACCGGCGCGAAGCTCTTCGCCATCTGGTCGAACGGACCTTCCCACTTGGCGGCCTTCTTCGGATCGCCGGGATAGACAGCCACGAACGCCACATCGACGCTTTCGTGCAGCTTCCAGCTCCACGCCTTGATCCAGCCGCCCTCGCCCGTGTCGTCGAGCCCCGACCACTCGTACACCTTGGCGGGCACCTTGTTGATTGTCGTTTCCTTGGGAGCACCCTGCGACTTGTAGGTGCGTCCGTACTCGGCCGTCACCCACGCCACCACATCCTTGCGGCCTGGACCCGACAGGTCGATCTTGGGCTTCTTGTCGTCCCCCTCGCTCTTGGGCTCGTCCTTCTTGCGGCGGTCGAACTTGACGAGTTGCGCGTCGATGTAGAGGGGCTTGCCTCCGACGAGCACGTACTTCTCCAAGGGCGGCGTGAACTTGGCGATCAGGTTCGGCTCGCCCGGTTGCGGCGGGATCAGGTCCCAATCCGCCGGCGTCTTGATCTTGAAGCCCAGGTCGACGGAGTCCTCGTAGTACTTGCCGACCTTCGGGGCCTGCACCTGCGCCGCAGCGGGCAAGGCGATCGTCGCCAGCAGGGCGAGGAGGATCCACCAACGCGCCAGCGTGGCGCGCATGGGCGAAGGTCGGGGATGGGTGCGCATGAGTGCGGAGAGGGGGCGAGGGTGTCGGCGCGGGACGATTCTCGCGCGCGCAAGCCCACAGGGCATCTACGCGGCGTGGCGGGCTTCCTTGCCACCCTCATCAGACCCGCCGGGCACGGCTCGTCGCAAGTCCCCGCGGGGGGACGCTTGCACAGGACTTTCCGCCGTGGGCAGGCAGGCGGTGCCGTTCCCCTCGGAGGTTTTGCACAATGGTCGCACGATGAACTCGAAGATCTTGATCGGAGTGGCGCTCGTGGTGGTCGCGGGGGGTGCTTTCTTCCTCTTCAAGCCCAAGGATGCCGCCCCGGATGCCCCGCGGGCCATCGAAGCCGTCGCCGAGGACGCTGGGCCGGACGCGCAGCGGCCGCCGGCCGAGCTGGACGCTCCCGAATTGGCCGAGACCGACTCCGTGGGCGACGCGCGCTCCGTGGTGGCGACCGAGGGCGAGTCCAAGCCCGCTGCGGCGACGCCCAAGAAGTCGTCGGAACTGGTGCTCCTCGGGCGCGTCGTGGACGAGTCCGGTGCTCCTGTCGCCGGAGCCGAGGTCAAGGCCGCCGCGGCGCAGGGCGGTCCCGAGTTCGGGCTCGACGAGATCGACGCCGACATGTTCGGCGGTTGGATCGTGGTCGATTCCGCCACGAGCGGCGCTGACGGTCGCTTCGAATTGCCATTGCGGCGCAAGGCCAACACCGTCCAGTTCGCGGCGCGCAAGGCCGGCTTCGCGCCGCTCGAACAGCGCTTCGACGTCCAACCCGGCCGCCACGAGGTGGGCGACGTGCGCCTGGCGCGTGGCGCGGTGGTCGCCGGCCGCGTCGTCAATTCCTCTGGACGCGGAGTCGCGGGCGCCGCCGTGCACAGGAAGCGCGTCGGCGGAGACATGATGGCGCAGTTCAACCCCTTCCCCGGACCGGTCGTGGCCACGACCGACGCGGCGGGCGCCTTCGTCGTCGACCAGCTCGCCATCGGCGACTACAAGCTGGTCGTCAAGCATGCGGAGCATCCGGACGGGGCCCTCGAGGGCAGCACCAGCCAAGGCTCGGAGCGCATCTCCGGCCTCGAAGTGCGCCTCGCCGACGGGGCTGCGATCATGGGCGTCGTCTCCGGCCTCGAAGGCAAGTGGACCGAGGACCTGCGCGTCGCCGCCACCAAGGCCGGAGGTGGAGCCTTCGGCATGCCCGACTTCACCGGCGGCCGCCGCGCCAAGGTCGACAAGGACGGCGGCTTCCGCATCTCGGGCTTGTCGGCCGACACGAGCTACCGCCTCGCCGTCGTGCGCGGGGACAAGCCGAACATGACGCAGATGATGGGCGGCCGGCGCGGGCGCGACGGCGTCGAGGCCAAGAGCGGCGATGTCGGCGTGCGCGTGCCGCTCGTCGACGAGACCGCGCTCGTCGGCCAGGTGGTCGACGCGCGCACCAAGGCGCCGTTGACGCAGTTGCGCGTCGAGGCGGGGCGCGGTTGGCTGGTCCCCTTGGCGGACGAGAAGGGCAAGCCGCAGTCGAACTTCCCCGAAGGCCGCTTCCGCCATGCCAACCTCGTGCGCATGGGCTCCGGCGGCAAGCTCGACCTGAAGGTCGTGGCCGACGGCTACCGCACCTTCGAGCAGAAGGGCATCGAGGTGCCCGACGGCGCCACCACCGACATCGGCGTGATCGAGCTCGAGCCGGCGCCCCTGGCGCGCGTCGTCGTGCTCGACGCGACCACGCGCCAACCCGTCGCCAACGCCAAGGTGAACCTCGAGGTGCTGCGCGACGAGCAGGACGGCAACCGCGTGTTCGTCTCCGGCGGCGACGACGACGACGACGGAATGCCGATGATGCCGAGCGGCGAGACGCGCACGGGCAAGTCCGGGGCCGACGGCGTCGCCATGGTCGCGATGGAGCCCGGCAAGCGCATGCGCGCCGTGGTGCGCGCCAAGGGCCGCGCCGAATGGACCGGCACCGCCTTCGTCGCGCCCGCCGACGGCGAACAGTCGATCGAAGCCCTGCTGGTCGAAGGCGGCACCGTGGTGGTGAAGGTCGTCGACACGAGCGGCGCGCCCGTCCCCAAGGTCGCGGTCGAGCGCGAGGAAGACGACTCGGGCGTGCAAGTCTTCGCCATGGGCGGCGACCGCAAGACGAACTCCAAGGGCGAGCTCGAGTTCAAGAACCTCCTGCCCGGTCCGCAGCGCTTCCGCGTCAAGGATGGCGGGATGTTCGGCGGCGCGCGCATGGGCCGCGCCCGCATGGCGCGCAACGCGGGTGCCGACGGCGCCGCGCTGTTCGACATGGGGGGCGACGAGGAACCACAATGGTCCAGCGTCGAGGTCGCCGACAAGGGCCGGCACGAAGTCGTGCTGGTCGTTCCGGCGCGGGCGACGCTGGTCGGTGTGGTGCGCGAAGGCGGCAAGCCCGTGGCGGGGTTGCGCGTGAAGGTGTCGGACGGCGACGACATGGAGTTCGGCTTCGGCGGCGAATCGGGCGCCAAGACGGACGCCGATGGTCGCTTCGAGTTGGCCGACGTCGAGGCGGGCAAGCAGAAGCTCGTCGTCAGCGGCCCGCGGCGCGCCATGAACCATGAACAGGAGATCGAGATCTACGCCGGCGACAACAAGGTCGAGATCGACCTGCCTTCGGCCACCATCGAAGGTCGCGTCGTCTCGGTCGACGGAGCGCCGATGGCAGGCGCGAAGGTCAAGGTCATGCTCGCGCCTGAAGGCTCCTTCGAGTCCGCCGCGGTCGAGTTCGCCGCGGTCGTCGCCTTCGACGGTGGAGATGCGGAAGGCGGCGTGATGGAGTTCGGCGCGGGGCAGGGCAACGCCGCCACGACGGATGCGCAAGGCCGCTACACCTTGCGCGGCGTGCGCGCGGGCGCGAAGCTCGTCGTCGAGGTCAAGGCCAAGGATTGCCAGCCCAAGCGCGGCGAGCCCTTCGAGCTGGCGATCGACGAGGCGCGCACAGGCATGGACTTCGTGGTGCAGCCGGGCTGCACGCTCGAGGTGTCCTTGCGCAGCGCCGACGGCCGCCAGCGCGGCTTCTTCGCGCGCGCGGTGAAGCTCGACGACAAGGGCGACGAGGGCGCCGAGCAGTCCTCGCAGTTCGCCCAGCGCGCCAGCACCAAGCTGTCCGGGCTCGCGCCCGGCCGTTGGCGTGTCACGGTCAATCCGGTGTCCTTCGGCGAGGAGGACGGCGGGCAGGACGAAGACCCCGCGCCCAAGGAGATCGAGTTGAAGGTCGGCCAGAAGAACGAGCTGGTCTTCGACGGCTGAGGTCCTCGAGGCGCCGCGCGCGGCCGCGTTGGTCCGGGGGCGCCCGGACGAGCCGGGCCGGCGCGGAGTTCCCGGGCCCGCAAGTGGTGGATCCGACCCTGCGGGCTCCACTTGCGGTCCGGCCTGCGCGCCAAATGCGGTCCCGCTGGGCCCAAGGCTTGGCTTTGCCCGCCGGAGTTGCTTTCCTCGCGTACGATGAAGGCCTCGGGTGGCGCGCGCGTGAAGAATCGTCTGGTCCTCGGATTCGTCGCCGTGGCCGGCCTCTTGGCTTGGCTGTACTTCGCCCGTGGCGCGAGCGAGGTGCGCGCGCAGACCGTCGAGGCGCTCGAACTGGGCGAGGGCGAGGGTGATCTAGGCGCGGAGTTGTCCAACACCGAATCCTCCACCGCTCGCGATGCGGCGGAGACGCCGCAGGACCCGTCGTCGTCGGAATCCTCGTCCACCGCGTCCGTGGTGCCGGCGGGCAAGGCGCGCGTCCTTGGTCGCGTGGTCGATCGGCAAGGTCGTGCCGTGGTCGGTGCGCGCGTCATCGCGGCCCTGGGCGACAACTGGTACGCGGTGCCGATCGACGCGGAACGCGACCTCCTCGAACGCAGCCAGATCGAGACGATCGAGACGCGCACGGACGGCGAGGGGCGCTACGACTTCGGCGACATCCAACCCGGCGCGGCGCGGCTGTGCGTGCGCGCCGCGGGCTTCGGCCCGTGGTACGGAACCGGCGAGACCTTGCCGGAGGGCGTGGAGACGCGCCTCCCGGACGTGGTGCTCGACGCCGGCGTCGTCGTGCGCGGCAAGGTCGTCGATCCGCGCGGGACTCCGGTGGCGGGGGCGACGGTGCTGGTCGCCTACGACTGCATCCGGCGCAAGACCAAGCTCGTGCTGCCCGGACGCGGCGCGCCTGTCGCGACCACCAACGCCGATGGCGAGTTCGTCGTCGACCAGCTCGCGCCGGGGGCTTGGCACATCTACGGCGACGATGGCGTGCACTTGGCGGGCGAGGCGCGCGGCGAATTGGCGCGCGCCGGGCTCGAGCAGGGCGGCGTGCGCATCGAGCTGGGCGAGGCTTGGCGCATCGTGGGCAAGGTCGTGCCCAAGGCCGGGGCGTTGCCCGCCGGGCTGCGCGTCTCGGCGCGGCTCGTCGAGGAGGGCCAAGGGGATCGCCGCCAAGAGGAGCAGGACGACGCCTGGGCCTTCTCCAGCACGCGCGTCGAGCGCGCCGACGATCCGGCGCGGTCCCAAGCAGCATCCCGCGTGCGGCACGCGCTGGTCGACGCCCAAGGCGCGTTCCAACTCGGCGCCCTCGTGCCGAGTCGCAAGTACCGACTCGGCCTCGCTCGTCCGCGCGCCGACGGCAAGGGTTGGCGCGCCGTCTCCACCGAGGAGCTGAAGCCCGTCGAGGCCGGCGAGCGCAACGCGCTGATCGAGCTGCGTGCGGCGACGAGCCTCGTCTTCAAGGTGGTCGACGATGCCACCGGCGCGCCGATCGAGGATCTCTTCGTGTGGGGCGGCCAGGGCCGCGAGCGCGTGCTGCGCGACGACGCTGGCAAGCCCGTCGCCAAGTTCGGCGGCGGGGTGGTCGAGTGGCCCGAGTTGCGCGTGCAGTCGGGCGGCAAGCCGTTCCAATTGCGCGTGGCGGCCACCGGTTACAAGGACCACGAGGCGCGCAACCTCGCCGTGCACGCGGGGCGCGTGAACGACCTGGGCGAGATCCGCCTCGCGCCGACCTCGGTCGTCGAGGCGTTCGTCTACAAGGAAGGCACGCGCGACCTGGTGCCCGGTGCGCGCGTGATCCTCGCCGACCGCTCGGAGGAGGACTTGCGCGGCATCTCCGAACGCGGCGTCGGAGATGACTTGACCTGGGACCCGCAGCTGAAGCACGCGATCGCCGACGACAAGGGCATGGCGCGCCTCACGGCTCCGGCGGGCAAGCACACGGCGTTGCAAGCCAGCGCCAAGGGCTGCGTGCCCGGGCCGGTGGTGCGCCAGTTGATCGCCGAGGAGGGCGTCACCAAGGTCGAACTGTTCGTGCGGCTCGGCGGGGTGGTCGAGGTCGTCGTCGACGATGGCGCGGGCAATCCCGTGCCGCGCCAATCGATCCAGCACATGCTGCCCCCCAAGCCCGGAGAGGGCGACGAGGAGTGGGGCGAATCCCTGCGCACCGACGACAAGGGCGTTGCGCGCTTCGAGGGCCTGGTCGAGGGACTGCACAAGTTCCGCGTCGAGAAGGAGCAGGGCAACGTCTGGACCTGGGGCGAGGTCGAGGCGCAGGAGGAGCCGTGGTCCGAGGCGCGCGTCGCTTCGGGCGAGCTCGCCACCTTGCGCCTGCGCGCCAAGCCGCGCGGCTCGCTGGAAGGCGTGGTGCGCGAGGATGGTCGACCGCTCGCCGACGCGGCAGTGCGCCTCGTGCCCTACAACCCTGACATGACCAACGGTTGGGCCGGCTGGAGCGGCGAGGACGATCCGCTGCTCGCCGTGTGCGACGACGAGGGTCGCTACCGCTTCGAGAGCATCCCGGTCGGGACCTACCGCTTGTTCGTCACGCACGAGCTGCGCCGCCACGCCAAGGAGTTCCGCGCCGACGTGCACGGGCTCGGCAGCCGCCAGGACCTCGACCTGATGGTCTCGAGCGTGGCCGGACGGGTGCTGGACGACGAAGGCAGCCCGCTCGCAGGACTCGAGGTCCATTTGTGGGTCGACGGCGAGCGCATCGAGGTCGAGCCGCCGTACAAGCTCGTCTACGAGGAGGACGAGCGCGGCGGCGGCGACGTCGACTGGAAGGAATCCGCCGCGGCCAGCACGAAGACCGACGCCTCCGGCGCGTACATCATGCGCGGCGTGCAGACCGAGGCGGGTCTGACCGTCGTGGCGCAGGGCCGTTGGACGGAAGAGGGGCGCATCGGACCCTTCACGCTCGTCGATGGCGAGGTGCGGCACGGCGCCGACTTCAAGCTGCGGCGCGCCGGCGACATCGTCGTGCGCCTCGAGGCGCCGATGGCCGACGACGAGCTGGTGCACGCGCACCTCGTCAAGCAGGATGGCGCCGGGCAGTTGCGGCGCGACTTCGCGCTCGGAAGGTGGAACGACCGCGAGCGCCTGCGCGGATTGATCCCCGGCGAGTGGAAGCTCGTCTACCAGCGCCACGGACCCGGCGGCCCGCAGGGCGAGCCGCGCGAAGCGACCATCGTCGTGCAGGTCGGGCGCGAGGCGCGCCACGCCATCCAAGGCCTCTAGTTCCGTGCGCGTCGCGCGGGGCGCGCAGCCGCGCCGCCACGCCCGGCCTTTCCATCGCCGGCCGCATCGCCTACCTTCGACGACGAACATGGGCGGCTACGACGCGGCGTTGATCGATCTCGACGGCACCTTGGTGGAGGGGGCCGACGGCTTGCTGGAGGAGAACGTCGCCGCGTTGCGCGCCGCGGAGGCGCGAGGCAAGCGCGTGATGATCGCCACGGGGCGCTCGACGGTGTCGACGCGGCCGGTGCTCGAACGATTGGGACTCGAGACGCCGGCGCTCGTCTTCAACGGCGCGGGGCTCTGGTGCCAGCGACGCGCGCGCATGCTCGAGGAGCGCATCCTCTCGGGCCGCACCTTGGCGCGCGCGCTGGAATTCGGCGAGCGACACGGCCTGTTGACGATCCTGATGGCGTCCGAAGTCAAATGGGCCTCGCCGCCGGCGAACGCCGTCGAGGAGCGCGCCTTGCGCGGCCTGAAGGGCCTCGAGATCGTCCCGCGCGAGGAATTGGCCGCCAAGGAGTTCATCCTGCGCGTGACGCTCTTCTCGGCCACCCACGATGCCTCGGAACGCCTGATGCACGAGGCCGAGGCGCACATCCGCCAACCCGTCTACACGACGCACTTCCCGCTTTCCGTGCTGCATTCGCACCGCGAGAGTCCGATGTCGGTCATCGACATCCACGCGCCTTGCCGCGGCAAGGCCGAGGGCTTGCGCGTGCTGCGGGAACTGCACGGCATCCCCCCCGAGCGCGTCGTCGCCATCGGCGACGCGACCAACGACCTGCCCATGTTCGCCGCCGCGGGATTGGCGCTCGCCACCGAGGACGGCATGGAGGAGGCGCGTCGCGCCGCCCACAAGGTCATCGGCAAGGGCGGCAGCGCCGCCATCGCGCGCGCCATCGAGGAGCACCTCGCCTGAACGGCACGAGGCGCGCGCCCGCCCGCAACTGCTCCGGCGCGGCGCGGCCTCGCGCCGTTCCCGTGCGCTGCTGCCGTGCGCTGGGGAAGCTCTGCGCAGCGACGAGGTGCGAATACGCCGAGTGCGAAAAGACGGGTGGCACGGCGAAACGAAACGCGGCACGTGCAACAAGACAGTACGACCCGAGACGTGGCACGCAGGTAGGTACGAGGCCTGGCACGAGCGATGCCGCGAGCAGCAGGACGAGGGCAGCAGGACCTTGGCAGCAGGACGCGAGAGCCGCGAGACGAGCCGCGAGACGAGCCGCGAGACGAGCCGCGATGAGACGCGATGAGCCGCGATGAGCCGCGATGAGACGCGATGAGACGCGATGAGACGCGATGAGAGACGCGCCGAGAGACGCGCCGAGAGACGCCGAGAGACGAGGGTCGAGAGACGAGACTGCGCGTGGAGCGCTGGCGCTACGACTTGGACTTGGGCTTGGCTTCGGACTTCGCGGGAGTCTTCGCGGACGCGGGCTTGGCCTCAGCCGGCTTGGGCTCGCTCGCCTTGGCGGGTTCGCTCGGCGTCGCGGTGGTCGCTTCCTTGTCCTTCTTCGCGTCGCTCTTGTAGCCCTCGGAGCGATAGTCGGTCAGGTAGAAGCCCTCGCCCTTGAAGAGGAAGCCCGCGCCGGCGCCGATCTTCTTTTCGAGTCCGTTCTTGCCGCACTTCGGGCACTTCTTCTTCGGTGCGTCCTTCATCGAGTGGAAGATCTCCAACTCGTGGCCGCACTTCGTGCAGTGGTAGTCGTAGGTAGGCATCAGGCCGTTCCCTCGCCGGCGGTCGCCTCGCCGCCCTTGGCCGCGGGCGCTCCGGCGACCTTGACCTGCGCGGGGCGCAAGACACCTTGCGTCGAGGTCCAGCCCCGCCGCAGCACGGCGACGATCGACCCCGCCGGCTTGTCGGGCGCTTCCACGCTCTCGACGGCCTCGTGCAAGGCCGGGTCGAAGGCACCGTTGGCGGCGATCGGCTTGACGCCCTCGCGCTCGAGAGCCTGCAGCAGCACGCCGCGCGTCATCTCGACACCGGCGAGCAGGCCCTTGGCGTCGGCGCTCTGGCACGGGCTGGCGCAGGCCATGTCCAGGTAGTCGAGCACCAGCAGCAGCTCGGTGTAGAAGCCCTTCTTGGAGCGATGCACCGCCGCGTCGATGTCGCCCTGCACGCGCCGGCGCAGGTTCTGGTAGTCGGCCTGCGCGCGCTGCCAGTTGCGCAGGTACTCGTCGCGTTCGCGCGCGACGTCGCCCGGGGCGCCGGGGGATGCCGGTTCGCCGGCGCCGTGCAGGCCGTCGGCCGCTCCGCCGGAGGTCTCGGCGTCGCGTTGCGCGGACTCGGCTTCGAACTTGGCTTCGGCTTCTCGTTGCTCGGAAGGGGACATGTGCTTGGCCTCGAGGCCGCGCAGCGCGAGCCGCGCGCGTGTCAGAGGAGGTTCTTGATCTTGTCGAAGAAGGACTTGCCGCCGGACGACTTCTTGTCGATGTCGGCGTACTCCTTGAGGAGCTCCTTCTGCCGGTCGCTGATCTTCGCGGGGATCTCGACGTCGACGCGCACGACGAGGTCTCCGCGGCCGCGGCCCTCGATGTGCGGCAGGCCTTCGCCCTTGACTCGCACGACCTTGCCCGCCGGAGTGCCGGCCGGGATCGAGAGCGCAGTCTTGCCGCGCAAGGTCGGGATCTCGACCTTGTCGCCCAGCACGAGTTGCGCGTACGAGAAGGGCAGCGCGCACACGAGGTCCGCTCCTTCGCGCTCGAACGACTTGTGCTCGATCTCGCGCACCACGCAGTACAAGTCGCCGCGCGGCGCGTTCGTCTCGCCGGCGTCCCCTTGGCCTTCGATGCGCAGCGTCATGCCGTCCTCGACGCCGGCGGGGATCTGGATTTCGATCTCCGCCTTGTCGTCGACCTTGCCCGCGCCCTTGCAGCTGGCGCACGGCGACTCGATGGCCTGGCCCGCGCCGCGGCACGACGGGCAAGGGGCGGCCATGGTGAAGAAGCCCTGGTTGCGGTGGACCTGCCCGCGTCCGCCGCAGGTGCGGCACGGCGTGGGGCCGGTGCCCGGCTTGCAGCCCGAGCCCTTGCACGTCCCGCAGTTCTCCTTGCGCTTGAGCGAGATGGTGCGCTTCGCGCCGGTGTCGATCTCCTCGAGCGTCAGCTCGACCTGGATCTTCAAGGAGCGACCTTGGCGCGGCCCGCCGCGGCGGCGGCCGCCGCCGAAGATGTCGCCGAAGATGGAGCCGCCGAACTGCTCGAAGATGTCCTCGATGTTCGTGAACTGCGGTCCGGCGTATTCCCCGCCTTGCCCGAAGGCCTGGTGGCCGAACTGGTCGTAGCGCTTGCGCTGCGCCTCGTCCGAGAGGACGCCGTAGGCCTCGGCGGCCTCCTTGAACTTCTCCTCGGCCGCCTTGTCGCCCGGATTCTTGTCCGGGTGGTGCTGCATGGCGAGCTTGCGGTAGGCGCGCTTGATCGCATCGGCGTCGGCCGTGCGCTCGACGCCGAGCACTTCGTAGTAGTCGCGCTTGTCTGCCATGGTCGAGGGCGCCCGTGCCGTCGGCGTTTCACGTCCGCGTCGTTGGCGCGCGCGGCGACGACGGTGCTCCGCCGCCGCCGCGCGCGCTTCGATGGGGCGTCGCGTCGCGGCGGCGCGACGCCCCTCCGGCCGATCAGGCGAGCGAGCCTTCGACGCGGCCCTTGTCGTCCTTCAGCTCGGTGACCATGGTGTCGGTCGTGAGCAGGAGTCCGGAGATGGACGCGGCGTTCTGCAGCGCGCAGCGCACCACCTTGGCCGGGTCGACGACGCCCGCCTTGAACATGTCCACGTACTCGCCGCCGAGCGCGTTCCAGCCGATGTTGCCGCCGTGCTCGCGCACGGTCTCGACCACCACGGCCCCGTCCTCTCCGGAGTTCTCGGCGATCTGGCGCAGCGGAGCCTCCATCGCCTTCAGCACGATCAGGGCGCCGAAGCGTTCGTCGCCCTTGAGCTTGAGGGCCTCGATGGCCGCGCAGGCGTGCAGCAGCGCGACGCCGCCGCCGGGGACGATGCCTTCCTGGATGGCGGCGCGCGTCGCGTTGAGCGCGTCCTCCATCAAGTCCTTGGTCGACTTCATCTCGGCCTCGGTCTTGCCGCCGACCTTGATGACCGCGACGCCGCCCGAGAGCTTGGCGAGGCGCTCCTGGAGCTTCTCCTTGTCGTAGTCGCTCTTGGTGTTGGCGACCTGGACGCGGATCTGCGCCACGCGCTCGGCGATCTCCTTCTTGGAGCCGCCGCCGCCGATGATCGTCGTCGCGTCCTTGGTGACGCGCACGCGCTTGGCGGTGCCGAGGTGCTCGGCCGTGACCTTGTCGAGGGCGATGCCGAGTTCCTCGGTGATCGCCGTGCCGCCGGTCAGGGCGGCGATGTCGCCCAGGTAGGCCTTCCGGCGGTCGCCGAAGCCCGGCGCCTTGACGGCGCACACGTTGAGCACGCCCTTGAGGCGGTTGATGACGAGCGTGGCGAGCGCCTCGCCCTCGACATCCTCGGCGATGATCAGGAGCGGACGGCCGAGGCGGGCGGCGGTCTCGAGGACCGGCACCATCTCGCGCACGCTGAAGATCTTCTTGTCGCAGATGAAGATGTAGGGGTCGACGAACTCGGTCGTCAGCTTGGTCAGGTCGGTGGCGAAGTACGGCGACAGGTAGCCCTTGTCGAACTCCATGCCCTCGACGACTTCGACGCGCGTGTCGAGGCCGGTCGCCTCCTCGATGGTGATCACGCCCTCGTCGCCGACCTTCTCGAAGGCGTCGGCGAGCATCTTGCCCACGTCCTTGTCGTTGTTGGCGGAGATGGCGGCCACCGAGGCCTTCTCTTCGCGGCTCTTGACCTTCTTCGCCTGCTTCTGGATGGAGCCGACCGCGGCCTCGACGGCGGCGTCGATGCCGTTCCTGAGGGCGATGGTGTTCACGCCGGTCGCCAGGTAGCGCAGGCCTTCGTTGAAGATGGCCGAGGCGAGCACGGTGGCGGTCGTCGTGCCGTCGCCGGCCACGTCGTTGGTCTTGTTGGCCACTTCGAGCACGAGCTTGGCGCCCATGTTCTCGAAGGGGTCCTCGAGCTCGATCTCCTTGGCGACCGACACGCCGTCCTTGGTGACGTGCGGGGCGCCGAAGGACTTGGCGAGGATGACGTTGCGGCCGGCGGGGCCGAGCGTCACGCGCACCGTCTTGGAGAGCTTCTCGATGCCGGTGCGCATCTTGGCGCGGGCGTTGTCGTCGAACAGGATCTGCTTGGCCATGGTGGGGGATTCGCGTGCGGGTTCGTGGTTCTGGTTTGCGTGCTGGTGCGGGCGGGCCGGATCAGAAGTCCATGCCGCCCATGCCGCCCATGCCTTCCATGTCGTCGCCGGGGCCTCCGCCCTTCGGCGCCTTCTTCTTCTCGGGCTTGGTGGCGATGAGCGCGTCGGTGGTCAGGAGCAGGGTGGCCACGCTGACGGCGTTGTTGAGCGCCGACTTGGTGACCTTGGCCGGGTCGACGATGCCCGCGGCGAGCATGTCGCAGTACTCGCCCTTGTGGGCGTCGAAGCCCCACGACTCCTTCTTCTCGCGCTGGATCTTGTGCGCGACGACGGTGCCGTCGTGGCCGGCGTTGTCGGCGATCTGCATCACCGGGCGCGCCAGCGCCTCGTGCAGCAGCTCGAGGCCCATCTTGTAGTCCTCGTCGTCCTCGTGCTTCTTGGCGAGGTCGAGCACGACCGAGCGCGCGCGCAGCAGCGCCGTGCCGCCGCCCGGCAGGATGCCGCCTTCGATGGCCGCGCGGGTGGCGTGCAGCGCGTCCTCGATCAGGGCCTTGCGCTCCTTGACCTCGGTGTCGGTCGCGCCGCCCACGTTGATCTGGGCGATGCCGCCGGTGAGCTTGGCGAGGCGCTCCTGCAGCTTCTCGCGGTCGTAGTCGGAGGTCGTGACGGCGATCTGCGCGCGGATCTGCGACACGCGGCCTTCGACGTCCTCGCGCTTGCCGGCGCCGCCGACGATGGTCGTGTTGTCGTTGTCGATCGTGACCCGCTTGCAGGTGCCGAGGTCGCGCACCGTCAACTGGTCGAGCTCCACGCCGAGGTCCTTCATCACCGCCTTGGCGCCGGTCAGCGCAGCGATGTCCTCGAGCATGGCCTTGCGGCGGTCGCCGTAGCCCGGCGCCTTCACGGCGCAGGTCGGCACGATGCCGCGCAGCTTGTTGACGACCAGCGTCGCCAGCGCCTCGCTCTCGACGTCCTCGGCGATGATCAGGAGCGGACGTCCGCTCTGCTTGACCTTCTCGAGCAGCGGCAGCAACTTCTGGATCGAGGAGATCTTCTGCTCGTACACGAGCACGAAGGGCTTCTCGAACACGACTTCCATCGTGTTGGGCTGGTTGACGAAGTGCGGGCTGAGGAAGCCGCGGTCGAACTGCATGCCCTCGACCACCGACACCTCGGTCGTGAGCGTCTTGCCGTCCTCGACGGTGATCACGCCGTCCTTGCCGACCTTGTCCATCGCGTCGGCGATCAACTTGCCCACCTCGGGATCGTTGTTGGCCGAGATGGTGGCGACCTGGCGGATCTCCTCGTTCTTGCCGACCTTCTTCGACATCTTGTCGAGTCGCTCGGAGACGGCGGCGGCGCCGTCCTTCATCGCCTTCGTCAGGCGCGAGGGGTGGGCGCCCGCGGTCACGGCGCGCAGGCCGGCGGTGAACACCGCCTCGGTGAGCAGGGTGGCCGTCGTCGTGCCGTCGCCGGCGACGTCGCTGGTCTTGCTGGCGACTTCCTTGACGAGCTGCGCGCCCATCTGCTCGTAGGGATCCTGCAGCTGGATCTCCTCGGCCACGGTCACGCCGTCCTTCGTCACGGTCGGCGCGCCCCAGCCCTTGTCGAGGATCGGTTTGCGACCGCGCGGGCCCAGGGGGGTGGTGAATGCCTGGGCGAGCTTCTCGACGCCGCGGCGGATCGATTCGCGGGCGTCCGATTCGAAGACCATCTGCTTGGCCATGGGGTACTCGGCTCTTTCTCGGTGCTGCGGAAGCTGTCGGTTGCGCGAGGCGCAGCGCGCCGGCAGTGGTGGGCCGACGGCGACAGGTTGGGGATCAGAGGTGTCTGCCCGCGTTGCGCCGGCGGTGTGTCCGACGCAAATCAGGCGCGCCTCTTTAGCAAGAACAGTGCCGAGTGGAGGCCAATTTCGAAGCTGTTGTCATTCATGGATTTAGAGCGAAGTTCTCGTTCGGAGCGGCTCTGCCAGCTTGGCAGGCCCTTTCGCCGCCGCGGAAGCGGCCTGCCAAGGCGGCAGGCTTGGCGAGGGACGCGTCCGCGCGTCTCGAACGCCGTGTGCCACGCCCATGGGCGCGGCCCGGGTGCGCCCTTTGGCGCGTCTCCGCGCGTCTCTCTTCCGTGTCGGACCCTAGGATGCCTGCATGCACCTCGCGACGCTCGTCCACGCCTCGCTCCTCGCGGTCTGCGCACTGCCCTACGCGGCGGCGCAAGCCACCGTGGCCATCGACACCGCCGCCGCGCGCGGCAAGCCCGAGCCCATCGCGGCTCTGGACGCCTTGCCCGAAGGAGCGCTGCTGCTGCGCTTCCAAGGTGGCGAACGCGGTCTGGGCGGCCACTCGGGCGAGCGCTTCGAAGTGTCCGGCGCCGGCGACGAGTTCCTCGTCGGCGGCCTCGGCTCGGGCGGGGAGGAGCTGCTCGAAGTCGAGCTCGACGGAGGCACGACGATCCCGCTGGGGATCGAGCACCTGCGCCTCCTGCGCCATCCCGTGCGCGCCCAAGGCCTGCCCCTCGAGCGGCCCAAGGAGGGCGATCGCCTGTGGCGCTCGCGCGGCTCCACCGTCGAGCGCATCGACGGAGCGCTGCTCTCCTTCGCCGGGGACGCGCTCGTCTTCGAAGGCGACAAGGTCGGCGAGCTCGTCGTGCCCTTCGCGGAGCTGGTGGCGCTGGCGGTCGAAGGCCTGGGCGGCGGTGCTGTCAAGCAAACTGGACAAGAGCGCCTCGTCTCGGTCGACCTGCGCGACGGCAGCCGGGTGCGCGGCGCGTTCGCGGCGCTGGACGGCCGCCGCCTGTCCTTGCGGCGCGAGGAGCGCGCGCTCGCGCTGCCGATCGGCCTCGTGTCGCAGGCGCTGGTGCTGGACGGTCGTGCGCGCTGGATCTCGTCCTTGCCTCCCGCCGAGGCCAGTCCCGCGCGCCCCTTCGGCGACGACCAGGGCATGTCGTGGGCGCCGCGCATGGACCGCAACTCCGCCGGCGGCCGGCTCGCCTGCGGCGGCGAGGTGCACGCGCGCGGCGTGGGGCTGCTCGCCGGAGCGCGCGTGGCGTGGGATCTGGACGGACGGCCCGCGCGCCTGCGCGCCACCTGCGGCCTCGACGACGGCGTGTCGTCCCTGTCCCTGGCCCCCGTGGCGCGCGCCGTGGTCGAAGTCGACGGCAAGGTGCTGTGGGACAGCGGCCCCTTGGCGGCGGGCGCCGCGCCGGTGTTCGTCGACCTCGACCTGGGCGCTGCGCGGCGCGTGGCGTTGGTCGCGCTGGATCACGACGGCGACTTCGCGGGCGATCGCGTCGCCTTCGCCTCGGCCCTGCTGATCCAGCCCTGAGGCCGCGCCGCGCGGACCGACGTCCTGCGCGCGACCCGGGCCGGGCGCTGGACTCAGGCGAGGCGGCGCGCCAGCGAACGGTAGTACACGCCTCGATCGCCGCCGAGGCGCTTGGCCTCGCGCAGCGCGGTCTCGGCGCGCGCGCGCAGCGTCTCCGGCGAGATCTGCTCGCCCGGGTCGTAGCTCTCGAATCCGATGCTGGCGCTGACGGCGACATCCTCGGGCACGCCGTCGATGCGTCCTGTCACTCCGCGGATGCGGTCGGCGAGCCGCACGACGACATGGGCCGCGTCGAGCTTCTTCGTGTAGGGGAGCACGATGGCGAACTCGTCGCCGCCGAGCCGCCCCGGCACGTCCTCGGCCCGCAAGGCGTGGCGGATCGCCTCGCCCACCTTGGCGATGACGCGATCGCCGACGACGTGGTCGTGCCGCTTGTTGATCTGGCCGAACTTGTCGAGGTCGATCAGGACGAAGGACAGCTCGTGGCGGTGGCGCAGCGCGGCGGACAGGTGCTGGAGCAGCCGCTCGTGGAAGGCGCGCGGCCGCAGCAAGCCCGTGCGCTCGTCGTAGAAGGCCGCCTGGCGCAGCCGGTCCATGTCCGCCTCGCGCCGACTGTCGTCGAGCAGGCGTTGGATGCGCAGGCGCGCCTCCTGTCCGCTGGCGCGCCGGTGCAGGATGTCGGCTGGCGCGCCGTCGTACTGCTGGATCGTCTCGAGCGCCGGATCGAGGCGCTCATGGTCGGCGACGAGCAGCAAGGGCACATGGCCCTTGGGCAACGCCTCGAGGATGCCGCTGGTCTCCGCCGCGCCGCCCTCGACCAGCGGGTCGATGACGACGAGCCCCGGGCGTTCCAAGGCCGCGGCGCGCCTTGATTCGCGCAAGGACCGCGTCACCAGCACGCGCAGCCCGGCGGCCTCGAGTCCGGCCATGCGCTCGGTCAACCCCGCGCCGCGGTGGTCGCAGATCAGGATCAGCGGGGTGGTCGGATGCACGGCGGTCGCAGCGGAAACTAGTCCAAAATGCCCTCAAGGCGTGGAAAAGCGGGATCTTGGACTTCCAGCACGAATCCTATCCCGCGCCCGGCGGGGGTGGAGCCACGCTCCTTGGATTCGCTTGACCGCGGAGCGCGTCTGGCTAGACTATTTGCCCCTTGGACATGGTCTTCGGCCGCGTTTGGCCGAAGACCGGCTTCCAAGGAGCTCCGGCGAGCTGTTCGCCGCGCGTGACGATCCGCCGGGGATCGCCGCACGACCCCACCCGGCAGCGGATCGTCCGCTCGGCCGCGCGCCGACCGTCCGACGCCGCGACATCCCGACCCACCGAACCTTCCCTGACCGGAAGTTCCCGGCCGATCCCCGCCAAGGGCTCGACGCGGGCGCTGCCGCGGGCATGGGGGAGCGATGCGCGCCGCGAGACGGCGTCGGATCGAACCCGCCTGCCGCGCCGCGCCCAGCCTCGACGAACGTCGCGCCGACGAACCTCCGTGGGACGCGCAGCCCCCGCGCTCGAGGGCCACATGCTCGACGAGGTCCTCGGCGAGCCGCTCCTTCGCGGGACGGCCTCGCGCCCGGACCAGCGCACGCAAGTCACAACACGATGACCGCCACCACGCAGAACCTCGAAGTCCAGCAACTGATCGACGCCGGCGTCCACTTCGGATGCCGCGTGTCCCGCTGGAACCCCCGCATGCGCCCCTACATCCACGGGCGCCGCAACCAGATCCACATCATCGACCTGCGCGAGACCCTCAAGGGCATCCTGCGCGCGCAGAACCTGCTGTACCACCTCGCCGCCGAAGGTTCGACCATCCTGTGGGTCGGCACCAAGCGCCAGGTCAAGGGCGTCATCACCGAGACCGGCCAGCGCACCGGCATGCCGACCTGCATCGAGCGCTGGATCGGCGGCACGCTGACGAACTTCTCGGTCATCCGCACGCGCCTCAAGCGCCTCGAGGAGCTCGAGAAGATCCAGGAGTCCGGCGGCGACGGCCAGTTGTCGAAGAAGGTCCTGTCGAGCCTGCGTCGCGAGCAGCGCAAGATCTACCGCAACCTCGGCGGCATCCGCGAAATGACCTCGATGCCGGGCGCGATGGTCGTCGTCGACCCCGCGCGCGAGGCGAACGCCGTCAAGGAGGCCCGCAAGATGGGTCTCGTGGTGATCGGCATCCTGGACACCGATTGCGATCCCAGCGACGTCGACATCGTCATCCCGGGCAACGACGACGCGCTCAAGTCCGTGCGCCTCCTGGTGGGCGAACTGGCGCGTTCGGTCGAGGAAGGCTGCGCCAACCACCGCGACCGCATGGCCGCGATGGGCGCCGCCGAGAAGCACGAGGGCGGCGAGGAAGTCCGCGTGGGCGACGAGCCGCGTCCGACGCGCGGCAACCGCATGCCCGAGGGCGGCCGCGGCCGCGGTCCGCGCGGGCGCGGTCCCCGCGGCGAGGAGGGCGGCGGCGAGGAGGGCTGAGCGCCCGTCCCGTCCACCGCTCCACTGTCCAATACATTTGACACCAGCACCAACCTCACAACGAACACGGCACGACATGGTCGAGATCTCCGGTGACATGGTCCGTCGGTTGCGCGAGCGCACCGGCGCGGGCCTGATGGAATGCAAGCGCGCCCTCGAACAGGCGGGCGGCGACGAGGAAGTGGCGGTCGACAACCTGCGCAAGGCGGGCTTGAAGACGGCCGAGAAGAAGGCCGGTCGCGAGATGGGCGAGGGTCGCGTGGCGGCCTGGGCGTCCCAGGACGGCAAGAGCGGAGCGCTGGTCGCCCTGACCTGCGAGACCGACTTCGTCGCGCGCACCGCCGACTTCGAGAACCTGCTCGGCGGCGCGGCGCGCCTCGCCGCCGAGTCGAAGTGCAGCGACGCGGCCGCCCTGTCCGGGATGGCCTTCGGCGGCTCGACGCTCGGCGAGACCATCAAGCTGATGGTCGGCAAGATCGGCGAGAACATCTCGATCGGCAAGGTCGGCGCGTTGCAGGCGGCCGACGGCCAGGTGGGCTTCTACGTCCACCACGACGGCAAGAAGGGCGCGCTGGTCGCCGTGAAGACGGGCGCCGACGCGGCCAAGGCGCAGGCAACCCTCAAGGAACTCGCCATGCACGTCGTGTTCGCCAACCCCTCGGCGATGACGCGCGGCGAGATCGCAGCCGACCTCGTCGAGCGCGAGCGCGCCATCTACCTCGAGGAAGTGAAGTCGAAGCCCGCGGACATCCAGCAGAAGATCGTCGAGGGCAAGCTGAACGCCTACTACGCCACCCAGGTCCTGCCCGAGCAGAACTGGTTCAAGGACGACTCGAAGAAGGTCGCCGCCGTCGTCGAGGCCGAACTGGGCAAGGGTTCGGTGGTGCTCGGCTACGCGCGCTTCCAGATCGGCTCCTGAAGGGGCGCGGACTCGCCGGCGCCGAGCGGCGCGACGGGCCAGTCGGGCGGGCGGCCGCCGCGGCCCAGATCCGCGGCGGCCGCCTGCGCATCGCCGCCACTCCCTCGCCGCGCGCGCAGGTGCATTGGGGCGCGCCACTCGCTAGGCTCCCAAGGCAGCGCCCCTCCCGATGAGCTCCGCCACATCCCTCCAGCCCTACCAGCGCATCCTCCTCAAGCTCTCCGGCGAAGCCCTCGGCGATTCCAAGCTGGGCCACGGCTTGTCCGCCGAGGCGGTGCATTCGACCGCCGCGCAGGTGGCGCGCGTCGCGGGCTTGGGCGTCGAGGTCGCCATCGTGTGCGGCGGCGGCAACATCCTGCGCGGCGCGGAATTCGCCAAGCTGGGCGGCTCGCGCGCCTCGGCCGACTACATGGGCATGCTCGGCACGGTGATCAACGCGCTGGCCCTGTCCGAGGCCATCGAGAAGCAGGGCCTCGAGACGCGCGTGATGACCGCGCTCGAAGTCCATGCCGTGGCCGAGCCCTTCGTGCGCCGCAAGGCGCTCTCGCACCTCGAGAAGGGCCGCGTCGTGCTGCTGGCGGCTGGCACGGGCAATCCGTTCTTCACCACCGACACCGCCGCCGCCCTGCGCGCGACCGAGCTCGGCTGCGAAGTGCTGCTCAAGGCCACCAAGGTCGACGGCATCTACGACGCCGACCCCAAGAAGGTCGCCGGAGCCACGCGCTTCGAGGAGCTCACCTACATGGACGTGCTGTCGCGCGGCCTGAAGGTGATGGACGGCACGGCCGTCACGCTGGCCATGGAGAACAAGTTGCCGGTCGTCGTCTTCGACATGTTCGCCGAAGGCAACCTCGAGCGCGTCGTGCGCGGCGAGAAGATCGGCACCCGCATCCGGAGCTGAACCACATGACTAGCCAACAGATCCTCAAGGACACTCGCGAGAAGATGGACAAGTCGCTGTCGCACCTGGTCGACCAGCTGCGCCAGATCCGCACCTCGCGCGCCTCGCCCGCGCTGGTCGAAGGCATCCGCGTCGACTACTACGGCACGCCCAGCCCCATCTCGCAGGTCGCGCAGATCTCCGTGCCCGAGCCGCGGCAACTGGCCATCAAGCCGTTCGACGCCGCGATGCTCAAGGAGATCGAGAAGGCCATCCAGAAGAGCGATCTCGGGGTCACGCCGCAGTCCGACGGCAAGATCCTGCGCTTGACCATGCCGCCGCTCTCCGGCGACCAGCGCAAGAAGTACGCCGCGCGGGTCAAGGATCTGGCCGAGGAGGCGCGCGTGTCGATGCGCAACACGCGCCGCGACGAGAACAAGCGCGCCGACGCCATGTTCAAGGACTCGAAGATGACCGAGGACGAGCACAAGAAGTGCCTCGACGACATCCAGAAGTGCCTCAAGGAATACGAGGAGAAGGTCACTGGCGTGCTCGACAAGAAGACCGCCGAAGTGATGGAGAACTGAAGCTCCGCGCGCCCTCGCGCGCCGCTTCGTCCGCCACTCGCGCCCGCGCACGCCGCGGGCGCCTTCGTTGGAATCCGCCGTCTCGCGGCCGCGCGGCGAGCCCCGCATGCCACGCGCCGCGCTCGCGCCGCGGGAGGCGCTCGCGCCGGTGCTATACTCGCCGACGATGCGTCTCCACGCGGCCTTGGCACTGCGCTGTGCGCTGGCGATCTGCGCGGGCTTCGTCGCCGGCTGCGGGGCGCATGCGCCCGTCGAGCCCGCGTGGACCACCACCACGCTCGCCCCGGCGGCCGACCCTGCCGCGCCCGCGCCCGACGCGCCCGTGTGGATCGGCTCGGGCAACCGCACCGTGCGCGAGTCGCGCCATGCGACGCCCATGCTGCGCTCCGAGGACGGCAAGTCGTGGAGCGCGCGCTTCCCGCTCGAGGGCGCGCCCGCGGGGGAGCTCGAGCTGCATGTCGGGTTCGACGGTTCCGACGGCGTGCGTGCGCGCGCGGTCTTGTCGCTTGACGGCGCCGAGTCCGCCCGCGCCGCGCTCGCTTGCGCGCCCGGCGGCTCGAGCTGGACGGGCTGGCGCGTGCCGGCTCCGCGCGCCTCCGCGCTGGCCGAGGTGCGCGTCGAGATGGAGTCGGGAGAGCCCAAGGCCGTGCACCTGGCGCGCCCGGCGTGGCGCGGCGCGGCGCCCCTCGCGCCCGACGGCGCGCGGCGTCCGCGCGGCGTGCTGCTCGTGTCGATCGACACGCTGCGGCCGGATCGGCTCGGCGCGTACGGCTCGACCAAGGGCTTGTCGCCGCAGATCGATCGCCTCGCCGCGCGCGGCGTCGTGTGGGAGCGCGCGTTGTCGAGCGCGCCGTGGACCCTGCCGAGCTACGCGAGCTTGTTCACCGCGCGCACTCCGCTCGCGCACGGCGCAGGCCTCGTCAAGAAGCGCCAGGAAGCCTGGCCGGACGCGGGCGACGCGTCGAACGAGTTGACGCGCCTCGGCGACGCGGTGCCCACGCTCGCCGAGCAGTTCCAACGCGCCGGCTGGGCCACCGCCGGCCTGCACGCCTCGCCCTTCCTCGAGCCGCCCTCCGGGCTGCACCGCGGCTTCGACTTGTGGCAGCGGCACGCCATCCGCGCCGACGCCGGCGTCGAGCGCGCGCTCGCCTGGATCGCCGAGCGCGGCGAGGAACCTTGGTTCCTCTTCCTGCACCTGATCGATCCGCACCTGCCGTACGCGCCGCCCGAGGAGTATATGCGCCGCCACGCCGGGGTCGGCACGGCCGACCTGAAGGCCGAGCAGTTCGAGGTCGACATCCTGCGTCGCCAGGAACCCGAGGGCGCGCTCAAGCAGTTGCTGCTGGCGCTGTACGACGGCGAGGTGGCTTGGACCGACGCGCAGCTCGGTCGACTGTTCGACGGCCTCGAGGCGAACGGAGTGCTCGATGACATCGTCGTCGCGCTGCATTCCGACCACGGCGAGGAGGTCTGGGAGCACGGCGGCTGCGAGCACGGCCACGCGCTCGTCGAGACCGTGCTGCACGTGCCGCTCGTCGTGGCCGCTCCCGGGTTGGCGCCGCAGCGCGTGGGTGATCGCGTGCGTTCGATGGACCTCGGGCCGACCCTGCTCGAACTCGCGGGCTTGGCGTCGATCCCGGGCGCCGAAGGCCGCAGCCTGCTCTCCGGCCCTGCCGGTCCGCGCGAGGTCGACGCCGAGGCGCTCCTGTACGGCGGCCTCGAGTGCAAGGCCCACTACGCCGGCGACGCGCGCCTCGTCTGGGCCGCCAGCGCGGCACCGGTGCTGGAAGGGGATCCCGGCGCCGGAACGATCAACGACGGCACGCTGCGGCAGGAGCTGCGGCGGCGCATGCTGCAGCGCGTCGAGCGCCTGCGGCCCGCCTTGTCCGGCGAGGCGGCGCGCCACAGCAGCGAGACGCTGCGCGAACTGCGTTCGATCGGCTACACGGGGCTCGACGGCGGGCGCTGAGCCGGGCGCGCCTTTGCGCGTCGAGCCCGGCGACTGTATCCTCGCGCCCCGCTCGCCCGGGTGGGCGATGCGGCGAGGGCGCGTAGCTCAGTCGGTAGAGCAACTGGCTTTTAACCAGTAGGTCGAAGGTTCGATCCCTTCCGCGCTCACTTTCCTCGCCTCGCGGCAACCTTGATCGGCGTGCCTGCGCCTCGCCTCGGGCCACGCGCGCCGTCCGTCGGCGGTCCGCCTGGACTCCTCGAGCGGCGCCAGCGTCGGTTGACGGCGGCATGGGCTCCACGCCGCTTCCGCGCCCGCTGCGCGATCGCGGGTTGGCGCGTACCATCACGAGCCCGCATCCATGGCCACCATCCGCTCGCGCACTGTCGCGGCTTGCGCCGCGCTGTTCGTCCTCCTTGCCTCGTCGTGCGGCAGGGACGAAGCCGCCGTGCACGCCTTCCAAGGCGTCACGCTCAAGCCCGCCTTGGAGGCGGGCGTGCGCGAAGCCACGGGACCGCTGTGGAGGCGCGGCGGCTCGTACTCGGTGTCCGAGACGCGCCAGGCGTTCCAACTCGACTTCGACCAGCGGCACGGGCGCGCGGAGTCGCGGTTGCTCCTCGAAGAGCCGCGCGGCCGCATCCTCAAGCTGCACGTCGGCGTCGAGTCGGAGCAGGAGGTGCACCTGCGCGCGCGGGTGCGCCTCGCGGGGGAGCTCGTGGCCGAGCACACGCTGGTGCACACGCCGACCGGAGCCGCGTGGCTGCGGTTGCCGGCGTTGCGCCCCGCGCGCGGCGGCCCATTGGTGGTGGAGCTCGAGGCCCTGCGCGGCCTGCCGGACGCCGTGTACCTCGCCGAACCCGTCTGGCGCGAACCTGTGCAGCCCGGCGACGCCGTGCGCGGCGTGTTGGTGGTTTCGATCGACACGCTGCGCGCCGATCGCCTGGGTGCGCTCGGCAACCGCCGCGGCTTGACGCCGAACCTCGACGCGTTGGCGGCGCGCGGCGTCGTCTGGGAACGCGCGTTGTCGAACTCTCCTTGGACGCTGCCGAGCTACGCGAGCTTGTTCACGGCGCGCACTCCGCTCGCGCACGGCGCGGGTCTGTCGCTCGAGTGCCAAGCCGCCTGGCCCGACGCGGGCGATTCGACCGCGAACCACTCCGCGCTCGCGACCGGCGTTCCCACGCTCGCCGAGCAGTTCCGCGCCGCGGGCTACGCCACGGCGGGATTCCACGCCTCGCCCTTCCTCGAGACGCGCACGGGGCTGCAGCGCGGCTTCGACTACTGGGTGCGCCATGCCGTGCGCGCCGACGCGGGCGTGGACCACGCCTTGGCGTGGATCCGGCGCCAGAAGGACCGGCACTGGTTCGCCTTCCTGCACCTGATGGACCCGCACTTGCCGTACGCGCCGCCCGACGCGTGGTCGCGACGCTTCGCCGGCGTGGCGACCAGCGAACTTTCGTCGGACTTGTTCGACATCGACGCCCTGCGCCGCGCCAAGCCGGACGACGAGCGGCGCAAGCTACTCGAGGATCTGTACGACGCGGAAGTCGCCTGGACCGACGCGCAGGTCGGGCGCTTGCTCGACGGACTGCGCGAGGCAGGGCTCGCCGACGGCGTGGTGGTGGCGTTGCACTCCGACCATGGCGAGGAGTTCTGGGAGCATGGCGGCTACGAACACGGGCACGCGCTCGTGGAGGAGGTCCTGCGCGTGCCGTTGATCGTGGCGGCTCCGGGGCTCGCGCCCGCCCGGGTCCCCGAGCGCGTGCGCAGCATGGACCTCGGGCCCACCTTGCTCGAGCTGTGCGGATTGCCTCCGCTCCCCGGCGCGGAGGGCGCCAGCCTGGTGCGGCGCGGCGGCGCGCTGCTGCAGGCCGAGCGCGTGGTCCGCGTCGTCGATGCCGAGGCGCTGCTGTACGGCGACATCGAGGAGAAGGCCCGCTACGAGGACGCCGCGCGCCTCGTGTGGCGCGCCACCCAGGCGCCGCGCCTCCAGGCCGATCCTTCGGGAGCGCCGCTCGACGATCCCGCCCTGCGCGACGCGCTGCGCATGCAGATGCTCGAACGCGCACGCGCCTTGCGTGCCCGCGGCGCGGCGGGCCTGGTGCAGCACGACGAGGCCTCGATGGAGGACCTGCGCGGACTCGGCTACACGGGGATCGAGGCTCCGGAACCGCGCTGAGGCCCGCGCGCCGGCCCGCCGCGCGAGGACGACCTCCCGGCGTCGGTGGTCCTGCTCGCTCCGCTCACCTCGCGCCGATCGGCTCGAAGCTCGCCGCGCAGGCGGCCTCGACCTCCTCGACGGTCTTCGGGATGCCGGCGGTGAGGACCTCGTGCCCGTGCACGGTCACGAGCACGTCGTCCTCGATGCGGATGCCGATGCCGCGCCAGCGCTCCGCCACCGTCGCCTCGTCCTCGGCGACGTAGAGCCCCGGCTCGACCGTGAGCACCATGCCCGGCTCGAGCACGCGCGAGGCGCCGTCGACGTTGTACGCGCCGCAGTCGTGCACATCGAGCCCGAGCCAGTGGCTCGTGCGGTGCATGTAGAAGCGGCGGTAGTTGTCCGACTTGAGCTCCTCCTCGACCGTGCCGTGGAGCAGGCCGTGCTTGACCAGGCCTTCGACCAGCGCGCGCAGCGCGGTCTCGTGCACGCTCGTGAAGGAGACGCCGGGCTGCACGTGCGCGATCGCCTTCAGTTGCGCTTCGAGGCAGACATCGTACAGGGCGCGCTGCTCGGCGGAGAAGCGCCCGTTGACGGGGAAGGTGCGCGTCACATCGCTGGCGTACCACTCGTACTCGGCGCCGGCGTCGATCAGCAGCAGGTCGCCGTCCTTCAGCGGGGCGTTGTTGTCGTTGTAGTGCAGGATCGTGGCGTTGGCGCCCGAGGCGACGATGTTCGTGTACGCCGCTCCCGTGCCGCCGCGGGCGCGGAAGTGCCACTCGAGCAGGGCGTCGATCTCGCGCTCGTTCATGCCGGGGCGCGCCGCGGCCATGCACGCGGCGTGCGCCTCCTTGGTGATGCCCGCGGCGCGGCGCATCAAGTCCAACTCGGCCTTGGACTTCTTGAGGCGCAGCTCGCCCAGCACCGGGCCCGTGTCCAGCACCTCGATCGGCGGCGGCACCGGACCCTTGGCCGTCATGCGCAGCTTGCCGAGCAGTTCGGTCATGCGCCGGTCCTCCTCGGCGTCGACGCCGAAGCGCCACATGACGCGCTGCACGCCCTTGAGCACGACCGCGAGGTCGCTCCACAGCCGCTCGATGGGACGCGCCAGGTCGATGCCCAAGGTCGCCGGTGCGCGTTCCACGCCGAGGCGCCGGCCGGTCCAGATCTCCATCGAGCGGTCGCGCTCGCGCAGGTACAGGATGCTGCGCGGCCCGCCCTTCCACGGCTTGCCGTCGAAGTCTAGCGCCCCCGGCAGCGCCGGCAGCAGCACGAGCACGCTGTCGGGCTCGGAGAAGCCCGTCAACCACGCGAAGTCCGAGTCGGGGCGGAAGCGGTACTCGGCGTCGAAGTTGCGCACCTTGTGGCGCGCGGTGGGGAAGATGCCCGCGGCACCCCGCGCCTGCAGCGCCTCGAGCGCCCTCGACCTGTGCTCCTTCTGCCTCACGCCTTCCGCTCCTCGGCCGCCGCGGCCTGCTCCTCGGGCTTCGCGTCCGCCACGAGCTTGCCGAAGTACTCCGGCATCTTCACGCCGCCGACCTCGCTCATCATGTGCATCATCGGCGGCAGCGAACCGGCCAAGGAGTGCAGGAAGTTCGAGGTGGCGTTGCGGCCGTCCTTGCCCTGGCCGCCGTCCCACACGACGACCTTGTCGAACTTGACGTTGGAGATGGCCGTGGCCGCGGTCTTCGACAGCTCCTCTAGCTTCTCGAGCATCAGCATCTGGAAGGCCTGTTCGGCCCCGCCGCAGGCGTCGATGATGGCCTTCAAGCCTTCGCCCTTCTTGGCCAGCATCTCGTACTCGCCGCGCGCCTGCGCCTCGAGTCGCGCGTACATGGCGGCGGCCTCGGCCTGCGCCCCGATGCGCTGCCGCTCGGCCTCCGCTTCGGCCTCGATGATCACCTGCGACTTGACGGCGCGCGCCAAGGCCTCGAGTTCGGCGCGCTTCTCGGCCTCGATCTTCTTGGCCTGCGCCTCGGCCGCGCGGGCCTGGGCGAGGTACTGGGCCTCGAGCACGGCCGCCTGCGCCTCGCGCAGGCGCGTCTCGGACAACTGGTAGGCCTCGGCCTCGCGCACCTTGAGCGAGGCGTTGGAGGCCGCCATGTCGGCCTTCGACTTGTTCTCGCCCGTGACCGCCTCGGCGTCGGCGGCGGCCACCTGGATGCGCATGGCGCGTTGGGCGTCGCGCACCTTGGCGTCGCGCTCGAACTGCGCGGTCTGCTCGCCGATGGCGCGCTCCTTCTCCAACTCGGCGATCTTGACGGCGCGTTCGCGCTCGGCCGACTTGGTGCCGATGTCGCGCAGCTTCTCGTTGTTCGACACCTCGATCACGCGGTCGCGGTCGGCCTCGGCCACGCCGATGGCGCCCTTCTTGAACTGCATGGCGACGTCGATCTCGGCCTGCTGGATGGCCTCGGAGGCGGCCTTCTTGCCGATGGCCTCGATGTAGCCCGACTCGTCGGTGATGTCCTTGATGTTGACGTTGATCAGCACGAGGCCGATCTTCTTCAGCTCGGGTTCGAGCGAGTCCTGGATCTTCGACAGGAACTTGTCGCGGTCGCGGTTGATCTCGTCGATCCGCATCGAGGCGATCACCTGGCGCAGCTGGCCGAAGATGATGTCCTCGGCCTGCTTGATGACGGCCGTGGTCTGCAGGCCCAGCAAGCGCACCGCGGCGTTGTTCATCGTCTCCTCGTCCGTGCCGATGGCGACGGTGAAGACGCTCGGCACGTTGACGCGGATGTTCTCGATCGACAGCGCGCCCTGCAGCGGGATCTCGATCTGCACCGGATCCAGCGAGAGGTATTCGAAGTTCTGGATCAGCGGCCACACGAACACGCCGCCGCCGTGGATGCACTTGGAGGAGCGCCCCGTGCCGGTCTTGCCGTACACGACCAGCACGCGGTTCGACGGGCAGCGCTTGTAGCGGCGCGCGACGACCAGCATGAAGCTGATCAGCACCAGGCCGCCGACGAGGATCATGAAGGCGACCGGCAGGATCTCGGGATCGAACTCGACTTGCAGCAGCATCAGGTTCATGGGAGTGCGGTGGGGGCGTGGCTTCTTGAGGATCGCTTCGGGACTCGGGCGCTCGCGGGGTTCGCGCCTTTGCGTGCGTGCAGGCGCTCGCGCGCGACTGCCGCTAGGACAACGGCTCGACCTCGAAGGTGTCGAGCGTGATCTGCTTGACGATGCGCACTTCGCTGCCGGACTCGAGGTCGCGCGCGGCGCGCGTGCAGGCCTGGAACTCGCCGGTGCGGCCCTGGACGAGCACCTGCACCTTGCCCTTGCCGGCGTTGTTGGCGGGGATCCGGATGTAGACGCGCGCGGTGCGACCAACGGCGTTCGCGGTGTCCATGTTGCCGGCGGAGTGCAGCTTCTTCTGCAGCGAGAAGAGCCAGGCCACGGCGAACAGCATGGCCGCGCCCGAGAGGAGGCCCACGCCCAGCGCGGCTCCGTTGCCGAGGCCTTGCGCCAGCGCCATCCAACCACCGAGCCCGAAGAAGCAGAAGAAGCTCGCCACCGAGCGGATCGACAACAGGCCGAGGCCCTCGTCGTGGTGGATCTCGCCGCTGGCCGCGTTGCCGATCTCGGGGACCCCTTCGGCGAGCGTGTCGCCGCCGTCGTCGTGGCCGAAGAAGAGGAGCGCCGTCTGCACGACGAGCACCAGCCCGCCCAACGCGGAGCAGCCGAGGAACACGGTCAGCAAGGACAGATCCATGCGTGGGGGGGGGCGCGAGGAGGCGCTCGAGGAAGATACGGCTTCTCCCTCCGCCGATTCAAAGGAATCGACCAGCGGCATCGCCGGCGACCCGCGGACGGCACGCACGCCGCGGGAAGGCCCGCTCTGCGACGCTTGAATCGTCCGTGCAGGGACGCGGGCGCGGGCCACGGGTGCCGACGGTCGAGGGCCGGCGGCTGAAGCGGGCGTCGGACGCGAGGCGCGCGACGCCGGTCGCTGGCGGCGCTGGAGCTCGCCCCGCCAAACGAGGTTCTCCCGTGATGTCAGCGCAGGAGGAAGCGCTCGACGCGGCCGGCGAGGTGCGGCCACTCGGCGAGCCTCGTCGCCGAGTCGCTCCAATCGACGAGCAGCGGCGCCGCTGCGCCGCCGGGCTCGGGACGCTTGTCCACGATGCTTGACGCGACGCCCACGCCCGCGGAGAGCGCACTGGCGAAGGCCTCCAGCGCCCCCGCATGCGAGCAACCGGGCTCGACGAGGATCAACATGCCGTGTGCGGCCAATTGCCGCGGCACGCTGCTCGGCACGAGCAGGCTGCGCGCGGCCGAACCAGCCTTGAAGCGGCCGTAGAGCACGTGTTCCTCGCCGCCGGGCGCCAGATCCAGCTCCCACGCCTCGCCCAGTCGATCTTGTTGCCACCAGTCGACGAACTCGGCCTCGATGGCGAGGCTCGGGTGGCGCGGGATGCGCACCTTGAGGTTCGCCGCCTCGCCGCCTTGGTGGCGCACGACCACCTGCACGCCTTCGCCCTCGACGGACACCTCGATCCCGATGCGCGCCTTGCCGACCTCTAGTCCGTCGACCTTGGCGACGCGCGGCGCCCAACGCATCGAGTCCGAGAGGCGCGGTTCATGCGGCAGCGCCGGCCGCAGCTCGACGCCGTCGGGCAGCGCGCCGCACAGTCCGCCGCCCGCGAGAGGCGCGCCAGCGGGCGCACCGGGCATGAAGCGCGGCAACAAGGCCGCGAGCAGCGCTTCGTCGCCGCGCGACGCGGCGAGGTGCGCCCACGCGTCGTCGGAGCGTTCCTGCTCCAAGGCCACGAGCGCGAGGCGCGCCCGCGCCAGTCCGCGCGCGGCCTCGTCGCCTTGGCCGAGCGCGCGCAGGTCCGCGCCCCACGCCTCCCATGTCGCGACGCTGTCAAGCGCGCTGGACACCGCCGGCGCGCGTCCGCCGGGGGCCAGCGCGGCGGAGGGCGCCGTGGCCGGACCCATCAACGCCAAGGCGTCGGCCAGCGGGCCCGCAGGCAGCTCCAGTCGCGCCTGGGGCGGGCCTTGGATCTCCTGGGCGAGCACGAGCAACGCGGAGAGCAGCATGATTCCGATCGTGGTTGGTTGGGCCGCGAGCCTAGTTGCGCCGCCGCAGCTTCGCCAGCAGCTTCAACATCTCCACGTACAGCCACGCCAGCGTGACCATCAACGCGAAGGCGCCGTACCACTCGAGTCGCTTGTCCGCGCCCGCGGCGCAGGCGTTCTCGATGTAGTCGAAGTCGAGCACGAGGTTGAGGGCCGCCACCACGACGACGAACAGGCTGAAGCCGATGCCGATCGGGCCGCTGTCGTGGATGTAGGGGATCCCCCAGCCGAAGAACGAGCCGATGAATCCGGCCATGTAGACGAGCCCGATGCCGCCCGTGCAGGCGATCAGCACCAGGCGGAAGTTCTGGCTCGGGCGCACCACGCGCGCCACGTAGGCGAACAAGACCGCCACCAGCGTTCCGCCGGTCGCCAGCACCGCTTGCAGGGCGATGCCCGGGTAGCGCTGTTCGAACACCGCCGACAACGCTCCGAGGAACAAGCCCTGCGCCAGCGCGTAGCCCGGCGCGAGGAACGGCGCCCAATGCATCTTGAAGCGCAACACCAGCGCCAAGACGAAGCTCGCGATCATCCCGCCGAGAGTCCACGGCCAAGCACCCGCCGCGTCGCCGGCGAGGACCTGCGCCCACAGCACCGATCCGCTCGCCACCGCCAGGAGCAGCAGCAAGAGCGTCTTGAGCGCCGTGCCTTGCAGCGTCATGCCCTCGCCCGTGGGCGCGAAGGCTCGCGCCCTTGCGCCCTCGAAGGTGCCTTCGCCGAGTACGGGATTGCCGGAACGGGACATCATCGCCGGGGTGCTCCTCGACGCCCTGCGCGTCGCTGCCTGCGCTCGCCGAAGTAGCGGCGCCAGCGTCGCCGCCAAGCCTAGCAGAAGCGCCACGCCGCCCTTGACAGCCCTGCACAGCCCCGGATCGCCTCGACGCAACCGCGATCGCCCACCATCCTCGGGAGTCGGGATCGGACGGAAGCCGCCTTGGAAGCGCCTAGTCCCGCCAGTCGCGCAGGAGCGCGCGTGGGATGCCGCGCGACTCGCCCGCGACGCCCGCCTGCCGTCCAGCCCGCGTCCTTGGCCGCGATTCGCGCGGCTTTGCCCGGATGCCGAGCTTGAGACGCCCGCGAGCGTGCGCCATGCTCTGTCCGCACCCCGCGTCCGTGCCTCGGCCGCGCCCGACCGCCCATGACCGCCCTCGACCACGACCTCCTGCAACGCGTCGTCTGCCCCGAGACCCGCCAGAAGCTCGCCGAAGGCGGCGCGGAGCTGCTCGCCGAGTTGAACCGCCGCATCGCCGAGAAGCGTCTCTCCAACCGTGGTGGCAAGGCGGTCGAGCGTCCGTTCGACGCCGTCCTCGTGCGCGCCGACGGGCAGTACGCCTACCCGGTGCGCGAGGGGATCTTCTTCCTGTTCCTCGACGAAGCCGTGCCGCTCGCGGGTGTCGCCGCCGCGCCGCTCGCGCGCTGAACGCCCGCGCCGCGCCGCCGTTCCATGCGCTTCACGCACGCCAGCGACCCGGCGCGGCGCCTCCTGCTCGGCTATTGCCTGAACCTGCATCCGGCGCGCGACCTCGAGGAGTTCATCCGGCGCACGGGTGCCGTCGCCGTGCCCTTGCGCGAGCGCCTCGGCGTGCGCGGACGCTTCGGCGTGGGTCCGTGGATGGGGGCGCAGCTCGTCGACGAGCTGCTGCGCTCGCCCGCCGCGTTGCGCCGCCTCGTCGAGTTCCTGCGCGACGAACGGCTCGAGCCCTTCACCTGGAACGCCTTTCCCTACGGCGAGTTCCACTCCGCCGGTGTGAAGGAGTCCGTCTTCGAGCCGCGCTGGAGCGATCCCGCGCGCGCCGCCTACACGCGCCAGACCGCCCAGTTGGCGCTCGAGCTGGCCGAGTTGCTCGACTCCGACGCGCCCGCGCCGCGCACTTGCGGCGACGAGCGCTTCGCCGACCCTCGCGCCCATGTCTCCATCAGCACCCACACCGGCGGCCACTCCACGCGCTGGAGCGAAGCCGACGAGGCGATGGCGTCAGGTTTGCTTGACAGCACGGCGCGCGCCCTCGCCAAGCTCTCCTTGGCCCACGGAAGGCGCGCGCGCCTCGGTCTCGAGCCGGAGCCGCGCGCGAACCTCTCCTCGCCGGCCGATCTGCGCGCGTACTGGGACCGCGTGCGCGCCGAGTTGCGCGCGCGCCCCGACGGCTTGGCGTGGCTCGCCGCATGGACGACGCACATGGGGGCCTGCCTCGACTTGTGCCACGGCGCGGTCGAGTTCGAGGACGATCCGCTGGAGCGCCTCGGCTCGAGCACGCACGGCGGGGTGCCCATCGTCAAGGTACAGGTGACGAACGCCCTGCGCTTGGAGCATCCCGCGCAGCACCCGCGCGCCGTCGAGGCCTTGCTGGCGCTCGACGAGCCGCGCTGGCTGCACCAGACCAACGCCCGCGTCGGATCATCCGTGCTGCGCGCCGGCGATCTGCCCGAGGTGCGCGCCGCACTCGCCGGCCCGGAGCGCGAACGCTGGCTCGCCGCCGACGAGTGGCGCACCCATTTCCACGTCCCCGTCGACTTGGTGGCGGCCGAGGGCTTGTCGACGACCTTCGCCCTGACGCGCCGTACCCTCGACCGGTTGCTCTCCACGCCGGCGGCCGAGGACCTGCACCTCGAGATCGAGACCTACACTTGGTCGGCGCTCGGCAGGCCGCTCGGTGGGGCGGACGCGAGCGCCGAAGTCGACCTCGTCGCGGGGTTGGAGCGCGAGTACCGCGCCCTGTTGCCGATCCTGGAAAGCCACGGCTGGCGTCGCGCCGACGCCTAGGCCACGCGCCGCATCGCCGCGGCGACTCCGACGCGCTTGGGGTCCTTGGAGGAGCTCGTGTTCGGGCGCGCCGTTCCGAGCGCGGCCAGCCTCGTCGCGGCCGGGCGGGCTCTCGTTTGGGCAGCCGCCGATGCTGGTTCCGGCCTTCCGGAGGCGCGCAACCTGCTGGTTTCCCGCGCGATTCCCGCCCCCGCCAAGAACCCGCGCTGGCGATGGTTGACACGCGGGTGCCGGGACCCTATCTTCCTCGCCCTCGAACCGGTCAGCCGGGACAGGTTCGACCGACCGTACAGGCGGCCCCATCGTCTAGCCCGGCCTAGGACACAAGGTTTTCATCCTTGCGACAGGGGTTCGAATCCCCTTGGGGTCACCATCCAGCCGCCTCGGCGCCCAACAGCGCCGAGGCGGCTCCTTTTTGCGCCGGCCGCATTCCATCTGTCGGCTCCATTCCATTCGCCGGCTCCGTTCCAAGCTCCGCGCCCGACGCTGCAGCGGTCACGGCAGGGGGCGCAGTCGCTGCGCCCGGCGCCGGGCTCGTGCATGCCTCCTGGCGCTTCCATCACGATCCCCGCGCGCAGGAGCACTGTCCCGTGGCGGCGCCAGACGGATGCCGGCACCTGCTGCGCCACCGTGCGCGACGCGCAGGGGGGGGATGGCTCTCGTCCGGCCTCGGCCCGTCACCGATCGTCGCGCGCCACCGACTTGGATTGCGGGATGTGCCCGGCGGCGATCCAACTCGTCGCCTTCACGCGCCAGTCTTCGCCAAGGCGCTTGCCGATGACGGCGTCGATCTCGTCGGGCGGCAGCTCGAGGTCGTCGGGCACGGGCGGCGTCGTCTTGCGCGCCAACGCCTCCCGCGCGCGTCGCAAGTCGTGCAACGCGTCGCTCACATCCTGCGGCGGTTGCGCCAGCAAGTAGCTCGCCATGCCGAAGGCGCGTCGCGATCCGGCGGCGTGCCACGCGCCGCGTCGACACGCCGACAACTCCAACGGCAAGAGCGGCGCAACCGAGCCATCTTCGTCGATGCGCTTGGCGCACTCGCGCCGGATCTCGTTGCCCCACGCGCCGTGCTCGGCGCGTTGCACCGCGTCCGTGCGGTTCGGGAAGCAATGGATCTCCGCGTCGATGCGCCACTCGGCGCACCAACCGACTCCGAGCGCCAACCAATCGGGCTGCGGGCCGAAGCGGCGCTCGACCAACAGTTGCGCCAAGCGGTTCGCCATGTCGTGCTCCGCGTTCCAACGCGCGACTCCCTTGGGCTTGACCAGCACGGCGATCAAGAGCGGTTCGTACAGCACGAAGCCCGGCTTCTTCTTGGCGGTCTTGCTCCAATCCTTCAATGTCGGCTGGCGCGTGACGATGTCGTCGAGCAGCAAGCCCTGCTCCGCCTCGTCGCGCACCAGGTGCACGATGGCCGTGGGCAGGTCGCGCTCCTTGGCGGCGTCGTCCTGCGACGGCGGCGGCAGTCGCGCGTCGAACCACGCGGCGGTTTCGATGGCGGCTTCATGGCGCCGCAAGGCGCGCCTCTCCTTGGGATCCAGCACGAGCAGGAAGCGCTGCTCCGCGTCGAGCGCCGCGATCTTGCCGGTGCGTTCGCACCACGAGCGCACCTCGCCGATCGCCTTCGTCGCGGATGGCCCGATGGTCCCCGGCAAGGCGTCGAAGGCGTGCACGGAGCCTTCGTGCAGCACGCCGCGCGCGTCGCCCGGCACGAGGGGCGGGATCTCCTCCTCGCCTTGCTTCTGGGCCTGCCCGAACGACAACGACGCCAGCGCCAACCAGATCAGCCACGCCATGCGCACTGTTCTAACGCTTGGCGGGCGCCGAGCAACCGTCGCGTGCGGCTCCTCCCGCGTGGCCGCAGCGCTCGCACGACCAAGGCTCGAGCGCGACGCTCGTCGTCGCCTCATCCGAAGAACGCGCGGTGCAGCAACCGGCCGGGAGCGAAGGACAGCACCCCCGCGACGACCAACGCACCGAGGTACAAGCCCAGCATGTGGCGCTTGTGCGCTTGGATGTCGCCGCGCCGGATCGTCTGGAAGGCCATCCACGCTCCGCGCAAGGTGAGCGGCACCAGGAGGTGCAGCAACCCGAGGCGCAGCGGCCCGACGACCACCGCGGGCCCGACTTGCGCGAGCAACCACACGGACGAGAGCGCCGCGACGACCATCAGCGCCAAGTACGCCTTGCCGACGGCGCGATGCCGCCGCCCGCCCTTCGGCGCGACGAACAACCACGCGCCCATCACGAACGCCGGCACGACCGATGCCAGGTGCACCTGGACCAGCCAAGGTGCATCGCCAAGCAGCCGCAGTCCCTCCATGGACGCCAGCATAGGGACGCGCGACTCGCCGTCGAGACCGCGCGTCTGCGCTTTCCGACCACGCGACAAGCGGCACGCGGCGTGCTATCCATCACCATATGCAGGCCTTCACCGCTCGCGCCATGGCCGCGTCCTCGGCCACCACCCCGCTCGCCCCGGCTTCCATCGCGCGCCGCGCGCCGCTCGCCAAGGACGTGCAGATCGAGGTGCTGTATTGCGGCATCTGCCACTCGGACATCCACCAGGCGCGCGACGAATGGCAACCCTACATGCCGACGGCCTACCCGTGCGTGCCCGGGCACGAGATCGTCGGCCGCGTCGCCAAGACCGGCGCCTCGGCCACCAAGTTCAAGGTGGGCGAGCTCGTCGCGGTCGGTTGCATGGTCGACTCGTGCCGCGTCTGCTCCGGTTGCAAGGCGGGGGAGGAACAGTTCTGCGACGGGCCCGCGACCTTCACCTACAACGGACCGGACAAGCACCTCGGTGGCGTGACCCATGGTGGCTACTCGGAGGCCATCGTCGTCGACGAGGACTTCGTGTTGCGCCTGCCGAACGGGCTGGATCCCGCGCGCGCAGCACCGCTCGTGTGCGCCGGCATCACGACGTACTCGCCGTTGCGCCATTGGAAGGTCGGTCCCGGCCACAAGGTCGGCGTCGTCGGCCTCGGCGGCCTCGGCCACATGGCCGTCAAGTTCGCGCGCGCCTTCGGAGCGCAGGTGGTCGTGTTCACGACCAGTCCCGCCAAGGTCGCCGAAGCGCAGCGCCTCGGCGCGCACGCGACGGTGGTCTCCACGGACGCCGCGCAGATGGCCGCGCACCTCGCGAGCTTCGACTTCATCCTCGACACGGTCTCCGCGCCGCACGACCTCAACGCCTACCTCGAACTGCTCAAGCTGGACGGCACGATGACGCTCGTCGGCGCGCCCGCCACGCCGATTCCGCTGGGCGTGTTCAGCCTGCTGTTCCGCCGCCGCCAACTGGCCGGATCCATCATCGGCGGCATCCGCGAGACGCAGGAGATGCTCGATTTTTGCGCGCTGCACCACATCGAGGCCGACATCGAGCTGATCCCCGCGCAACGCATCAACGAGGCCTATTCGCGCATCGTGAAGAACGATGTGAAGTATCGGTTCGTGATCGACATGAAGACGCTGGGGTAGGGGAGATGATGCTGGTCCCGTTCATTGTGCGCGACGAGAGTCCAAGAATCGGCTGGACTGCGCTCGACGGCACGCCAGCGAGCGTTCATTGACCAATAGGGCTCTTGGTGCCCGACCCTGCCGAGGG
>JBKDQQ010000055.1:0-16348 GCA_046341775.1 Planctomycetia bacterium
CTCCCCACCAACTCCTGAGCGCGGCTCCGCGCCGCGCGCGCGAGGCGCGGGCTTGTCAATCCAATTTGACAGACCCGCGTCGCGTGGCGCGGATCACGGCCGCGGCTCGAAGCGCAGCAAGCTGCCGCGTTCCCACACCGCGGACATCCGTCCGCCGCCCTCCGGCACGCCGATCTCGAAGACGCCATCGCGCGCGCCGGAGCGCCAGTTCCCGCGCTCGACCAGGCTCCCGTCGTCGCGCCACTCCTCCCACTCGCCTTCGCGCAGGCCCTCGCGGTACGCGCCGCGCGAGCGCAACGCGCCGCCCGGATGGCGCATGATCCACGGCCCCTCGCGCAAGCCGTCGCGCCACGAGCCTTCGGACTCCACGACGCCGTCCGGATAGCGCACCTCGCTCCATCCGTCGAGGGCGCGGTCGCGCAAGGAATGGCGCTGGTACACGCCTTCGTCGGGGTACCGCAGTTCGATCTCGAGGCGCTCCTCGCACGCCCCGAGCAAGCCTGCCGCGAGCAAGGCCAAGGCCGCAGGCAGTCGTCGGAAGCTCGGCACTCCGGCAGGATGCCACAGGCTCGACGCCCGGAAAAGGCCCGGCGAGTCCGGCGAAAGGCCCGGTCCGGCCCGGCACCCGCGTGGTCCGCGTCCCCGATACAGTCCGCGCGAACCGGCCCGAGCGAACCGGCCCACTCGAACCGGCCGGGGCGACGCGATCGCGCGAGCCGCGGCGCGACGGCACTCGCAGCCGACCGCGTGGTTGCGTAGAACGAGCGCGTGCAACTTCGTCCAGACCAGCCCCGTCTCGCATGGATCGTGGCCTGCGCCAAGGCCGCGTGCTGCGCCCTGCTCTTCGCGCTCGCGGCCTGCGGATCGAAGGAGCGCGAGCGCGAGAGCATCGTCGTCGTCATCGTCGACACATTGCGGCGCGACAAGGTCGGCTTCCATGGCGGCGTGCGCGGCCTGACGCCCAACCTCGACGCGCTGGCAGCCGAGGGCCTCGTCTGCGACGACGCGTGGAGCCACGCACCTTGGACCCTGCCCGCCACCGCGTCGCTCTACTCGGGGCTGCTGCCGCAGCGCCACGGGGCGGGCGGAGACTTGGCATCCGGGTTCCGCGCCGTGCGCGAGGACGCGCCGCTCCTCGCCGAGCAGTTCAGGGACGCCGGCTGGCGCACCGGCCTCGTGGCGAACGTCGACTTCCTCGGGCCGGCCTTCGGACTCGCGCGCGGCTTCCAGCACGTCGACGCGCTGGGCAGCGCCGACAACCACGCGCCGCGCGACGCCCGCCGCACGACCGACGATGCCCTGCGCTTCGTGCGCGAGGCGGGCGACGAGCCCTTCCTGCTCGTGGTGCACTACTTCGACGTGCACGCCGAGTACGAGCCGCCGCAACCATGGCGCGGACGCTTCGCCGATCCGCGCGATGCGCAGGCGAGCACGCTGCCCATGGGCGACCGGGCGCAGGTCGTGGCGCGCCGCATGCAACAAGCGCCACTCGACCCCGATCATCTGGCGCGGATGGAGAAGCTCTACGACGGCGAGGTGGCGTACGTGGACGACGAGATCGGACGCCTGTGGCGTTCGCTGCCGGACTCCGTGCGCTCCACTTGCACCCTGGTCGTGACCTCCGACCACGGCGAGGAGTTCGGCGAGCACGGCGATTGGGAGCACGGCCACGCGCACCACGCGGAAGTCCTCCAAGTTCCGCTCTTCTTGCGCGGGCCGGGCATCCCCGCGGGCCGCGAAGACGCGTTGGTGGGCCATGTCGACGTGGCGCGCACGTTGTTGGCGCGCTTCGGCTTGGACGACGAGCGCGCGCGGGATGGCCGCCTGCTCGGACGCGTGCTCGGCCGCGCGGAGACGACCGATGCCCCGCACCTGGCGCACGGACGATTCTGGGGGCCGCCGACGACTTCCTTGCGCGACGCGGACACGGCGATCCACCGCCGAGCCTCGCCGCAGGCCCCGCTCCTCTACGATCGTCGGCAGGATCCGCTCGAGGCGCACGCGCTGAAGGACGAGGCTCGCATCCAGGCGGCGCTCGTCAGGCTGGCGGCCATCGAGACGGCGCTGCGCTTGCTGCCGCCGAAGCTCGGCCCCGTGCCGCGCGTCGACGCCGGCACGCGCCAACGCCTGGACGGCGTGGGCTATGTCGAGGCGCCGCGGTGAGGACGCGGTGGCTGCCGGCATGAACGTCGCCCCCGCGACGCGGGGCGAGCGCCGCGCGCTCGTCGCCATCCTCGCCTTGGCGTTCCTCGTGCGGCTCGCGGCCTTGCTGCAGGCGCGCGCCCTCAATCCCGACTTCTTCGAGCCGCAGATGGACGCGCTCTTCCACCTCGAGTGGGCGCGCGCACTCGCCGATGGTCGCGAGCACCTCGACGGTCCATTCTTCCGCGCGCCGCTCTACCCGTTGTTCCTCGCCGGGCTGCTCGAGCTGTCCGGCGACGGATTGTTCCTGCCGCGCCTCGTGCAGGTCCTCCTCGGCGTGGGCACTTGCGCCTTCGCCTACCTCGCCGCCCGGCATCTGGCGAGCACCCGCACGGCGCTCCTCGCCGCGCTCTTCTGCGCGCTGTGCCCGATGCTCGCGTACTTCGAGACCGAGCTGCTCCTGCCTGTCCTCGAGTGCTTCCTCGGCACGCTGGGCCTGTGGACGGTGCTGCGCGCGCGCGTCGAACCGCGCGCCGGGAGACTGCTCCTCGCGGGCTTGGCGCTGGGGCTCGCCTGCATCGTGCGGCCGAACTTCCTCGTCGTCGCCGCGGGACTGGCGTGTTGGTTGTGGGCGAACGCGAGCGCGGCGCGCTGGCGCGTGGCCGCTCTGTACCTCGTGGGCGTGGCGCTGCCCATCGCGCCGGTGGCGCTCGTGAACGCGCGCGAAGGCGACTTCGCCTTGATCGCCACGCAAGGCGGCGTGAACTTGTGGATCGGCAACAACCCGCAATCGGACGGCAGCACGGCGATCGTGCCCGGAACTCGACCGGACTGGTGGGGCGGCTTCGAGGATTCCATCGCGCGCGCCGAGGCGGCGGAGGGGCGCGAGCTCGCCCCCACCGAGGTGTCGGACCACTACACGCGCGCGACGCTGGCGTGGTGGGGCGCCGAGCCGCTCGCCGCGCTGCGCCTGATCGTCTGGAAGGCGCGGCTGCTGACGCTCGACCACGAGTTGGGCAACAACCAGGACGACGCCTACTACCTCGCGAACTACACGCCCGTCCTGTCGTGGCTGCCGTCGCGCTTCGGCGTGCTGCTGCCGCTCGCCGTGCTCGGAGCGTGGGCCTTGCGCGGCAGGCGAGGATCGGGGGCGCTGTTCGCGGCATTGGGGCTGTACGCCGCGACGATCGTCTTGTTCTTCGTCTGCGCGCGCTTCCGCGCGCCGCTGCTGCCGTGGATGTCGATCGCCGCCGCCGCGGGACTGGCGCAGTTCGTCGAGACGCTGCGCGAGCGCCGCGTCGCCATGTTCGCGCTGCAGGGCCTCGTGCTCGCCGGCGTCGCGGTCCTGTCCTTCGCCACGCCCGCCGCGGTGGACACGAGCGGCTCCCAAGGACCGTGGCAAGCCGGTGTCGCCGCCGTGCGGCGCGGCGACGATGCGCGCGCCTTGCGCCGCTTCGACGAATCGCTGGCGTTGAAGGACGACTTGTGGATCGTGCACAAGGACCGCGCCGCGTGCCTGCAACGACTCGGCCGCCTCGACGAAGCGCGAGTCGCCGCGCGGCGCGCCACGGATCTCGCCCCGCGCGAGGTCGATGCCCAGCGCGTGCGCGTCGCGATCGAGCTGCAAGCTGGAGACCTCGCCTCGGCCTGGCTCGCCGCGCGCGCCGCCATGGTGGCCGCGCCGCTCTCCAGCGATGCGGCCTACGACGTGGGGCGCGTGGCCGTGGCGCTCGCGGAAGCGGGACGCCTGGCGCAGGAGGAGGGCGCCTTCGCCGCCACCGCCTTGTCGCACGGCGCTCGCGTCGCGCGCGCTGCGCAAGCCGCCTTCAATTGCCACTACGCGCGAGCGGAACTGGCGCGCCTCGCGGGCGACCAAGCGATGCGCTTGGAAGCCGCCACCGCGGCCACGGCCCTGTTCGCGGCGCCCGACGCCGCAGGTTGGTACTGGAGGGCGCAGGAACAGCGACTGGAAGCGCTCGTGGCTGCGGGCCGCAAGGTCCAGGCGACCGAAGAGGCGCGGGATCTGCTGCGTCGCCACCCGCAGGTGGGTTGGTTGAAGCGCTACTGACGCCGGCCGCGGGCGCCCTGCCGGAGCTCTCGAGGTCGCCGGGACGATCGCGCGCGCAAGGCGACCAGACGGCGAAGCGAGCGCGACTCGAAGACGGAAGAGTGGCGCGTGGTGGCGCGCTCGTCCAACGAACGCGCCAGGCCAGGCACCGCGAAGTTGCGCGCGCCGCGATCGGCGCCCAGGGCAGACTGCGACTCTTGGTGCGCGCGATCCATCGCCGCATCGGGCGTCGCAGCCGCGGTCGAGGCGAAGAGCGGCGTTCGAGGCGAAGAGTGCCGGATGGAAACGCTGCGACCCGCCACGCCCAAGGCGCAGCGGGTCGCAGTCGCGAGCCGCGATGCAAGCGGCTTGGCCTAGGCCAAGCCGCCGGCGATCACGGGGCCCAGACGATCTCGTAGCCGTTCGACAGGTTGAAGGTCGACGGCGTGCAGAACGCGGCGGCGTTGCGGTACCAAGCCTGGTACGTGCGCGTGCCCGGGACGGTCACGGCGCCGCGGACCGACACCGACTGGTTGCCGGCGGTCGGGTACGACGAGGTGCCCGCGACGTTCGTCTTGGTGCCGAGGCGGATGATCGTGCCGCCCGCGCAGCGCAGACCGTCGCCGAACGCGTTGCCGAGGCCCGTGTTCTGGCGGATGGTGCCCTGGAAGTACAGAGCGTTGCTGTTCGGCATGCCCGCACCCGTCAGGACGACGGTGTCGGCGGCGAGGCTCGCCGTGCCCGCGGCACCGAGGCTCGCGCCCGCGGTGTTGATCGAGCTGGCGCAGCCGTTGCCGGCGGTGCCCGCGTTGCCGCAGGGGCAAGCGGTCGCCGTGCCGTCACCCGAGCAGAAGCGCACGCCCGGTTCGGTCGGAACGCAAGCGTTGGCGTTCAGCTCGAGCCAGAACGAGGCCATCGGCAGGTTCGGGCCGAACCAGTAGCAGCCGGGGGCAGTCGGACCACCCTCGATGTAGAAGCTGTTCTGGGTGCCCATGCCCGTGCCGTCTTCGGCATAGTTGATCGTCGGGTCCCAACGCGTGCCGTCGTAGCCGAGGCAGGTGTTGGGGTCGCCGGAGATGAACGGACCGGTGCCCGAGCCCGCGGCCGTGGTGCTCATCGACCAGCTGAAGGTGTCGATGCCGCCACCGCCGAAGGTGCCGTCGCCGTCGGCCTGCATGGTGAAGTTGGCGACGCCGCCAGCGGCGTCGATCGTCACGACCCAGCAGTTGGCCGTGCCCACCACCGCGGCGGCCGGCAGTTGCGTGCCGAGGGCCAGCGTGTAGGTCGCGGTCGGCGTGACGCCGATCGTCGAGGTGCAGCCCGCGAGAGCCTCGAAGAACGACAGGTTGTAGTTGCCCGTCGTCTGGTCGGTGCAGTACGCGATCTGGATGCCGTCGATCAGGTAGCTGGTCGTGCAGCCGGGGCGGTTGTTGAGGTTGCTCGGGCCGCTCGGGCTCGGCAGACGACCTTCGTCGTTGAACGCATCACCGCTGAACGCGGAGAAGTAGGTCGAGCTGCAGGTGTTGTTGTAGATGATGTCGGCACCCAGGTTGGCCTGGGTGGCGTGGCGCGTCCACGTGCCGGTGTTCAGGTGGTAGACACCAGCGTTGCGGACTTGGCCCGTGATCGGTTGAACACGGGAGGCGGCGTTCTGCTGCGCGAAGGCGGAGGCGCCAACGAGCAGGATGCCGGCCGTCATGAGCGAGTTGCGAATCATGTAGGACTCCTGTTTGAGTCGGACTGTGGAGAGTTTGCCTAGATCTAGGGAGTGGCTCCGAAGCCTGGTGTCCGACCGGCTTGCGAACGCGTCGCAAGCCCATTCGACCGCCATGTTTCGGTCCCCGAGCCGTTCGACCCGCACCGGCCGGTGCAGGTTCCACGCCTCTCGGGGCATTCGAACTGTACCACCCATGTTTGGGAGCGGGGAGGGGTCAAGTGGCAATCCAGCCACCGATCTGCTACGCTATCGGGTTAATTGTTCCGGCCCAAGACGGCCAAAGTCATCGTGAAGAACAGGTTAGGGAAGATCCTTCCGGCCTGTTTTCGGCGCCACGCCGGTCCGAAATGCGAGCGGAAGGCCCAAGTCCGCCACCTCGAGGCGGCCCGCCAAGTCCACCAGCGGCGCCAACCCCAAGCCTACCTTGGCGAGGCCGAAGGTGATGGTCAGGTGGCAGCGCGGGGTCAGGGAATCGCGCTGCCCCGTGTCGCCGCATCCTCCCGAGGGCAAGTCCAGCGCCGCCACGAGGCGTCCCTCGGTCCCGAGGCCAGGCCGCACGCCGTGCGCCGCGGAGGCCTCGAGCGCCTCGAGCAGCCGTCGCGCACCACCGGCGACGGGGCGACGGCTCCCGGTGCCCAACACTGCATCGACCACGATGTCGGCCTCGCGCAGCCACGCCATGCAGGCAGCCTGCTGGTCGGTGTCGCGCACATCCAACATGCGGATGCCGCACGCGGCGGCGGCGCGGCGCATCACCCGCGCATCGGCCGGGGAGTCGTCCGCGTCCGTGGCGACGATGCACACGACATACGCGCGCTCCACGAGCCGTCTGGCCACGACGAAACCGTCACCGCCGTTGTTTCCCCCGCCGCACAGGCAAGCCAGGCGCGGCGGCCGCGGCGAGGCCGGGGAACGCGCCTCCCACGCCCGCCAGAGGGCCTCGGCCGCCTGACCACCGGCGGTCTCCATCAGGACGAGGCCGGGCAGGCCCAGTTCGGCCAAGGCGCGTTGATCCAACTCGCGCGCCTCGCGCGTCGTGCCCCACGGCACGCCGTCCTGCAACCACGCCATGCGGTTGAAGCTAGCAGGTCGGCCGACGAGCCACGAGCTGGTCGCGGTCGGCTTCGGCTACCATCCGCGGCCATCCTGCGGCTCGCCGGCCGCGCGGATGGCGAGCCACTCGAGCGCCCATGACCCCTCTCCCGACGGACGCGCGTGCCGACCTGCGACGCAGTGCCGCCTGGCCGTGGATCTTCGCGCTCGTGCTGGTGGCGGGCATCGTCCTCGAGTTGCACTTGGGCGAAGTTCCGCTCGGCGTGCGCGAGCTCTGGTCCGCGTTGGCGGGCGAGGCCGACGCGACGACGACGACGATCGCGCGCCTGCGCCTGTGGCGCGCGCTGACCATCGCCGGCACGGGCGCTTCCCTGGCGGTGGCGGGCGTCCTCGTGCAGGGGGTGTTCCAAAACCCGCTCGCCGGCCCTGGACTGCTGGGCTTGTCCGCCGGCGCGGCCTTGTTCGCGGTCGCGACCTTGATCGCGCTCGGTGGCGCCGCGCACAAGCTCGACCTGCTCGGCGCGGATCTGCAGACCGGGCTGGTGCTCGTGCCCGCCAGCGCCTTCCTCGGGTCCGTCCTCGTGGCGCTGGTCGTGTGGAGGCTGGGTCTCGCCGGACGCCGGCCCTCGATCCCCACCACGTTGCTGCTCGGCATCGCGATGAACATCCTGTGCGCGGGCGCGCAGCAGTTCCTGCAGGCGCTGGCGCTGCCGGATTGGGAGGTGTCGCGCAGCATCCTCGTGTGGAGCTTCGGCAGCTTCGAGGACCGTTCCGCCGTGCACGCCGCGCTGGTGTGGTCGGGGCTTGCCATCGCCTTGCTCGTCGTGCCATTCGTCGGCCGCGAACTCGATCTCCTGCGCGGCGGAGTGCAGGACGCGCGCGCCCTCGGCGTCGACGACCTCGCCGTGTCGCGCCTGGCCTTGCTCGCCGCCGCCGCCAGCGTCGCCACCTCCACGGCGGTGTGCGGCCAGATCCCCTTCGTCGGGTTGATCGTGCCGCACCTGGCGCGCGCCACCTTCGGTCGCGCGCATCGCCCGCTGGCCTTCGCCGCCGCCTTGTGCGGCGCGGCGTTCCTCTTGTGGTGCGACGTCGCCACGCGCGCCGCGGGATGGAGCGGCGCCTTGCCGCCCGGAGTGCTGCTCGCGCTGCTGGGCGGACCGTTGTTCCTGTACCTGCTGCACCGCTCGCGTCGCGAGGTGGCCGCGTGGTGAACGCGACCGGGCGACTGGCGCCCTCGCCCAGCGGACGGTTGCACATCGGCCATGCGCGCACCTTCCTGTGCGCCTACTGGCGCGCGCGCAGCCAGGGCGCGCGCCTCGTCCTGCGCATCGAGGACCTCGACGCCGGACGCTGCTCGCCGGAGCACGTCGATGGCGTGGTCGAGGACCTGCGCTGGCTGGGCCTCGATTGGGACGGCCCATTCCGGTTGCAGAGCGACGGACTGGAGTCGATCCGCGAACGCGCGCAGTGGCTCTTGGAGCGGGGACTCGCCTACCCGTGCGTATGCACGCGCAAGGAGGTGGCCTCGGCGCGGAGCGCTCCGCACGGCGACGAGGGACCGCGCTACCCGGGCACCTGTCGCGGACGCTGGGCGAGCATGGAAGCTGCGCGCGCCGCGACGGGACGCGAGCCCGCGCTGCGCCTCGTCGTGCCGCCCGGGAAGATCGAGTTCGTCGACCAGTTGCACGGCGGACGCGCGATCGACGTGCAGGAGTCCATCGGGGACTTCCCCTTGCTGACGCGCGCCGGCGAACCGAGCTACCAATTGGCGGTGGTGGTGGACGACGCGCGCGATGGCGTGGGCGAAGTGGTGCGCGGTGGCGATCTGCTCGATGTGACGGCGCGCCAGGTGCTGCTGCAACGACTGCTGGACTTGCCGACGCCGCGCCACGCGCATGTGCCCCTCGTCGTCGACGCGCAGGGTGCGCGCCTCGCCAAGCGCAGCGCGGGATTGACGCTGGAGGAGCTGCGCCGACGCGGCATCGCTCCCGAACGCATCGTGGCCGCAGTCGCCGCGAGCTGCGGCATGGCGGCGGGACGCGAAAGGACGCCGCGCGAGCTCGGCCCCTCGTTCGACCTCGCGCGGCTCCCGCTCCGGCCGTGCACCTTCGATGCGGAAGAGGTTTCCTTCCGTCCGGCCTAGGGCCGGCCCGGCACCGGGTTCTTTACGATCCGGCCCGCGTGGCGCGCCCGCCGCACGCGCCCCGCATTCCAAGGCGCGTTCAAGGCGGAGGCGCCGGCTGGCCGAAGGAGCGCTCCACGGCTTGACTTGGGGCGCTTCGGCGGTACCCTTGTGCGCCCAAACGATCCCCGATAGCTCAATGGTAGAGCATGCGACTGTTAATCGCAGGGTTGTAGGTTCGAGCCCTACTCGGGGAGCCAAACACGCGAGGCCGCGCACGACGCGGCCTCGCTGCTTTCCCACCCGGCAGGAGTGAGCCACCGGGCGGGAGTGAGCCACCGGGCGGGAGTGGGCACCGACCGGAGTGGTCCGCCGGAGAGAGTCGTCCGCGGGCCAGGGGCGTCCGCTCGGACATGAGCAGGCGAAGCTTGCGCGGCGCTTCCCGCGAGCGCGTAGTGGCGGCCATGAAGCCGCACCTCGCCCCCCTGTCGTGCCTGCTGTTCCTCCTCCCCGCCTGCGAAGGCGTGCGCGACGATCCGTCCGGCGCGCGCGGCGGCGCGACCACGCAGTTGTTCAACGGCAAGGACTTGTCGGGTTGGCATGCGGATGTGCCCGCAGCCGACGGCGATCCAGCCGTGGCGCCGTCCTTCGGCGTGCGCGACGGCTTGCTCGTCAGCCACGGCACGCCCGGCGGCCACCTGATCACGAACGAAAGCTGGTCCGACTACGAGCTGCTCGTCGAATACCGCTTCGCGGGGGAGGCGGGCAATTGCGGAGTGCTCGTGCACGCCTCGACGCCGCGACGCCTGTACGGCATGTTCCCGCAGTCGATCGAATGCCAACTGCACAGCGGGAACGCGGGCGACTTCTGGTGCATCGGCGAGGACATCGCGGTGCCCGACATGGAGACGCGCCGCGGACCGAGGGAACGCTGGGGCGTCGACGGCGACAAGGCGCGCCGCATCGTCAACTTGACCGACGGATCCGAGCGCCCGGTCGGCGAGTGGAACACGATGAAGGTCGAATGCCGCGGGAGCGAGATCCGCGTGTGGGTCAACGGCGACCTCGTCAACCACGGCACCGGCTGCACCGCGTCCAGCGGACGCATCGCCCTGCAGGCCGAAGGCGTGCCGGTCGAGTTCCGTCAACTTTCCTTGACGCGACTGCCCTGATTCGCCCGGCGTGCCGGCCCCGGACCGGCGCCCGGACGGCGCGCTCGACAGGATCTTCACGGCCCCTTCACGGACCGCGTCCAACATCCCGGCACGGATCACGCACGCATGCACGAGCCTGGACGACGACTCTCCTTCCTCGACCGACACCTGACGTGGTGGATCCTCGCCGCGATCGTCTCGGGCGTGCTGCTGGGCAGGTTCGCGCCGCAGGTGCCGATGATGCTCGGCAGGTTGGCGGTGGGCGACACGATCCTGCCCATCGCCGTCGGCTTGATCGTGATGATGTACCCGCCGCTCGCCAAGGTGCGCTACGAGGAGCTCGGCGGACTCGCGCGCCACGCCCGGCTCGTGGCCTTGTCCTTCGGACTCAACTGGATCGTCGGACCGGCGCTCATGTACGCCTTGGCGATCGTGTTCCTGCCCGACCGGCCGGAGTACATGCTGGGGCTGATCCTCGTGGGGATCGCGCGCTGCATCGCCATGGTGCTGGTTTGGAACGACCTGGCCGACGGCGACCGCGAAGCCTGCGCCGGGCTGGTGGCGGCCAACTCCTTGTTCCAGATCGCGGCCTTCGCACCGTTGGCGTGGTTCTGGGCCAAGTGGATGCCGGAGCGCATGGGCCTCGTCGGAGCGACGCTCGACATCGAGATGGCGGACATCGCCACGACGACCGCGATCTACCTCGGAATCCCCTTCGCCGCGGGCTTCGCCAGCCGGCTGCTCTTCGTGCGCGCCAAGGGACGCGAGTGGTACGAGACCCGCTTCGCCCCTGCCATCTCGCCGCTGACGCTGGTCGCGCTGCTCTTCACCATCGTCGCCATGTTCTCGCTGCAGGGCGAGCGCATCCTGCAGGCGCCGCTGGACGCCTTGCGCATCGCGGCGCCGCTCGTGCTGTACTTCGGCTTGATGTACGCTGCGTCGATGTGGTCGGCGCGCAGGGTCGGCGCGGCCTATCCGCAGGCGGCGACGGTCTCGTTGACCGCGGCCTCGAACAACTTCGAGTTGGCGATCGCCGTGGCCATCGCCAGCTTCGGACTGCAGAGCGGGCAGGCCTTCGCCGCGGTCGTGGGGCCGCTGGTCGAGGTCCCCGTGCTGCTGGTGCTCGTCAAGCTGGCGCTGCGCGCCAAGGAGTCGTGGCGTGGCTGAGGTCGGCGGACGCGAACGCCCGAGGGGCTTGTTGTTCCTGTGCGTGGCGAACTCGGCGCGCAGCCAGATGGCCGAGGCGCTGGCGCGCGAACTGCTCGGCGCCCGCGCCCGCGTGCAGAGCGCGGGCAGCCGGCCTTCGCGCGTCAATCCGCGCGCCTTGGCCGTGCTGCGCGAGGTCGGGATCGACGCGTCCGCGCAGGAGTCGAAGCCGGTCTCCGCCATCGATCCGGGGAGCGTAGACCTGGTCGTGACCTTGTGCGCCGAGGAGGTCTGCCCGGCGTGGCTCGGCTCGGCGCGACGCCTGCATTGGCCCATCCCCGATCCCGCCACGAACGAAGCGCTTCCCGAGGAGGAGCATCTGCGCCGCTTCCGCGCGGCGCGCGACGAGATCGCCGCGCGTCTGCGCGCGTTCGACTTCTTCGGCCCCTAGCGTCCGCCGGCGTGGACGCGGCGACGCCCGGGCGCGCTGCGGTCGGCGGGACTTCGCGCTAGGCTCTGGCCCATGCTGAAGACGACCATCGCGCTCATGGCACTGTTCTCCACCTTCGCCTTGTCCCAGGACGCCGGCACGCCGCGCCCGCCCGATGCGCAGGCGCCGCGCAACCCCGCCACGACCCCCGTGCCGCGCACGGACGCGGGCATCCTCGCCCGCCAGGACGAGGTGCTGCGCCGGGCGAAGGAATCAGCCCCCGCTCCGGTGGTCTTCATCGGGGATTCGATCACGCAGGGCTTCGAAGGCGCAGGCAAGGCGGCCTGGGACCGGCACTTCGCGCCCTTGGGCGCGCTGAACCTCGGCGTGAGCGGCGACCGCACGGAGCATGTGTTGTGGCGCCTGCGGCAAGCGAGCATCGCGCGCCTCGAGCCGCGTGCGATCGTGCTGCTTATCGGCACCAACAACCTCGGCCACGGCACGAGCAACGGCGAGCAGACGCTGGAAGGGCTCGTGCAGGTCGTCGAGACCTTGCGCGCGCAAGCGCCCAAGGCCGTGATCGTCGCGCTGGAGATCTTCCCGCGCGGCGAACGCTTCAACGCGATGCGCGGCGAGATCGCGCAGGTCAACCAGGCCTTGCGCGGCCTGCGCGGCGAGCAGGTGCGCGTCGTGCCGATCGGCGACCGCTGGGTGCGCCGCGACGGCGGCATCGCGCGCGAGTCCATGCCGGACTTCCTGCACTTGTCCGAGTCGGCCTACGACGAGTGGGGCGCGGACCTCGCCCCGCTGCTGAAGGAGATCCTCGGGCGCTAGTCCGGCGCGCCGGACCGGCGCCGAGCAGTCGGGGCGTGCTGGCCTTCAGCCCTTCTGCTTGGACAGCCACACCAGGAACCGTCCTTCCAAGGTGTCCTTCGTGAGCGGCTGCGCCGAGAGCGGGTCGCCGCCGTAGACCTTGGCGCACGCGCCTTCGAAGTCGAAGGTGGCGCCTTCGGGCGTGGGCGTCGACATGTCAACCAGCAAGCGCGCGAAGGCGGCGCCCGACTTCTTCGGACTGCCCTCGGCGGCGCTCTTCAGCCAGTGCACGAAGCCGCACTTGTAGGCGCGCGTGAATTCGGCGTAGTCGCCCAGGTACTTCTCGGGCGGGGCCTCGGTCGTGGCGGCCGCGGAACCGATGAACGGCCCCAGCACCGCGCGTCCGTTGCCGCCCGCGTCGTCGCGGATGCCGAAGGCGGCGGGCTTGAACTTCGCCTGCTTGGCGAGGTCTTCGCCTTCCTTCTGCGACTGGCGCAGGATCGCGAGGAAGTGGCCGCGACCGTGGTCTTCGCGCCAGCGCGTGTCGGCCACGTTCTTCCCGAGGCGACCGCCTTCGGACAAGCCCCCGGCGATGAACACTTCGCGCTTGTCGGTCTTGCGCGAACGCAGGTCGCCGTCGATGCGCGTGTTGCACTGGCCGTGGATGTCCACCACGATGTTCAAGGCGAGTCCGCCGATGAACGCGGCCGGCGCGTGGTCGCCGAACCGGTCGGAGAGCAACTGGTTGGCGGCGAGTTGCGCGATCTGCTGCTGCATGACGTCGGGATCGCGCTCGTTCATCCACGTGCCTTGCTTCCAGGTGCCCGGCGGCAGCGCCTGCGCGGCGTACTGGAGGCAGGTCACCTGCGCATCGTCGAACCAGACCTGCGTCCAGTACGCGATCCCGTCGTCCCAGCACCAGCTCTTCCACTCGGCGTTCAGGTCGCCCGCGAGCACCAAGGCCTGCACGAAGTCGTCGCGAGTCGGCTCGGCGCAGAAGCGCAACGGCTTCGGCTCGGCGCGCGCGGGGCCGATCTCGCCCGCCGCGCGCAACGTGGTGGCGGCGCGTCGGGCTGCGGCACGCACGGATTCGGCGGCCCCCGCCACCGCGTACATGTCGGCGCCCGGCTGCGCCTTCGCGAGCACGGCGGGCTTCCATTCCTTGATGGCTGCGCGCAGCTTGGCGAGGTCGGCGCGCAGCGCCTTGGAGTCCCCCGCGCCGGCGGGCTCGATCCACTGCAACCAGGCCTCCTGCGTCGCCAGCAGTGCGTCGCAGACCTGGGTGAACTCCAGCCCGCGGTCCGCGAGGCTGGCAGCCGGGAAGCGCAAGTCGAACGCGCCCAGGTCGCAGCGCACCGAGACCTTGTCGATCGCCTCGTGGATCGTGGCTTGGGCCGCGCCATCCAGCTGGTGGCGCGCGCGCGCATCGGCGGCGATCTGCGCGAAGGGCAGTTGGGCCGCGGAGTGGGCCGCGAGGCAGGCGACGGCGAGCAGGACGGATGCGGTGCGGAGGATCGAGTGCATGGCGTGGGTGTCCGAAGCGCGCAGGATACGCCGCGCGCGACGGCTTGCGAGGACTCGAATCGTCAAGTCGAGGCAAAGTCGCGCCTCTTGCGCGGAACCCCGGCTCGGCGCGCGGCGAGCCGAAGCTGGTCCTAGTCGTCCCGGCGCGCGTGGGCGTCGAGGCGTGCGAGGAACTGCGCGCTGGGCGACAGGGCGCGCAGGCGCTCCGCCGTGCGCGTCGCGCCGATCCCGGGGCACAGCTCGCCGGCCTTCGCCAGCGCCGCCTGCCAGGCCCCGCTGCCGGCCCGCTCCAGCGCGAGCGCGGTCCACGCATGCACATCGGCGCGCTCCGGGCGCGCCTCGGCCGCGTCGAGCAAGGGCCCGAGCGCGGCACGCGCTCCCTCGGCGTCGCCGCGCAGCGACAGGAGCGTGGCGCCCTCGCGCAAGCCGACCACGAAGCGCGCCTCGCGCTCGAAGGCCTCGAGCTCGGCGTCGCGGGTGTCGACGAGGCGCGCTTCGGCCACGGCTTCGCGCCACGAGGAGCCGGCGTCCGCGGATGCGATGCCGCCGTTCGCGAGGCGGGCCGTCTCGTCGGCGAAGCGTTCACGCGCGAGGCGCACGAGGGATCGCGCCTGCGATGCGCGTCGCGCAGCTTCGTCCGAGGGCGCGCCTGGCGGAGGCGTGGCGCGCAGGCGCAGGCGCCGCAGGTTCTCGCCGAGGTCGAACAGCAGGCGCGCGCCATGGCGGCGCGGCGCATGCACGATCCACGGATCGGCGTCGGTCACGAGGCGCGCGCCGGGTCGAGCCTCGAGCCTGCCGACGCAGGCGGCGGCCAGCCCCTTGGCGTCGGCCAGTCCGAGTCCGTCGAGTTCGGCCTGCAAGGACGCCCCGCGCTGCGCGCCGGGAAACTCGAACGAGGGCGGAGCGCTGGACCCCACGAGGATCGTCTGCGTGCCCACGACGAAGGCGGTGGTGCATTCGAAGCTCGCGGCGAAGGTGTCGACCAGCGCGTCGCAGGTCGCCGGCTCGAGCGCGTGCGTGGGGATCCATTGCACGAGCAATCCGCCTGCGTTCAACGCGCGCCTCGCCAAGGCGTAGAACTCGCGCGTGTAGAGGTAGACTGCGCCCGGTGCGTCGGGCAGGAGCGGCTCCATCGTCAGCACGTCGTAGGCGCGACCACGCGCCAAGGTCGCCCGACCATCGCCGATGGTCGCGCCCACGCGCCCCTCGCGCGCCAGGAGCCGCTCGAGCGGCGCATCGAGCGCGCCATGGTGCTTGTCGGCGAAGAACGGCGCGGCGTCGAGCACCGCGCGGGAGAGTTCGAGCACCTCGATCGAGCGCGGGGCCTCGTGCAGCGCGACCGCGCCCAGCGTGGTGCCCGTGCCGAGCGCCAGGACGCCCACGGCGCGCGGACCTTGGTGCAGCAGCAGCGGGATGTGGCCCAGCGCCTGCATGTAGCGGTAGTCCGGACCGGTGCCGGCGGCCCGGAAGGAGTCCGTCAGCAGAGTGCGCTCGCCCTCGATGCCGTCGTCGACGACCGCCACGGCGTAGTCCCGGTCCTCGTCGAAGGACAGGAATTCGAAGGCGGCGTTGCGGAAGGGCGTCGTGGCGAGCACGGGCGAGGGACGCGTGGCGATCCATGCCGCCGCGCCGAGCGCGAGCAGCGACGCGGGTCGCGCCCTGCGCTCGCCATGGGACGCGCAGGCGGCGCAGGCCGCCAAGGCCACGATCCCCGCCGCGATGGCCGCGGACAGCCCGAGGCGCGGCACGACGACGAGGGCCACGAGCGGCCCGCAGGCGAGCGCGCCCAATCCTTCGAAGGACAGGAGCGCCGCGGTGCGCGACTCGCCCGCCGCCCGCGCGAGGCACGGCAGCAACGCGCCGCACGCGCAGAGGAGCGGCAGTCCGACGCCCAAGGCCTGCGGCAGCAGCGCGGCGGATTCGGCGCCGAGCGCCGGCGCCAGGCGTCGCAGCACCTCCGGCAGGAGCGCAGCCCCCGTCGCGGCGCCGAGCGCGAGCCAGGCGAGGGCGCTCGACCTGCGCGGCAGCAACCAAGGCAAGGCGGCCGCGCCCGCGAACAAGGCCAGTTGCGCCCCCAGCAAGGTGGCGTTGTGCGCCGGCTGCAGGCCGCCGAGCAGCGCCGCGCAGATGCGCGCGTAGGCGAGTTCGAGCGCGACCACGCCCGCCGCTCCGAAGGCCGCGGCCCACCACCAGCGCGCGC
>JBKDQQ010000056.1:0-16819 GCA_046341775.1 Planctomycetia bacterium
GCGGGAAGGAGGGCGCCCATCGACCCGCGGGCGGGAAGGGCGGCACCGAGGAGGTGCCGAGCGGCTCGGCTCGGCTCGGCTCGGCTCAGTCCGGCTAAGTCCGGCTCAGTCCGGCTCGGCCAGCCAGGCCGCCGGAATGTCGTAGTTGGCGTACACGTTCTGCACATCGTCGTTGTCCTCGAGCAACTCGATCAGGTGCAGGATGCGCCGCGCCTCTTCGCGATCGGCGATCGGAACGCTCGTGGACGGGATCCAGCCCACTTCGGCCGAGACAAGCTTGCACTCGCCGCCCGCGATGCGCGCCTCGAGGGCGGTCTTCAAGGCGAGGAAGGCCGTGGCCGGGCCGAGCAGCGTCGCGTAGTCGCCCTCCACGCGCACGTCGTCGAAGCCGCATTCGAGCGCGGACTCCATCCACCAATCCTCGCCCTTGCCGCCCCGCTCGCAGCCGACGATCGACTGGAAGGAGAACTGGAACGACACCGAGCCGGGAGCGCCGAGGTTGCCGCCGTTCTTCTCGAGGATGTGCTTGATGTCCGGCGCGGTGCGGTGACGGTTGTCCGTCATGCACACGATCACCAACGCGACACCTCCAGGCGCGTAGCCTTCGTACACCAACTCCTCGATGGCGTCGCCGCCCGCTTCGCCCGAGGCGCGCTTGATGACGCGCTCGATGTTCTCCTTGGGCATGTTGCCGGCGCGCGCCTTTTCGATGGCGTAGCGCAGCTTCAAGTTGGCGTCGGGATCCGGCCCCGCTTGGCGCACGGCGGACATGATGGCGACGCTGAACTTGTTGAAGTTCTTGGAGCGCTTCTTGTCGACCGCGCCCTTGCGCGCGGCGATGTTGGCGGAGTGCGAGTGGCCGGCCATGATCGGTCGATGCTGCGGTCGAGCCGGCTCGTCGCCCAAGGCCGCGGCCCGCCCTCCGATTGTAGGAGGACGGGCCGCGTCGTTCGCGAGGCGAGCCGCGAGCGCGTTCCAAGCCGCCGCGGACGCGCAGTCCGCGGGAGGCATCGGATCAGCGCTTGCTGAACTGGAAGCCGCGGCGGGCGCCGCGACGGCCGTACTTCTTGCGTTCCTTCATGCGGCTGTCGCGCGTGAGGAGGCCGTGCTGGCGCAGCACGGCGTCGAAGCCGGGGTTGATCTTCTTCAGGGCGCGCGCGAGGCCGAGCGTGATCGCTCCGGCCTGGCCGATCGGACCGCCGCCTTCGACCTGCGCGTGCACGTCGTACTGGCCTTCGGTCAAGGTCGCCTTGAGCGGCTCGATGGCGGTGTTCTGCGCGTCGACCGTGCAGAAGAACTCCTTCATGTCGCGGCCGTTGACGAGGAAGCCTCCGGCGCCCGGCATCACGCGCACGCGCGCGGTGGCGGTCTTGCGGCGGCCGAGGCCCCAGGTGAAGTTCGTGGTGCTCATATGGATCGTGATCGGATCTAGGGGGCGTCGGGTCGCGCGGTGGTCGCGACCCTGCTGGTCACTTGCTGCTGGTCACTTGCGCATCTGGGTCAGCGGTTGGGGCTTCTGCGCGGCGTGCGGATGGTCCGCGCCGGCGTAGATCTTCAGGCGGCGCTGCATGTCGCGTCCGAGGACGCTCTTCGGCAGCATGCGCTTGACCGCGAGGCGCACGATGTCGCCCGCGTCGCGCTCGAGCTTGCGCGCGAACGGGACGTTCTTGTTCCCGCCCGGATAGCCCGTGTAGTAGTCGTACATCTTCGTGTCCGCCTTGGTGCCGGTCGTCTTGACCTTCTCCGCGTTGATGACGACGACGAAGGCGCCGTTCATCTCGCTGGGCGTGTAGTTGGGCGTGTCCTTGCCCATCAAGGCCATCGCCACGGTGGAGGCGAGGCGACCGAGCGAAAATTGCGAGGCGTCGACGACGAGCCAGCGCTCGGGGAGCGTGGCGGAGCGGACGTGGGAGGTGGCGCGCATGGCTGTTCTCTGGACCGGTGTCCGCCGACCCTTCGCGCCCGAGCCGCGGGAAGCGGCAGGACGGGGAGTCGGACGAACTCGCGCGGCCGCATCCCCGTGCGTGGGGCTCGGCTGCGAAAATCCGGGCCGAAGAAGGTAGCGGAGCGCGGATCGAGGGGCAATCAAAATCCGTTGCGGTCCTGCCCGCGCCAGCTTCGGCACCCCCCCGCCCGCCGTCGGGGCCCACCGGCCCCGGGCGAGCGCGGCGCAGCGCCCCGGCAGCTCCTGCCGCGGGCTAGGCCCCCCTGCCGACCCACCGCAGCCAACTGCCGTCGGCGCGGCGCGCCAGCCACACATCCACTCCCGCCGGCAGCCCGGCGAGCAGCCATGGAGGGAGGACCGTGGCCGCGTCGGGCACCTCGGCCGGGAGGGCGGCGCCCATCGGCCAGGCCCCATGCACGCTCCAGACCCCGGACTGGCGACGGTGGACCAGCGTCAGCGGCTCGAAATCGTTCCGCGCCGGATCGAGCCGTTCGAGGGTCGCCACCCACGGGCTTTCGGCGACCAGCAGTCCCGTGGACCGCAGCCGATGCCGCTCGCCATCGCTGTGGATGCGCAGCGCGCCGCGCGCATCGGGCGCCAGCACGCGCAGCGCTCCATCGACCTCTTGCAGGTCGAGGCCGGGCGATCCTGCACGACGCAGCAGCCAGACGGGGGCGGCATCGAGCGCCTCGAGCACGCGCACCTCGGGCGGCTCGACCGCGCCGCGCAAGCTCCACGCGCCCCAAGCACCTCCCGCGGCCACGAGTGCCGCCAACGCGAGTCCCCTGCCGTGGCGCGCGCGCGCGACGAGCGCCAAGGCGAGCGCCGCGGCGAAGCAGGCCAAGGCGACGACGGCGGCGCCCAGCGGCTCCGGCCGCGCGACTTGCGGCAAGGCGCGCGCCGCGAGCGCCGGATCGAGTTCGCCAAACGCCGGGTGCGGCTCGAGGACGAGTTCCGTGCGTGCACGACCCAGGCCCAGTCCACCCTCGTCGCGCGGTCCCTCGACCCGCCAGCGCGCGGTGCGCGCCTCGGCACTGGACTCCGCGGGCAGCGGCAACCACGCTTCGAGCGTCTCGCCCGCGGCGAGCGGATGCTCGAGCTCCAGGTCGCCGACGGTGGTCGAGACGCGCGCGGATTCCAGCGGTCCGGACAACACGACGCGCGCCGCGCGCACGACGCCGGGCGCGATGGAATCCTGCACGGGGAGCGATGCGCCCACCCAGGTCGGCGATGCCGAGCTGGAGGGGCTCGCCGCGACCACGGGCGTCGACGCGCTGAAGCACGCGAAGCTGCACGCGACGCTGCACGAGCCGATGACGCGGAGGACACGCGCCACGAAGAAGCGCGGTGCAAGCGCACTCGAGCAAGCGGACCGCCTCATGCCGTGGCCCCCGCGGCCCGCGCCGCCGACGCGCGCCATTGGCGCGCCACGAACAGTCCGGCGCAAAGCAGGCTGGCGACCAGCGTGGAGCGCGCTTCGGAGCCGCTCGCCAAGGCGCACGACGCATGCAGCAGCGAGCAACCCGACAAGGCGCGCAGCCACTCGCTCGCGCCGCCGGTCTCGGGCGCGCCGCCGAGCGCCACCGACACCTCCAACAGCGGCAAGGCGAGCGTGATCGCGGCCGCGACGCGGTGCCAAGCCCGGCCGCGCGCGGCGAGCGGCGCGAGCCCGGCGGCCAGCCACGCCAGCCACGCGACGACGACCGGCGCCGCGACTTGCAGCGCGGACAAGGCGCCGTGGCGCGTGTCGTGCACGAGCGCGGCGGCGTGCAACGGGATCCAAGCCGCGATCGAAAGCGTCGCGACGAGGGCGATGCGCGCCCGCGACGCGCTCGACGGGCCGATGTCGTCGCCCGGCTCGCGGGTCCGGTACGGCCACGGCTCCAGCGCCATGGCGCACCAAGCCAGTGCGAAAAGCGGCGCGAGGCGCACATCGGAACTTGCCCACCACGCGCCGCGCTGCGCCCAGGCGAGCACCAAGGCGCAAGCCGCGTGCGCCACGAGGACGCGCGGCCAAGGCATGCCTCGAGCGGCCGACTGCAGCGTGCCCACGGGCTGCGTGCCTCGCTGGCGCCGGCCTAGGGCCGACGCGGGGCGCCGGCACCGGACTTGCCGCCGCCTTGCGCCTCGTCCTTCCCCGGCTCGTCGCGGTATTGGATGTCGGGGTGGTCCCACCGCAGGTCGAGGAACAGCCAGGGCTTGTCGCCGGCGTCGCCGCCGCCCTCGGCGGGACGCAGGAGGCGCGCGGCGCGCTCGAGGTTATCGACCTTGATCTTGAGCGGAGTCTCGCCGCTCGACGCGCCCGGCAGGCGCCCGAACCACACGGTGCGGCGCTCCTCGAGCCGCAGGACGACGCCCGGATGGTCGAGCCCGCCGCGCGAGGCCTCGGAGGCGTCGACGAGGATCGGTCCAAGCAGGAGCGAAGCCTCGGGGTCGAGTTCGGCGCGGAACGCCCTCGCCAAGGACAACGCGTCGAGGTGCGCGCCCGGCGGCAGCTTGTCGCCGGGGACGAGGCGGTCGAGCGCCGAGCCGTTGGGGCCGAGCACGGGCAGGAATCCGTGGTCGTCCATGGGCGGCATGTCGTGCGCTCCGGGCAGCAGCGTGCCGTCCTCGGCGACCGTCAAAAGTTCTTTACGCACGCGCACGCAGGCCACGGGCGTCTTGAGGCGCAACGGGATGTCCAGGCTGTCGGGCCACAGGATGCGCACTTCGCCGACCTCCTCGACGAAGGGCAGCAGCGCGATCTCGTCGCCGATGCGCTCGAGCGCGCCGCGGTCCTCCACGTCGGCCGGGGGCAGCTTCGCCAAGGCGGCCTGCAGGTGCTGGTTCCAGCGCGGATCGCAAGGCTTGTCGAGCCGCAAGGCCGCCTGCGCCGGGTGCACCGTCGTGTAGCCCGCCTGCGGAGCGTCGGCGGCCACGAAGGCCATCGCCCACCACGCCAGCCCCACGCAGACGACCGGCGGGATCCAGACGGGCACGCGCCCGCGCAGCGCATGGCGGGCGGCGCGAGTCGCGGGCGCGATCGAGGCGCGGTGCATCTTGGGCTCGACGGGCGCCACCGTGCGCGGAGCGGTGCGCGGAACGCCGGACGAAGGCGGCGCGCCGAGCGGACCCGCCCCACGCGGGCGCCGAGTCGGGTCAGTTGCGCGAACCAGCGCTCACGAGGGTCGTCTCCGGCGCGGCGGCGGCCGCACCCCTGCGGCTCGCCTCCTCGATGTAGAGATCGATCGTGGTCTGGATCTCGACCACTTCGTCGCGCGAAAGGGCGATGGCCTTGGCGCCCGCCTGCGCGTGCAGCTCGTGGCCGAGCAGGCGCGAGACGACCTTCAAGGTGGCGAGGTGGCGCTGCAGGGCGGCCGGAGAGGGCTTCTTGTCTTGGACTTCCATGGTGGTCTGCTGCTCGCGGGCGTTGTACGGTCGGTGGGAGGCGCGCGTGCGCCGACGGCCCCGACGGGGCGTCGAGGCGCAGGCCCCCGGGCCCCAGCCAGTCTCGCCGAGACGCGCTCGACGACCGCGATGGAGCTCCCGGAACTCGCGACGCGCGCGAAGTGCCGCGAAAGCGCCGTCGCGCCGCTGTGGCCAAGTTGGTACATACCTGTTGGCCGCGCGGCACTCAAGCATGCTCGCGCGTGCAGGCGCGATTCCTTGGCAGCGAAGCAACACGACGACGGATCTTCCCGCGAACCGGACGAACCCGGCCTCGACCGGCCGCGCGACGACCGCGAGGGTGGCGCGAACTCGCGCGGGCCTGCTCGTCGACGCCGCCAACGCAGCCGCCGCGAACCAGCGGGAGAATCCGCGAGCGCGCCGCGCGAACGGGACGGCTCGGGGGACTTCGCAGGGCGGCAGGGCGGGGCGACGCCGAGCGGGCCAGGCCGGGACGACCAGCGGGCACGACGTGGCGCGTCTGGCGATGGCGCGTCTGGCGAAGGCGCGTCAGGGGGCGGCGCAGCGCAGGGCGGCGCGTCCGGGGGCGGAGCGCGGGCGGGCCGCAAGGAACGCGGGCCCGAGCCCGGCCGACGGCCAGAAGGGTCGCGCGCGCGTCCTGCGCCGAGCGACGACGCGCGCGGCGACGACTCCCGCTCCGGCAACGCGCGCAGCCCTGCCCGGAAGTTCGACGCCGGGGAGCCGGAAGGACCCGGCCGCGCCGCGAGTTCGTCCACGGGAGGGCGACGCTGGCGCGGCTACACGCTCAACGAGTTCCAGCAGGAGGCCGTGGAAGCCATCGACGCGGGCTCGGACGCGCTCGTGTCCGCGCCCACGGGCGCCGGCAAGACGCTGGTCGCCGAGTACGCCATCCACGACGCGGTGGCGCGCGGCCGTCGAGCCATCTACACGGCCCCCATCAAGGCCCTCTCCAACCAGAAGTTCCGCGACTTCCGCGCGCAGGGCCTCGACACCGGGTTGATGACGGGCGACGTGACCATCTCCCCCGCCGCGCAGGTGCTGGTCATGACGACCGAGATCCTGCGCAACTCGATCCTCGAGGATCCGCGTTCGTTGTCCGACGTGGCGTGGGTCGTGTTCGACGAGGTCCACTACATGGACGACCTCGAGCGCGGCTCGGTGTGGGAGGAATCGCTGATCTTCGCGCCGGCGCACATGCGCTTCGTCTGCCTGTCGGCCACGGTGCCCAACCTCGACGACCTGGGCGCGTGGCTCTCGGAGATCCGCGGCCGCGAGATGCGCGTGGTGCGTTCCACGCGCCGCCCCGTGCCGCTGCACTGGATCCTCTACACGCCCGAGTCCGGACCCTTCGACCTCGGCGGGCTCGAGGCGGTCCGCAAGCGCGAGACGGCGCACATTCCGCGCGAGCGCCAGCGCGGCGGCGGCCGGCGACTGCCGCGCGAGGCGATGGAGGCGCCCGACCCGCTGCCCCTGATCGAGGAGCTGGCGGCGCGCGGCGACCTGCCCGCGCTGGTGTTCAGCTTCTCGCGCAAGGACTGCGAGCGCCTCGCGCGGCGGATGGCGGGCCTCGCGCTCGTCTCCTCCGAGGAGCGCCGCCGCATCCTGCGCCTCCAGGAGGAGCTCGTGGAGGCCTACCGCCTCGAGGACGCCTTCCTCGACGACGAACTGATGCGCGCGGCGCGCGAGGGCATCGCCTGGCACCACGCCGGCATGCTGCCGATCCACAAGGAGGTGGTCGAGCGCCTGTTCACCGCCGGCGTGATCCGCCTCTTGTTCACCACCGAGACCTTCGCGCTCGGCATCAACGCGCCGGCGCGCACGGTCGTGTTCGCCGGCCTGCGCAAGTTCGACGGCGTCAGCTTCGACTACGTCTCGACGCGCGACTTCATGCAGATGGCCGGTCGCGCCGGACGCCAAGGGCACGACGTGGAAGGCCTCGTGTTCCTGATGCTCTCCAAGAAGGACCTGGTCGAGGCGCCGCTGCGCAGGATCCTCTCGGGCGCGCCCGAGGCGGTCACGAGCCGCTTCAACTTGTCCTACGGCTCGATCCTGCACCTCGTCGAGCGCGTGGGACGCGCGCGCGTGCACGAAGCGTGGGAGAAGAGCTTCGACCGCTGGCTGCACAAGGGCGACGCGAAGAAGAAGGAGGACAAGTCGCGCAAGGCCAACAAGCGCGTGGTCGAGGCGCGCCTCGCCGTGCTCGATCGCCTCGCCTACCTCGACGGCGACCGGCTGACGACGCGCGGGCGCGTGGCGAAGCTGATCAACGGCTGGGAGCTCGAGACCACCGAGCTGCTCTTCTCGGGCGCCATCGAGAACCAATCGCCGCGCGCGCTCGCCTGCGTCTTCCTCGCCCTCGTTTGGGAGGAGCGGCGACGCTTCGCGGACTCGCGCGGGGGCGGGCGCATCCTCGGCCCGCTGAGGGAGGACGTCGAGCGCGCCATCCGCAGGCTGGTCCACGCCGCCTCCGAGGAGGGCCTCGAGGAGTCGATCCGCACGCCGGATTGGGGCCTGACGGAGGCGCTGGACGATTGGTACCGGGGCGCCACCCTGGCGGAGATCGAGGCGCGCGTGGACGCCACCCCGGGCGACATCGTGCGCGCCTTCCGGATGGCGGTGCAGCTGATGCGCCAGGTGCGCCACGCCATCGATCCCGACTGGGACCTGTGGGAGCAGCTGGGCGCCGCGATGGAGGCGATCGATCGCGACGAGGTGGACGCGCGCCGCCAACTGGAGTCGGGCTGAGGCGGGCCGCGCTTATGTCAAATAAATTTGACAAAAGCCCCGACCGCGAGGCGCGGGGCGTCGACCCGGCGGAGCCGCGGCTGGTCGAGGCCGACTGGCGGCGCCTCGAGGAGTTGCGCCGGCAGTTCCTCGCCGCCCAGGAGGGCCTCGAAGGCGCGCGGCCCTCGGCCTGGGAGGGCGAGCGCGACCTGGAGCTGTACGACGCCGTCTACGGCGCGCGCATCGGCTGGAAGTGGGACGCGTTCCTCGCCGACGCGCTGCGTCGCGCGGACCTGCCCGCCGGCGCGCGCGTGCTCGACCTCGGTTGCGGCACCGCGGTCGCTTCGCGGGCCCTGCTGCGCCACGCGCCCGCGGGCGCGATCTCCAGCGTGCGCCTCGTCGACAAGAGCGCGGCGGCCACGCGGGTCGGGGCGCGGCTGCTCGCGCGCGCCGCGCCGGGGCTCGAATGCGCCCCCTTCGCGGCGGACTTCGCCACCGAGGAGGTCGCGCCGCCGGACTTCGACGTCCTCGTCGCCTCGCACCTCGTCGACGAGTTGTCCGACGAGGGGTGGCGCGCGGCGCTGCGACTCGCGCGGCGCGCCGAGCTCGTGCTGTGGCTCGAGGGCGGCGCCAAGAGCACCTCGCGCGCCCTGCAACGCGTGCGCGAGGAGCTGCTCGAGGAGTTCGAGCCGCTGCTTCCGTGCACGCACCGCGAGTCGTGCGGCGCGCTTTCCGAGGCGAACGCCCACGAGTGGTGCCACCGCTTCGCGCGGCCGCCGCGGGAAGCCTTCACCACGGCGCACTTCACCTTCGCCTCCAAGCGCCTGGGGCTCGACCTGCGCTCGCTGCCCTACTGCGGGCTGCTGCTCGCCAAGCGCGCGCGCGCCACGCCGCGGGAACCGGGGCTGGCGCGCCTGCTCGGCCGCGCCAAGGGCGAGAAGGGCAAGGCCATGGCCTCCATCTGCGACGCATCGGGCGTGCGCCGCGTGCAGATCCTCGAGCGGCTCGGCAAGCAGGTGGTGCGCGCCATGGTCGACGAGCCGGGCTCGGTGGACCTGCTCCGTCTGCGCTTCGAGGGCGGCAAGGTCGTGGGGTTGAAGGTGGTCGACGAGCACGACGGCCCGGCGTGACGGCCCGGCTCGACGGTTCGTGTCGCAGCGCGCCGATGGACTGGCGTTTCGGGGCTCGTCGGTCGCCACAAGGGGCCTAGAATCGGGGCCATCCCATGCACACCTCGCTCCTCCTCTGTGCGTCCACGCTGGTCGCCTGCGCCGACGAACCCAAGGCGCCGGCCAAGCCCTCCTCCGTCGCGCTCGTCGTCGCCTTCCCCGAGCAGAAGTACCTGCGTCCGCTGTGGTTCGGCCACGTCCCGGGCACGGAGCGCACGCACGCGGTCGTCGAGCAGCGCGGCATCGTGAGCGTCTTCGACATCGCCGACGACGGCAAGGCGGGCGCGCGGCGCGTGCTGCTCGACATCGAGGACCGCGCCACGACGAGCGGCAACGAGGAAGGGCTGCTCGCGCTGGCCTTCCATCCGAAGTTCGCGCAGCAAGGCTCGCCGCACGCCGGTCGCATGTTCGCGTATTGGTGCATGGCCGAGCGCGACGCCAAGGTGCTGTGCGAGTACGAGGTGCGGCGCGTGGACGGAGTGCTCGCCTGCGATCCGGCTTCCGAACGCGTGCTGCTCGAAGTGCCGCAGCCGTGGGACAACCACAATGGCGGCGACCTGGCCTTCGGGCCGGACGGGATGCTGTACCTCGGCATCGGCGACGGCGGCGCGGCCGACGATCCGCGCAACCACGCGCAGGACGTGCGCTCGCTGCTCGGCAAGATCGTGCGCCTCGACGTCGACGCGCGGCCGGAGGGCAAGCCCTACGGCATCCCCGCCGACAATCCCTACCTCGACGTGCCCGGCGCGCGGCCGGAGTTGTGGGCCATCGGCCTGCGCAACCCGTGGCGCTTCTGCTTCGGCCCCGATGGCGCGCTGTGGACCGGCGACGTGGGCCAGAACCTGTGGGAGGAGGTTTGCGTCGTGCGCAAGGGCGAGAACCACGGATGGCCGTTCAAGGAGGGCTTCCACGACTTCGACATGAAGCGCAAGGTGCGCGGCCCCGGCGCGTTCGTCGCGCCGCTCGTCGAGTACAAGCACGACGAGGGGCAGAGCATCACCGGCGGCTTCATCTACCACGGCGCGGCGGTCGAGGCCTTGAAGGGACGCTACGTCTACGCCGACTACCAGAGCGGACGCGTGTGGAGCATCGCCGCCGACGAGAAGGCGCCCGGGATCCCCCGCCGCGAGGCCGAGCTCGGCGGCATCGCCAGCTTCGGCCTGGATTGGCGCGGCGAATTGCACGCCTGCAGCTTCGATGGGAGGATCCACAAGTTCGTCGCCGCGCCCTGACGCAGGAGGCGCTTCCCGCCATTCCATCGCGGCGCTCCCTTGCACCTCGCACATGCCATGACCGCCATGCATTCCCTGTTCCGTCCCGCGCGCCTCGCCTGCCTCGGCCTGGCGCTCCTCGCTGCCCTTCCCTTCGCCGGCGCCGCGCGTCCGAACGACGCGCCCAGGGAAGGCCCCAAGGAGGCGCCCAAGGAAGCGGGCAAGCCCGCCGACGCCGCCGGGAAGGGCGCGATCGCGAAGAGTCCGATGCCGGCCTACGCGCGCAAGGTGGCGGTGGTGGGCGCGAGCATCAGCGCCGACTTCGGCCTGCGCGACCTGGACGCGCCCAAGCACCAGCTGCCGCGCGGCTGGAACATGCTCGTCGACGGCTCCATCATCGGGGAGCACGAGACCTTGATGCTCGCCGGAAGCCTCGTGTTCATGGATCCGGCGGGCGCTTTGTCCAAACAACTTGACAAGGCCGCGCAGGCCGGAGCCACGACGATCATCGGGCTCGACTCGTTGTTCTGGTTCGCCTACGGCCCGCGTCCCGAGGAGCAGCGCATGGCGATGTTCGAGCGCGGACTGGCGCTGTTCGACGGCGTCAAGGCGCCGCTCGTGCTGGGCGACATCCCGCAGCTCGTCGAAGGACCGATGCTGCGCAAGGACATGATCCCCGCGGCGGGCTCCATCGACGCCTTCGAGGCGCGCTTGAAGGCCTGGGCGCGCGGCAAGGACCATGTGGCCCTCGTGCCGCTCCGGAAGGCGGCCGCGGCGATGCACGCCGGCGAGGAGATCGTCGCCTTCGGCCATCGCTTCCCCACCAAGGGTGGACCGCCCTTGCTGCAGCCCGACCAGCTGCACACGACCTTCCACGGGTCGCTGGCGCTGTGGTGCCTGACGCTCGACAGTTGGCGCACGCTCGTGCACGAGGACGAGTTGTTCGTCGTGCAGCAGAGCCCTCGCGCCATCCAGGCGGCGTTGAACTGGCAACACGAACCCGACTTGGAGGTCGTGCAATACCGGGCCGTGGATCCCTCCGAATCCACCTATGCGCGCTCCCGCGGCCTGCGCAAGCGCGCGAGCACCGAGGCGGCCGCCGCGAACTCCAGGCAGGAGCCGGTCGGCGCTCCCGACAAGCGCTGAGGGCGCCTCGTCGGCGCGCGGCGCGGCGCGGGGAACAGGCACGCCCGCGCGCTCGACCGGCCGCCCTGCGTCGCCGCGTCCAAGCGAGGCGCAAGCGTCTCCCTTCCGCATGTTTGCGTCGCGAGCCGGGCGCCGGGGGCCCGGCCGCGATGGCATGGCGGTCCGTCACTTGGTACGACGGCTCCCCTCCATGGCCGAAGCCACCAGCACCGACGAAGCGCTGCGGCGCGTGCGCGCCGCGGTCAAGGCGCGCTTCGGCTTCGACGGCCTGCGCCCCTTGCAGGAGGAGGCCATCGCCTGCGTGCTCGCCGGCCGGGACGCGCTGGTCGTGCTGCCCACCGGAGGCGGCAAGAGCCTGTGCTACCAGGCCCCCGCGCTGGTCCTTCCCGGCGTCACGCTGGTCGTGTCGCCGCTGATCTCGTTGATGCAGGACCAGGTCGCGGGACTCCTCGAAGATGGCGTGCCGGCCGCCGCGCTGACCAGCGCCCTCGACCGCGAACGCCGCCGGGACATCGAGGCGCGACTCGAGCGCGGCGAGCTCAAGCTCTTGTACTGCTCGCCCGAGCGCCTCGTCGGCGACGGGTTCCTCGCGCGGCTCGAGCGCTGGAACATCGTGCGCCTCGCCATCGACGAGGCGCACTGCATCAGCCATTGGGGCCACGACTTCCGCCCCGAGTACCGCATGATCGGCGAGCTGCGGCGCGCGCGTCCCGACCTGCCGGTGATCGCGCTCACCGCCACGGCGACGCCGCGCGTGCGCGAGGATGTGGCGGCGCAACTGGGCTTGAAGGACCCGGCGATCCTCGTGGGTGGATTCGACCGCCCGAACCTGCGCTACCGCGTCAAGCCGCGCGGCGACATCCTGCAGCAGGTGCTCGAGGTCGTCGCGCGCCACGCCAACCGCGCCGGCATCGTGTACGTGCAACGCCGCGCCGACGCCGACGACTTGGCGGCGCGCCTCGCGGAACGCGGCGTCCGCGCGGCCGCGTACCACGCGGGGATGGATCCGGGCGCGCGCGAGTCCACGCAAGCGAGCTTCCTCGCCGAGGAACTGGACCTCGTCGTCGCCACCGTCGCGTTCGGCATGGGCATCGATCGCTCGGATGTGCGCTTCGTCGTGCACGCCTCGCTGCCGAAGGGCGTCGAGCAGTACAGCCAGGAGACCGGTCGGGCCGGCCGCGACGGCGATCCCGCGGAATGCGTGATGTACTACGGCGGCGCGGACTTCCACGGCTGGAAGAACCTGATCGTCGCCTCCGCCAAGGAGGCGCTGGCCGCGGGCGTCGATGGCGCCATGGAGGATGTCGACGATGCGCTCGAGCGGCTGTCGGACATGTGGAGATTCGCGACCGGCGCCACCTGCCGCCACAAGAGCTTGTGCGAGCACTTCGGCCAGGCCTTCGCCGTTCCCCCGGGAGGATGCGGCGCGTGCGATGTGTGCCTCGGCGAGTTGTCCGTCGAGCCCGAGTCGCGCATCCTCGCGCAGAAGATCCTCTCGTGCGTGGTGCGCTGCGAACAGCGCTTCGGCGCGGCGCACGTCTGCGATGTGCTGCGAGGCGCCTCGACGGAGCGCGTGCGGCGCCATGCGCACGACAGGTTGTCCACCTTCGGCCTGCTCAAGGAACACCCCGCGCCCAAGGTGCGCAACTGGATCGACCAGCTCGTCGGCCACGGGCACCTGCGCACGACGGAGGGCGAGTACCCGACGCTGGTGCTGACCCGCAGCGGGGCCGAGGTGCTGAAGGGCGGACTCGACGTCGTGCTGCACGCCCCCGCGGAGGCGCCGTCGCGCGCGCGCCGCAAGCCGTCCGAAGCCGGGGCCGTGGCGGGAGACGAGGTCGAACTGTCCGGGGCCGACGCGGCGCTGTTCGAGCGCTTGCGCGCCCTGCGGCGCGACCTTGCGCGCGAGCGCGGCGTGCCCCCCTACCTGCTCTTCAACGACAAGACCCTGCGCGAGATGGCCCGCATGCGGCCCCTGGACGACGCGGCGCTGCTCGCCGTCAAGGGCGTGGGCGAGGCGAAGGCGCGCGACCTGGGCCCGGCCTTCCTGGCGGCCATCGCGCAAGCCTGACGCGGGGGCGTGCGCGTACGCCGCCCCGCGCGCGGTCGCGAGGAGGCGGCCGCGCTTGCGCCGGCGCCATCCGCGCGGCGACAATGCCCCGTGATCCCATGGTCGAACTCAAGCTGGATGTGAACGGCGACCACCTGTCGACCGCCGCCCCGGCGCACTGGACCCTGCTCGAGGTCCTGCGCTACAAGCTCGGACTCGTCGGCACCAAGCAGGGCTGCGACAAGGGCGACTGCGGCGCGTGCACCGTGCTCGTCGACGGCAAGCCCGTGCTGTCGTGCCTGACGCTCGCCAAGCACGCCGAAGGACGCGCGGTGACGACGATCGAGGGCCTCGCGCCCGCGCACGCCAAGGCCGGGGGCGAGGGCGGAGTCGATCCGGTGCAGGCGGCCTTCGACCGCTGCGGGGCGCTCCAATGCGGCTTCTGCCAACCGGGCATGATCCTGTCGGCGAAGGCGCTGCTCGCGCGCAACGCCTGTCCGACCCGCGGCGAGATCCGCCATGCGTTGTCGGGCAACTTGTGCCGCTGCACCGGCTACACGCAGATCATCGAGGCCGTGGAGCTGGCGGTCGCCGAGTCGCTGGGCGTCGAGCCCGCGCCTCGCTCGTGGGAGGAACAGCGCATGGACCCCGCGGAAGCGGCCGAGCGCGCGCGCCGCGCCGCGCACGCCGTCGAGCACGAGCGCACTCGTGGAGGCTGCTGCTGATGGGCGCGCGCGACCAGCACGGACCCGACTCGCCGTGGTCTAAGACGCCGGGCGGCGCTCCGGACGCCTTCAAGGTCGTCGGCAAGCCGTCGCGCAAGATCGACGGACTCGCCAAGGCCACCGGGCAGGCGGTGTACGCCGACGACATCGCGCTGCCGGGCATGCTGCACGCCAAGACGCTGCGCAGCCCGCATGCGCACGCGAAGATCGTCTCGATCGACGCGCGGAAGGCGCTCCTCCTGCCGGGCGTGCACGCCGTGATCACGGGCGCCGACCTGCCGGTGAAGTACGGCGTGATCCCTTGGACGCAGGACGAGACGGCGCTCGCCGTCGACCAGGTGCGCTTCATCGGCGATCCGGTGGCCGCCGTGGCGGCCATCGACGAGGACACGGCCAACGCGGCGCTCAAGCTGATCGAGGTCGTCTACGAACCGCTGCACGCCTTCCTCGACCCGCGCGAGTCGCTCGAGCGCCACGAGCCCGCCATCCACGAAGGCCGGAAGGAGGGCAACGTCTCGAAGAGCGTCGTGCTGTCCTTCGGCGACGTGGAAGCCGCGGCCAAGGTCTCGGACGGCGTGATCGAGGACGAGTACGAGTTCCACGGCACCACGCACGCCGCCATCGAGCCGCACTGCGCGGTGGCGCAAGTCGCGCCGGACGGCGTGTTGACGGTGTGGTCTTCGACGCAGATCACGCACTACGTGCACCGCGCGTTGTCGAAGGTGCTCGGCCTGCCGCCAGCGCGCATCCGCGTGGTGCAACCGGCGCTCGGCGGGGCCTTCGGCGGCAAGTCGGATCCGTTCAGCCTCGAATTCTGCGTCGCCAAGCTGGCGCAGGTGACGCGGCGCGCGGTGAAGATGCTGTGGACGCGCGAGGAGGTGTACTACGCGCACCGCGGCCGCCACCCGATGCAGTTGTCGTACCGCACCTCGTACCAGCGGGACGGCAAGGTCACCGGCGTCGACGCGCGCATCCTGATCGACGGCGGGAGCTACTCGAGCTTCGGCCTCGTCACGACCTACTACGCGGGCCAGTTGCTGACCGGGCCCTACGAGTTCCCGAACTACCGCTTCGACTCGACGCGCGTCTTCACCAACAAGCCGCCCTGCGGGCCCAAGCGCGGCCACGGCTCGGTGCAGCCGCGCTTCGCCTTCGAGGTGCAGCTCGACCAGGTGGCCGAGCGGCTGGGCCTCGACCCGATCGAGATCCGGCGCCGCAACTACATCGGCGCGGGCGTCAAGACCGTCAACGGCCAGCGCATCACCTCGAACGGCTTCATGGGCTGCCTCGACGAGGTCGAACGCGCCTCGCGCTGGAAGGAGCGCAAGGGAAGGCTGCCGCGCGGACGCGGCCTCGGCGTCGCCGGATCGATGTACATCTCGGGCACCAACTATCCGGTGTATCCGAACAACATGCCGCAAGCCGGCGTGCAGTTGAAGGTCGATCGCTCGGGCCTCGTCACGGTCTTCACCGGCGGCAACGACATCGGCCAGGGCTCCAACTCGATGGCCGCCTACCTCGTGGCCGAGGAACTCGGCATGAAGGTGGAGGACGTGCGCGTCGTGGCCGCGGACACGGACTTGTGCCCGGTCGACCTGGGCGCGTACAGCTCGCGCGTGACCTTCATGGTCGGCAACGCCTGCATCGACGCGGCCCGCAAGCTGCGCAGGCAGATCGTCGCGGCCGTGGCGGAGCGTTGGCAGGTCGACGAATCGCGCGTGCGCATGATCGAAGGCGCGGTGGTCGACCTGGGCGATCCCGCCAAGTCGCTTTCGACGGCCGAGGCGTTCCACATCGCCGAGGAACAGCACGACACGCTGGGCTCCACCGGCAGCTACAACACGCCCAAGCTCGGCGGCGACTACCGCGGAGGCACCATCGGCGCCTCGCCGGCGTACTCGTTCACCGCCCACGTCGTCGAACTCGAGGTCGACGAGGAGACCGGCCGGATCGCGATCGACAAGGTCTGGGTGGCGCACGACTGCGGGCGCGCGCTCAACCCGATGATCGTCGCGGGGCAGATGGAGGGCTCGGCCTACATGGGCGCCGCAGAGGCGCTGTTCGAGGAGCACGGCGTGAACCAGCACGGTCTGGTGCGCGCGCCGAGCCTGCTCGACTATCGCCTGCCGACCGCGCTCGACACGCCCGACTTCCACGCCTTGGTGGTCGAGAGCATCGACCCCGAAGGCCCCTATGGCGCCAAGGAAGCGGGTGAAGGCCCCCTGCACCCGGTGTTGCCGGCCATCAGCAATGCGGTCTACGATGCGGTCGGCATCCGCTTGAAGCAGCTACCGTTCACACCCGCGCGTGTCCTCGCAGCCTTGCGTGCTGCACGCACGCAGACCGAAGGAGGTCGCTGAGATGCTACGCCTTCCGAAGTTTGCGCTGCTCGAGCCGCGCACGGTGAGCGAAGCCGTGCAACTCCTCGCTCAGCATGCAGA
>JBKDQQ010000057.1:0-3841 GCA_046341775.1 Planctomycetia bacterium
GTGCCGCAGCCGCCTGCTCCTTCGGGCGCGGGACCGCCTGCTCCGGCGGCCTTGGCGGGGTTCGCCGTGGCGAAGGTGCTGAAGCGTCGTTCGACTCGGGCCGAACGGCAGACGGGGCACTCGATGGTCTCGTCGCCGCGCCCCAGTTCCTCGAACTCGGCGCGGCAGGCGTGGCAGGCGTACTCGTGGATCGGCATGGCGCCTATTCTAGATGCTCTGGCCAGGTGAACGTGCGCCGTCCTTGCCTTGACGCGGATCCGGCTTCCGGTGCTATCCTGTGCGACTGTCAGATGCGACCTGCACCTCACAGACTGATGCCGAGCCGCCTGGTGCCCGCGATGGTGCTGGTGGCCTTGGCGTTCGGTTGGGTCGGGAAGCTGCTGCACCTGCAGTGGCACGTGCACCACCTGTGCACCGCCCACGGTGTGCTTGAGCATGCCTCGCCCGGGGATTCCTGCGCGGGGGGCTACGATGGTCTTCCTGCTTCCGCACTTGTCGGCCAGGTCGAGCATGGCATCGCCAGCACCGACGCCGAGAGCGTGCCAGGCGACCACGATCATTCGCACCCAGACGGTGGCGAGCCGCAGCACGACGACGAAGAGCGCGGCTGCATCATCCAATTGCTCGGCGCAGCGCACGCCTTGGTGGAATGCAAGGGCGCAACGCGCGCCGCGGCGCCTTCATCAGGGCATTGTCGTCCCATCGTCACAGCTTTCGCCGCGAAGTGCGGGGCCCTGTCCCCGCTCGTTCACGCTCCCAAGCATTCGCCTCCTGCATCGGCCTGATCCTCCGCGTCCTTCCGATCCCTCGCGCACGGTGGACTGGGCCCTCGTACCAGCAGTCCATTTCCGTGCCCTTGGCCTGAGGCGCGCCCCGCCCGCGCGGGTGATGGTCGGTTTCGCTCGAGGAACGTGCAGTCGATCCTGCCGTCTTCCTCCCCGGGCATGACCGTCGCCCCGACGCTCCGCGTCCATCGTGCTTGAAGCGCCCGGATTGCCTCCGCGGCGCTTGGCCATCCGATCCTTCCTCGACCGGCAAGTCCACGGACCATGACCAATCCGATCACCCCGCCCTCATGCGGCCATCACGTTCCCGCGTGCCCGGAACACCGTGCGCAATTCGATGGCCTCGTCGTCCCGCACCTCGACCATCTGCACCGGGTCGCGAAGTCGATCCTCGGCTGCGAGCACTTGTCCTGCGACGCTGTGCAAGCGGCTCTGATCTCGCTTTGGAACTTGGAAGAGCGTCCTGTGGAAGCACATGGATGGCTCGTGCGAGCGGTCGTCCACCGCTCGCTGCACCTTCTGCGCCACGAACGCCGTCGACGGCGCCACGAACGAAGAGCCGGTGAGCGTCGCGAAGAGGCCTGCCCCATGTGCGACCCGGCCCGCATCGCCTCGGACGGCAGCGCGGAGGACTGGATCAGGGAGCGCATTGCCGCGTTGCCCGACGATTTGCGTGAAACATGCAGCCTGCGCGTGGACGAATTCGACTACGAGGCCATCGCCACGCGGCTGAGCCTCCCGATCGGCACGGTGCGCTCGCGCCTCCATCGGGCGCGCGGAGTCTTGGGTGAGGCCTTGTCGCGCGCCAAGGGTTCTTGCGCGTGAAATCCCCCGGTTTGCGCGAACCCGCGCCAGCCGAGGGGGAATGAGGGTCTGAAAGGTCGTCATTCCATGGCGAGCCTCTCGAGGAAGTGCTTGCACCTGTTCCGCGTCGCGGAGCAGGTGCAAGCCTCGTGTGCGAGGTGGGCTGGAATCGGCCCGATCTCGCATCGGTCCTCGCCGCGATCGTCCCGAAAGCCCAATGAATCACTCCGCCCTCGACCACGAGCCCTCCACCATGAACTCCGCCAACGCCTCTCGCTCTTCCGCCCCGTCTCGCAGAGTCCAGCGCGTGCTCGCCGCGACGGCCGCGGCTTTCTTCTCCCAAGCCCTGCCGGCGCATGCGGGCGACCCGCAGCGTCTCGACATCATCATCGTGGCCGACCCGCAGCTCGACCAAATCTACGAGCTGCGCGACTGGAACCTGAACGGAAGCTGGAACGATCCGGTGCCGGACTGCGAGGTGATCTACTCCTCGGCCGGCTCGCCGTTGGCGCTTGTGGAGCCGGTCGTCTTGACGATCGATCCCGACGACGCTGTCTACGTGGGGGATACGGCGCTCGACCGAATCATCTACATCAACGACATTGACGGCAGTGGCGACTTGTCCGCGCCAGGCGAACTGGCGGTGTACTTCGACGGAACGACCGGCGGCAACGCATCCGGCGTTCGGCTCGCCCGGATGACGGGCCTCGACCTGGCGTTCCTTGGCTTCGTGTGGGCGTCGAGCACGCGCGACGCGCTCGGAGAAGGAGAAGAGGCCATCTACCTCCTGCGCGACCAGAACGCCGATGGCGACGCGAACGACTCGGGCGAAGCCCAGCGGTTCCACCAGCGTCCGGCCGCTCCGGCGGGCACGCACTCCATCTCGACCCTGTGCCTGGGGGTGGACAACCGCGTCTACTTCGTCGACAACGGCACGACGCCCGGACGGGGAGTGTGGCGCTCGACCGACCTCAACGCGGATGGCGATGCCGATGACGCCGGTGAAACGACGCTCTTCTGGTCTCCCCCGACCAGCGCCGCCGCGGCGGATTGGACCGGATTGGATCAGGACGAAGACGGGGCCTTCCACGTCGCCGACCGACTTGGTCGGCAGATCTGGAGGATCCGCGACGACAACGGCAACGGATTGATCGACGGCCTGGAAGCCCGCCTCTTCTGGACGCTCGATCCCGCCGCGCAGTTCACGGACATCGGCGTCGCGAGGTCCGGCGCGGTCTACGTGCCCGACAGCCGGGCCAATCAGCGCATCCTGCAAGGCGTCGATCTCGACGCGAGCTTCGACGTCGATCCGAGCGAGGCGTTGGTGGGCTACAGCGACTTGGTCTCGCCCACCGACATCGACGAGGCCGCCGGCGTCGCGATGGACTTCCATGGCCACGAGGAAGTCGGAACGCCCTTCTGCGACGGCACCAGCGGCTTGTGCCCCTGCGGCAACAACGGCGGTCCCGGCCGTGGCTGCACCAACTCCACCGGCGCCGGCGCCGGCCTCGAGGGCGCCGAGACGGATGGCATCACCAACGACGACTTGGAGCTGACGGTGTTCAACGTGCGTCCGGGGGCCAGCGTGCTGTTGTTCTTCGGCACGGGGACCGTGGGTGGCGGATTCGGCACGCCTTTCGGCGACGGCTTGCGCTGCGTGGGTGGTTCCGTGACGCGCGTCGGCGTGCAATTCGCCGACGCCACGGGCAGCTTGACCTACGGCCCCGGCCTCGCCGCCCAATATGGCTGGTCGGTCGGTCAGACGGTCTACTTCCAAGGCTGGTACCGCAACGTGCTGGGACCTTGCGGCAGCGGCTTCAACCTGACCAACGGCCTGCAGGTGACCTTCAGCCAGTGAGGCATCCAACCGGCGACCCGCAGAAGGGTCCCGCGGGCGGCGCATCCTCGATGGGGGGGGGCGCCGCCCGCCTTCGTTCCGGGGGGTCGACTCGAGTCGAGGGCCGGCCCCTTCCGCGGATGCGCGGCCGACATGCGCCGGAACCCAAGCCGATTCAGCCGTCGCGCGCCACGATCTTCAGCACGCGGCCGACCTCGTCGAGCATGCCGCGCAGCGTGTCGTAGTCCTCGTGGCGCATCCGCACCCACCCGTGCGCCATGTAGCCCGCCTCGACGCCCTGCGTGCGCGTGCCCTTGGACGGCAGGTGCGCGTCGATGACATGCGGCCCGAAGCGCCGTTGCAGTTCCTCGACGCCTTCGTGGCGTTCGATCACGCCGTCCTGCGAAGGCCGCAA
>JBKDQQ010000058.1:0-2378 GCA_046341775.1 Planctomycetia bacterium
ATGTGGATCAGGTTCCTCGCGCGGTATTCACTGGTGGACGCCGTTGTGCTGATAGCCTATTCACCATTGTTGTGTGCCCATTGAGGACCCAACAAGGCGCTTTGCAAGCCTGCGACAGCTTAAGCACTAGCTGACAGCTGCAACCTGCCCAGCCATGTCCGACCTGCGCCAAGCTAGTAGGATAAAGGCCTCCCATGCCCCCCACCTTCTACGGCCGGACCACCGAACTGGCCCAGCTGCAGTCCCTGTTCGAACAAGCCGCCACTCCCGGCGCTGGCCCGCGGATGGTGACGCTGGTCGCGCACACCGGCGTTGGCAAGACGCGCCTCGCGCACGAGTTCTATCGCTGGCTTTCGAACCACCCCAAGTGGGACGCGACGGACTACTGGCCGGACGACTTGGGCAGCGACAAGGACACGCTTCGCTCCAACCCCGAACTACCCGCCAACCACCTTGGCAAGCCGTTGTTCCTGTGGTGGGGGATGCGCGCCGCCAACACCACGGACCGCAACCACGCGGATGAGGGCGCGATGTCGCGCACGGCTTCCGCGCTGCGCCACCTGCGCACGATCAACGAGACCATAGCCGGCAAGGTCCTTGGCCATGGCCTCGCCGAATTGGGCGGCATGGCGCTCGATGTGGCGATAGGTCCGCTCGGCAACCTCGGCCGCACATTCGCCAAAGGAGTCGAGCACAAGAAGGCGCGCACCAAGAGCACGCGCGAGGAGAAGGACCAGGAGCTGCAGTCGCTCTCCGACGAGCTGCTCGACGCCCTACGCCATTTCCTCCACGGCAAGAAGCTCCCCGTCGTGGTGTTCGTCGACGATGCCCAGTGGATCGACGCCGAGTCGATGGGGATGTTGACCCAGCTGTGGGCCTCGGCCAAGGTGCACAACTGGCCGCTGCTCGTGCTGGCGACCCACTGGGAGACGGAGTGGAACCAGAACCTGCGCAAGCAAGGCGAAGAGCGCGCCGCGACGCTGGCTCGATTCGCCGGCGACGAGCGCGCCTCGGCGCTGTTGCTCAAGTTCACGCCCAGCGCGGACCTGGCTGCGTGGGTGCGCGCCGAACTTCCCGGCCTGACTCCCAAGCAGGTCGACCTGCTGGTCGACAAGGCCGGCGCGAACTTCCTGCAGATGACGCAGAACGCGCGCGGCCTGCAGCGCATGGCCAAGAGCTACTTCGTCGGCGGCACGGCTCGAGGTGCACTGACACCTGCGGGCGAGCGCTATGTCGGCACGTTCGAGACCGACCCGGTCAAACGCGCCAAGCAGATGTTCGAAGAACTGCCACCGGGCGTGCAGTCCGCACTGGGGTGGAGCAGCCACTTCGGCATGCGGTTCTTGCGCGATGTGGCGGTGGCGTTCGCCGCCCGCATGGGCGTGCGGATGAGCAGCGAACCCGAGATCGAACCGGATGCCGCGCTGCGCGAAGCAGTCGATCCGCTGGCGATCCTAGCCCATGCCTCGGAGACCTCCGAGAACCTGACGGAGTTCCGCCAAGGCGCGTTCCATGCCGTGGCGAAGAAGCACCTCAGCGTGCTGATGGGCGACGACATCGGCGAACTGGATGCGGCCCTGCGCGAGGTGCTGCAAGAGTGGATCAACAACTCGTTCGACGAGGATGCCGAGGTGATCTACGAAGAGGAGCCCGAGACAGGAGCGCTCCCCGTCAAAGCGGCCAGCTTGTTGGCCGAGGAAGAGCAACGCGACCTGTTGGCTTGGGCGCTGAAGTTGTTCCCTTGCCCGCCGCAGCCGGACTGGTCGGATCCTGATCATAGTGTTGCGGTGCGAGCGGGTTGGTTGGCGCTGGCATTGGAGTTGGAAAAGGACAAGCCGGTGCGCGCGGCCGAAATCGGCAAGAGCGTGTTCGCGGACAGCGATGGTTGGAACACGCCGGTCGAGGTGCTCGGTGCACTCGCGCAAGACAGCTTGGCAAGCAACCTAGGCTGGGTGAATCTCCACAAGTAATCCGCGGCCTGGTTGCGTTGGCAACTGTCGTGTCTGGAGGAGGAAGTTACGGAAGATCGAGTTCCATACTGGCGATACGAAGCCGAGCGGCGCTTGGCCGATCAGCTATCGACCTTGGGCCAATACAAGGAGGCCGCCGAGCTCTCGGCTCGTTCGCTCGCTTACGCGCGCGAACAGCTGGCGCAAGCCGACACGGACGAGGATCGCTACGAGCTGCGGGCGCGTTTGGCGTGGCGGCTGACGGAGGAGGGAAATCTGCGTAAGACAGAGGGAAGGCTGGCCGAGGCCGACAAGTTGCATGGTGAAGCGCTGGAGCTCCGCCGTGCGCTGGTGGAGGAGCTGGGCACTCCGGAGAGCCGGCGGGTTGTGTCGGACTGCTTGAGTAGCGTGGGCGACGTCGCGAAGGCG
>JBKDQQ010000059.1:0-20062 GCA_046341775.1 Planctomycetia bacterium
TGCGCGTCGCGACACATCGCGCGTCCAGTCTCGCGCATCCTTCGAGTTCCACGCCGCGGCCTCGCGGCTTGTTGTCAAGTTTTCTTGCGTGTCCCGATCTTGGACGACGCGCGCGAAGCGAGTTCCGGCATCGACGGCGAAGGAATTTCGCTTCGCTTTTCATGCGTGTTTCGCCCGCTCGGGCATCCCGCAGGGGCAGTAGCTTTCGACTGGAATTCCCGCACGGCGGGAGTCCGTTCCCATCCCCGTCCGGCGCGAGCCGCTCCCCGCGGCGCACGCCGGGCAATCCGCACCCCGCGGAACGCTCTCGTCTCCCCCCTCGTCGCTCCCCACCATGCAATCCAGACCCATCACCTCTTCGTCGGGTCGCTTCGTTCCGACGATCCTCGGCTTCGTGGCCGCTTCGGCATTCCTGTTGCCCGACGCCGGCGCCCAGGGCGGCAATGTCCGGCGCAACACCGACATCAACGGCGAGGTCGCCGGCGGCGTCGAGGACGCCTCGCAAGCTCCGCCGCTCTCCACCCTGCCCATCCCCTTGCCGGCCGACCTGATGACGAAGTACGTGCGCGACTTCGACGCCGCGGTCCGCCTCGGCAAGGCGTTCTTCTGGGACGTCCAGGCGGGCTCCGACGGCGCCACTGCCTGCGCTTCGTGCCACTGGAACGCCGGCGCCGACGCGCGCACGATGTCGCAGCTGCACCCCGGCTTCGACAACACCTACGGCGTGCTCGGATCGGGCGGCGGCGGCGTCAACTACACGGTCAAGGGACGCGACTTCCCCTTCACGCAACGCACGGACCCGAACGACCACGATTCGGACATCGCGCGCGACAGCAACGACCGCCTCGCGTCGTCGGGCATCCAGGCGCGCACCTTCACCGGCGTCACGCCGGGCGTCGCGCAGGAGCAGGGCGTCGTCATCGCCAACGACATCCCCTTCGCCATGCACGGGGTGAACGTCGGTCGCGTCGCCGGCCGCAACGCGCCGACGACCTACAACGCCATCTTCCACGTGCGCACCTTCTGGGACGGTCGCGCCGACAGCGTGTTCAACGGGGTCAACCACCTCGGCGCGCGCGACACGTCGGCGAAGGTGCTCATGCGCCGCGCGAGCGGCAGCGTGCAACCGGTGACCGTCGCCATCCAGCCCGCTTCGCTCGCCAGCCAGGCGGTCGGACCGGCCCTGTCCAACGTGGAGATGAGCTACGACGGCAAGGCCTTCCGGGACCTCGGCCGCAAGATGCTCACCATGCGTCCCCTCAAGGACCAGATGGTCGATCCGACCGACTTCCACCTGGGCGCCTTGTCCGACGCGCCCAACCGCGGCTTGTCGCCCACCTTGACCTACGAGGACATGGTGCGCGGCGCCTTCCACGACCAGTGGCACGCGGGCACGGGCCTGTTCGACGGCTACACGCAGATGGAGAGCAACTTCTCCCTGTTCTGGGGCCTCGCGATCATGTGCTACGAGTCGACGCTCGTCAGCGACCAGACGCCTTGGGACCGCCATGCGGCCGGCGACCAGAACGCGTTGACCGAGCAGCAGAAGGAAGGCCTCGACATCTACATGAGCGGCGGCGCCGCTTGCAACGCCTGCCACACGGCGCCCGAATTCGCCGGCGCGACCTGGTCGCAGTACGCGGCCGATGGTTGGACCGAGCGCATGGCCGTGACCGATTCGCTGGCCGAGGGTGAAGTGGTCTTGACGACCTTCCCCGACCCGACGCTTTCCATCCTGGCTTCCGACCCGCGCGGCAAGGACATCGAGATCCGCACGCTGCAAGGTGATCTCGTCGCGCGCGGCCAGGTCCCGGGCACGCCCGGCGCCTGCGAGATCTTCGAGCAGGCGATCGAGCTCGCCGCCGGTCCCGTGGCCCCCATGCCGCCCGCCGGATCCGGACTCGAGCCCTTGTTCGCCGCCACGGTCGAAGTCGAGGTCAACGAAGTCCCGCTGCCCAGCGGACTGTGCAACGTGACCCTCGAAGTCGGCATGCAATGGGGTCCGAACCCCAGCCTGCCGGCGGGCGACTACGAAGTGCGGCTCGACGGCGTGGTCGTCGCGCTGCTCAACATGGGCGCGCCGCAGTCCGTGGGCGTCTACGATCGCGGCTTCTACAACCTCGGTGCGCGTCCGACCTTCGAGGACCTCGGCAACGGCACCCATGGCGCCGTCGGTCCGACCTCGATCGTCGAACGCCTGCAGGGTGGCGATCCCAGCGTCGCGCACCTGATGCCCAACCCGCCCATCGGGCCGGGCGACAGGCTGCAGGTCGCGGGCACCTTCAAGACGCCCTCCTTGCGCAACATCGCGCTCACGGGTCCGTACTTCCACCACGGCGGAGCCTCGACGCTCGAGCAGGTGATCCAGTTCTACGCCCGCGGCGCCGACTTCGCCGAGGTCAACAAGGCCGACCTCGACGCCGACGTCGAAGGCGTGGGCACGCTGCGCGACAGCCCCGAGAAGCAGGCGGCCCTCGCGGCCTTCCTGCGCGAGGCGCTGACCGACCCGCGCGTGGCGAACTCCGCGGGTCCGTTCAGCCACCCGTCGCTGCCGCTGAAGGACGGCTACCTCGGCAACGAGATGGTGCTGGTCGACAACGGCCAGGGCGAGGCCATGGCGCGCATCACCGAGATCCCGGCCACGGGCGCGGCGGGCCTCGCCTCGACCTTGCCCGAGTTCCAGGATCGCATCGACGGCGGCGTCGAAGTGCTCGTGCACTGCGGCAACACGATCTACGAAGCGGGCCACGAAGGCTGCGGCCAGTACGCGCTGCCCTTCGACAGCAACCGCCACGTGCGCGTGTCGCTCAGCACGCGCCCGACGGCGAACGTCGTGATCGACCTGTCCAGCTCCTCGCCGAACCAGATGAGCGTCGAGCCGGCGCAGCTCGTGTTCACGCCCGACGATTGGTTCCACCCGCAGGTGATCCGCGTCAATGGCGTGCAGGACGACAACCACGACGGGCTCGCGGTCGCCACGGTCCTGACCTCGGCCACGAGCTCCTCGGATCCGCGCTACAACGGCCTGCCCGTCGAGGACGTGCACTACTCGGTGCAGGACTCCACGCACATGGTCAAGGTCGTCTACGTCGACAAGCACACGGCCAACCCCGCCTTCGAGAACGGCAGCTACGCCAATCCGTACGACACCATCGCCGAGGCGCTGGCTTGCGCGGAACCGGGCTCGCTGATCGAGGTGGGCTGGGGCACCTACCAGGAGAACGTCGTCATCCAGAAGAAGAACGTGATCCTGCGCTCGTACGCCGGCGCCACCATCGACGGCGGCATGAACGGCCCGACCGTGACGGTCTCCGGCCGGCACACCCGCGGCACGCGCCTCGTGGGCCTGCGGATCGTCAACGGCGGCGGCCAGAACGCCGTCGCGGGCGGCGTGCTGGTCACCGACAGCTCGGACGTGGTGGTCGACGCCTGCTACATCGGCCAGAACCTCGCGCAGAACGGCGCGGGAGTCCACGTGCGCAACAGCTCGAAGGTGGCCTTCCAGGACGCCACCCTCGACGGCAACACGGCGCTGCAGGACGGCGGCGGCTTGTACGTCAACGGCGGCCTCGCCGACCTGTCCCTGTCGTGGGTGCGCAACAACCTCGCCGGCAACAAGGGCGGCGGCGTGCATGCCATGAACTCGGCGACGCTGGTGGTCGACAACTCCGCCGTCGACCACAACCTGGCCGGCCAGTTCGGCGGCGGCCTGTTCCTCAACGGCGGCTCCACCAACTTCGTCAACGTGCGCGTGATGCACAACTCGTCCAACCAGACGGGTGGCGGCATCCACGCCGAGAACTCGGTGGTGATGAGCTTCCGCGGCGCCAAGGTCACCAACAACACCGCGCAGAACGGCGCCGGCGGCCTCTACATCGACGGCGGCGTGCTCGACTTCGGCAGCACGACCATCGCGACCAACAGCGGCCTCCAGTTGTTCTTCATGAACTCCAACAACGCCTGGATCCACAACACGGTGATCTGGGGCGACGGCACGCAAGCGGCCGTCGGCACGAACGTCTCGCACCCCTTCCCCGGCGTGGTCGAGCACTCGATCGTCGACTGGAACGGGTTCGCGGCGACGGGCTTCCTGCAGGTCGACCCGCTGTTCCTCGACGCCGCCGGCGGCCAGCACGGCCCGCGCAGCGGTTCGCCGATGATCGACGGTGGCGACCCCTCCGAGAACGACCCCGACGGCTCGCGCATCGACATCGGCGCGCACCCGGTGGTCGGATCCTGAGACGCGACCGGGCACGGAACGCGGCGGCCGCCATCCTCTCGCGAGGGTGGCGGCCGCTCGCCTTTTCGCGCCCTCCGACCGCGCGGCCGGCGCCGGAACGGATTTCGCCGCAGGCAATCGCGTCCTGCCGCGCGTCCGATTCCACGACAAGCGCGCTGGCTTCGGACGGAACGTGTTTCCACGCCCTGGTTTGTCCAAGAAATTTGACAACGATTCGCGCTTCGCCGCACTTGCCCCGGGGGGATAGTTCGCATGTCCGGGAAGTCCACCCGCTTCCCCCGCACCCCATCCCGTCTCTCCCCGTCTCCCCCCTCGCCTCGAGTTCCATCCCCATGAGCAAGTCCCGCAACGACGAAGGCGGCCTCTCGCGCCGCGGCTTCAACCTCCTCGCCGGAGCCGGCGCCATGTTCGGCCTGGCCGGCGCCGCCAGCGCGCGCCAGCAAGGCGGCGCCTGCCGCGGCAACGGCGGCGGTCCCGGCGGCGGCGTCGACGGCAACGGCGTCTCGCTGCCCGCGACGCCCTTCAACTTCGTGCCCTTCACGCGCGAGATGCCGCGTCCGGCGACGAAGACGCCGGTCGCCATCATCGACCCGAGCTCGCCCTCGCCGGCGAACTTCCCGTGGCAACCAGGCAACGTCCACCACGGCATCGCGCCGGAGTACTTCAACCACCCGAGCGACTGGCAACGCGGTCCGTTGCACCTCTACGAACTGGACCAGCGTCCCGGCGTCGCCGAGATCCTGCCGGGCGTCCAGACCCCGATCTGGGGCTACGACGGCCTGTATCCCGGCCCCACCTTCCGCGGACGCATCGGCCAGCCGATGGTCGTGCGCGTCAGCAACAACATCCCCCACGAGACGAGCGTGCACCTGCACGGCGCCCACACGCCGGCGCACGGCGACGGCTACCCGAACTTCTTCGTCTCGCCGGGCCAGCAACGCGACTACTACTACCCGAACATCGTCCCGCGCAAGACGGACGGCAGCGGCGAGTTCGACTACAGCGAGTCGCCCTCCACGATGTGGTACCACGACCACGGCATGGACTTGACCGCGGAGAACTGCATCAAGGGCCTCGCCGGGTTCCACTTGTTCACCGACGACCTCGAGGAGCAGTTGATCGCCGACAACGTCCTGCCTTCGGGCGCGCAGGACATCCCGATCGTCCTGCAGGACCGGCGCCTGCGCTCCGACGGGACGATCTTCTTCGACCCGCTCGACCACAACGGGTACCTGGGCGACATCCAGGTCGCCAACGGGGTCGCGCAACCCTACATCCGCGTGCAGCGCCGCAAGTACCGCCTGCGCTTCCTCGACGGCGCGAACGCCCGCTTCTACCTGCTCAAGCTCACCTCGGGCAACTTCACGCAGATCGGCAACGACAGCTGGCTGCTGCCGCAGGCCATCGAGACCAACGAGCTGATGCTCTCCCCCGCCAAGCGCGCCGACGTGATCATCGACTTCCGCGACGCGCCCTCCGAGGTGTACCTCGTCAACGTCCTGCGCCAGGACAGCGGCCGCGGCCCGCACGGCACCTCGGCCAATCCGCAGCGACTCAACCCCGGCCAGCCGCTGATCAAGTTCATCGTCGAAGGCGCGCCCGTCGACAACGACGCGACCGTGGTGCCCGGCACTCCGCTGCGTCCGAACCACCCGATCGCCGCCTCGGAGGTCGTCGCCACGCGCGAGTTCCTCTTCCACCGCTCGAACGGCGCGTGGATGATCAACGGCAAGTTCTTCGACGAGTTCCGCGCCGACGCCACGCCAACCCTCGGCACGGCCGAGAAGTGGATCTTGAGGAACGGCGGCGGCGGCTGGTGGCACCCGATCCACATGCACCTCGAGTCGCACCAGATCGTGCGCTTCAACGGACAGTTGCCGCCGCCCACGCAGCGCCACAAGAACGACGTCGCCATCCTCGGGCCCAACGACACGGCGGAGATCCACATGCGCTTCCGCACCTTCACCGGGCCGTTCGTGTTCCACTGCCACAACCTGGAGCACGAGGACATGCGCATGATGTTCGTCTTCGACCCGCGCACGAATCCGACCCAGGCGCCCCAACCCATCCAGGCCTACTACCCCTGAACGGCTTCCAGCCGGGCAAGGGTTGATCCTCGCGGGGCCGTCCTCCCTACTCCGGGAGGGCGGCCTTGCGGCCTTCTTGGAGGGGTGCGGGGCCGCCTCGGCGTCGCCGTCCTTGGTGTCCGACCATGCCCCGGACACCGGCGGGTAGTCATTTGGGAAGGACTTGCACACCCCTTGCACCAGGGGGCACGCAACAAATTGAGACTTGGTTCGCGTGTCAGGCAATCCGCGCTCCCATCGACGGATTCTCCCTGGCCCCCTCTTCCCACGAACGGGGCCACACCTCGTCTCCAACTCCCCAAATGCAACCTCAAATGCCCACGCGTCGCAGCGTGAGCATGGCCTTGGGTCTGGGCTCGCTGCTCGGATTGTCCAAGGTCGTGCCTGCCGCGACACCTTCCCCCCGCCCCCTCGACGGGGGCCCACCGTCCCCGTTCGCCTTCACCCCTTTCACGCGGGACCTGCCGCTGCCGCCGGCCAAGCAGCCGTCGGCACGACTGGCCGGGGCGCTCCCGATCACGGGGCTGCCCTTCACGCCCGGTGATTGCCTGCACGGCATCGCCCCGGAGTTCTCCACGCGACCGGCGCATTGGCAGCGGCATCCGCTGTGCTTGTACGAGATCGACCAGCGCGAGGGCATCTCCGAGATCATCCCCGGCGTGCAGACGCCCATCTGGGGCTACGACGGCATCGCGCCCGGACCGACGTTCCACTGCAGGCTGGGCGAGCCGTTCGTGGTGCGCTTCAAGAACAGCCTGCACCATCCCACCAGCGTGCACCTGCACGGTGGGCACACGCCCGCGCACTCCGACGGCTACCCGAACTTCTACGTCGAGCCCGGCGCGGCGCGCGACTACTACTATCCGAACTTCGCGCCCACCCTGCCGGACGGGAGCGTGGACATCGGCGATTGCGCCTCGACCAACTGGTACCACGACCACGCGATGGACATCGCGGCGCACAACGTGGTCATGGGCTTGTCGGGCTTCTACCTCGCCTGCGACGAGCTGGAGGCGCAGCTCGTCGCCGACCGGGTGCTGCCCGCGGGCGCCCAGGACGTTCCGTTGTGCTTCGCCGACCGGCGGTTGCGCGCGGACGGGACGATCTACTTCGATCCGCTGGACCACGACGGCTACCTCGGCGACATCGAGACCGTCAACGGCATCGCCCAGCCGCGCTTGCGCGTCGAGCGTCGCAAGTACCGCTTCCGGTTCCTCGACGGCGCGAACGCGCGCTACTACCTGCTGCGCTTGTCGGCGGGCGCGATGGTGCGCATCGGCAACGACGGCGTGCTGCTGCCTGCCGCGCAGGCGGCCAGCGAAGTGTTCCTCGCGCCGGGCAAGCGCGTGGACGTGATCATCGACTTCCGCAACGCGCCCGACACGGTGTACCTGCGGAACCACCTGGAACAGGACAGCGGCCGCGGTCCCGACGGCGACTGGGACCGCCCCAAGCTGCTGGACGCTCCGGTGCCGCTCCTGCGCTTCGATGTCGTCGGCGCGCCGGTGCAGAACGACGCCACCATCGTGGTCGGAACGCCGCTGCGGCCTTGGCGCGAGATCGCGGACTCCGAGGTGGTGGCCACGCGCCGCTTCCGCTTCCATCGCTCGAACGGCGCGTGGAAGATCAACGACAAGTTCTTCGACGAGATGCAGGCCGAGGCGACGCCGCTCCTCGGCACGGCCGAACGCTGGATCTTCGAGAACGGGTCGGGAGGGTGGTGGCATCCGGTGCACGTGCATCTGGAGCACCACCAGATCGTGCGCCACAACGGCAAGGTTCCGCGCACCTGGGAACGGTTCAAGAGCGACATCTCCATCCTCGGCCCCAATGACGTGGTCGAGACGAAGATCCGCTTCCGCACCTTCCAAGGCCCGTTCGTGTTCCACTGCCATGCCGTGGAGCACGAGGACATGCGCATGATGCTGGCCTTCGACCCGCGCTCCAGCCCCGCGCCGGAGCCCGCGCCCATCGGCGCCTACTTCCCCTGAGGCGCGCCGACGCGATCGACTCCGGCGTCCGGTCGGAAGGAACTTCCGATCGGGCGCCGGGGTCGACGCTTGCGCGCATCCTTCGCGCGGCCGATGGACTATGGTTCATCCGCGGGGAGGGTCGAAAGTCCCCTCCGCGACCCTCCGAGCAACACGATGCGCCACATGAAGTTCCTGCCAGCGTCCACGCTGCTGCTGTTCGCGGCCTGCGCCGCGCCCGAGACCGCGCGAACCGTGGAAGGCGTCGGACCGGCGTCGGTGTCTCCGCTGGTGCTCGAGGAGAGCACGCGCGCCACGCTGGTCACGCCCATGCCGGCCGGCGAGAAGCGCGCCGACCGCTTCGCCGACGTCGAACTGACCACGCACGACGAGCGCGTCGTGAAGTTCCGCACCGACCTGGTCCGCGACCGGGCCGTGCTGCTGAACTTCATGTACACCAGTTGCACGGGCATTTGACCCAAGAACACGGCGAACCTCGTGCAGGTTCGCGAACAGATCGCCCAACGAGTCGGCAAGGAGGTGCTGATGGTGTCCATCAGCATCGACTCCGAGAACGACACGCCCGAGGCCTTGCGCGACATGCGCGAGCGCCACGGCATCGTCGAGGAACCAGGCAAGCCCGATTGGATCTTCTGCACCGGACGCGAAGAGGACATCACGGCCATCAGGAAGAGCCTCGGCCTGTGGGATCCGGATCCGGAGGTCGATCGCGACAAGAACCAGCACGCCGGCACGCTCGTCTACGGCGACGACCGCCTCGACACGTGGGCGGTGACTCCGGTGCTGATCGAGCCGCGCCGCTTGTCGGAAGCGGTGCTGCGGCGCTTGCGCCTGCTCGATCGCCGGCCAGGCGGTTGAGCACCGCGCCGATCCGACCGCCCTTGGACACGATGGACCCGCGACCATGAAGCCGCTGCGCGTGCTCGGCCTGCTGCTGCCGGTGCTGGCGGCGACCGCGTGGCTCTGCTGGCCGCGCGCGCCGCGACCTGCGACGGGGATGCCGGCGATGGCCGTCGACGCGCCCGAGGCGAGCGGATCCGAGGACCGCCCCGCGGCGGCGGGTACGGCCCCCGCGCTGGCCGGACACGCGGATTCGAGCGCGCGCGCGCGCATCGCCGCGTCCGCGCCCGCGGAGTGCGACTGGGAACTCGCCATGGCGAGCGTGGCCATGGAAGGCGCCGCGAGCGCGCCTCCTCCGGCGGGAACGCCGCCCGAGTTCGACGCGTCGAGCGACTGCCGCCTCGCCGGCCGCATCGTCGCGCACGGCGCGCGCGCCACGCTCGCGTTGCGCTCGGGGATGGACGCGGGGCGACGCGTCGAAGTCGGCGAGGACGGGACCTTCGAGATCCACGGCCTCGCCCCCGGCCGCGTGGTCGTGCGCATCGAGGCCGGCCCGCAGGTCGCGGAGCGCATGGTCGAGCTCTCGGCCGCGGGGTCCGATCCCGAGTGGCTCGAGCTCGACTTCGCCGCGACCGGCTCGGCGCTGGTGCGCGTGTTCGACCATCTCGGGAACCCGGTCGAGGGCGCGAGCCTGCGACTCGATGGCGGCGAAGCGCGCACCGACGCCGACGGACGCGCGCGACTCGAGCGGGCGCCGCTCGGACGAGCGTGGTGCGAGGCGATCCACGGCGAACATGCGCGGCGCGGCTTCGCGCTGCAGGTCGTGCCCGAGTCGTCCACGCAGGTCGAAGAGCGCGTCGAGCTGGCGCCCGGCTCGCATGTCGAGATCGCCGTCGAGGGCGACTTCGGCGACGCGCGACTCGCCGTCGTGGTCGTGCCGACGGTCGCCAAGGGCGGACCGAGCGAAGCCCAACTCTCCGTGCCTTGGTGGACCTTCGAACCGCTGCAACTGGCGCGCGGCGACAGGCATTGGCTCGGCCAGTTGCCGAGCGGACGGCACATCGTCGTGCCCTACCTCGACGGCGTGCGCCAACGGGGCAAGCACGCCATCGTCGACCTGCCCGTGGGCAGGCTGCGCGTGGCGCGCCTCGTGCTGGAGCGGCCCGCATGCGATCCGCTCGCCGGCGGTCCCTCCTGCGAAGGTGCGGACCGACTGGCCTGGCGCGCGCTCGATCGATGGAAGAAGAGCGCGGAGGACTACGAGCTCGAAGCGCACTCCGCCGGACGACTGGGCCTGCCCGCCTCGATCGGCGTCGCCGGCGTGGTGCGCGGCGACGGCTCCGGGCGCTGGTGCGCGCCGCGGCACCTGCTGGAACGCGGCGCGTCGCTCGGCTGGGTCGCCTGCGGCGAGCATGCGAGCACCGGCCTGGTGCTCGGCCCGGGGCTCGAACCATTCGGCGAGCCGCGCCCCGCGGCCGGGAACGGGCTCGTGCTGCAACTGCCGAGGGAACTGGGCGACGCGTGGGTGCGCCTGCGCGTCGACGGCGCGCTGCGCGGCGCGCTGCAGGTGCCGCCCGACGGACGGCTCGAACTCCCCGGCCTGCGCGGACTGTGGCGCGCGCGGCTCGCGGGCGGGACGCCCGCCACGACGCGCACGACCATGGCTTCCTCGGCCAGTGCTGCCCCGGCCCTCTTCGCCGGCGGCGGGGACGGCGACTAGGCGCGGTGGTCGTCAAGCAAACTTGACGGACTCCGCGGCGCGGCGGCGGTCAGGCGACCACGCCCAGCTCGGCCAGTCGCGCCAGCACCTTGGCCGCCGATTGGTCGATCGACTCCTCGCCGGTCTTGACGACCACCTCGGGCGCCAGCGGCGGCTCGTAGGGGTCGGACACGCCGGTGAACGCGGGGATCTCGCCGGCGCGCGCCTTCTTGTAGAGCCCCTTCACGTCGCGCGCCTCCACCACGGCCAGCGGCGCATCCACGAACACCTCGACGAAGGGCGCTTCGCTCCTGGCGCGCGCCTCGTCGCGAATCGCGCGGGAGGGCGAGATCGCGGCGGTGATCGCCACCACGCCGTGCTTCGCCAGCAGGTTCGCCACGAAGGCGATGCGACGCACGTTGGTGTCGCGATCCTCCTTCGAGAACGACAAGCCCTTGCCGAGGTTCTCGCGCACCTCGTCGCCGTCGAGGATCTCGACCGCCACTCCGCGTGCGCGCAGTTCCCGGCCCACGCGCGCGGACAGCGTGCTCTTGCCCGCGCCCGAAAGACCCGTGAACCACAGGATGCAACCCTGCTTCGCCATCGCGCTCAGCGGATCTTGCCTTCGAGGAACGGCACTTCGAAGCACTTCTCGTGCATGATCGGCCCGTGGCCGAAGTAGCCGCCTTCGCCGAACAGCTCGCCGTGGTCGGCGGTGACGACGACCCAGGTGTTCTTCGGCACGCTGTCCCACAGCTCCTCGAAGACCTTGTCGAGGTACCGCACCGTGTCGATCTGGCGCTCCTTCAACTGGTCGAGCTTGTCCTGGTCGAACCACTGCGGCGCGTCGGCCGAGCTCATCAGGTTGCCCTGCTCGTCGATCTGCGTGTCGAGCTTCTTGAACACGCCGTTCACGCCGCTGATGCGCGGCCACATCGAACTGTCCTCGTCCGGCTTGGCGTACGGATAGTGCGTCTCGCCCACGTTCAGCAGCCAGAACCCCGGCCGATCGGTCGGGAACTTCAGCGTGGGCAGCATCGACCGCATGTCGTTGTGCTTGTCCATCAGCTGGAAGCTGTCGAAGTCGCGGTTGACGCCGGTCTTCTGGTTCAGGACCGGCAGCGACACGCGCGCGTGCGTCTCGTAGCCCAGCGTGTTGCGCAGGAATCCCGGCAGCCACAGCGCCGGCACCATCTTGGCGAACTCGACGCCCTTGGCGCCCAGCCGCTTGTTGAAGTTGTAGAAGTCCTCCTTGTAGTACTCGGAGGCGTACACGTTCGGCGGCGAGCTGTGCGGCAGGAGCCCCGTCAGCAGGTTGTAGTGCGACGGCCCGGTCCAGCTCGCGTAGCTCCAACGGCGCTCGACGGGACCCAACTTCATGATCGTCTTCGGCGCCGCCGCCATGAAGGCGTCGTAGCGGCACGAGTCGAGCGTGACGACGATGAAGTGGTTCTCGCCCTTGGGCTCGGGGCGCGGCGGACCCGACGGAAGGCGCGGGCGCGGCGCAGGCGCGGGCGCGGGCTTCTGCTTGAGGAAGTCGAACAGTCCCATGGTCGTTGTCCCCCGCTCCAGTCGGTCGCCGGGCGGGGCAAGCCTAGCACGGGGCGGGACGACAGTTTCGGCATGATCCGTCCGATGCTGTAGGCTCCTGCGGCACGCACATCCCGCCACCCGACCATGAAGACGCGCCTTCCGACCCTCTTCGCCTCGCAACTGCTCCTCGTCCTCGCCTCCTGCGGAGGCGGCGACCCCCGCGCGCTGACGGACGCGGGTTCCGCCGCGCTCAACGGCGGCGACCCCCGGCTGGCGCTGCGCAACTTCGACGCCGCGTTGGCGGCCATGGAAGGCGAGGCCGCGCACCCGCAGCGCCTCGAAGCCTCGATCGGCCGCGTGCAGGCGCTGGCGCGCATCGATCCCAAGCGCGCCGTGGAGGACTTCCTCGCGCTGGCGAAGTCCGGCGCCGCCGTGGGCGACAACGACTTCTCCCTCGTCGCGTGGGAACTCATGCGCGCCAACGCCATGACGCAGGCCGTCGACCTGATGCACGAAGGCCAGCTCCTGCACCCGCAATCGAAGACGATGGCCGAGCTCAAGGAACAGGTCATCGCCGAGACCAAGCGCAAGGGCGACGCCGGCGCGCTCAAGCAGTTGCAAGGGCTGGGCTACCTGTGATGCGCGCCCGCCTCGCGCTCCTCGCCGGCATGGCCGCCTTCGCCGCGGGTTGCGCGAGCCCCGGGACGCGCGTGGACGCGGTCGACGATGTCGCCGCGATCGAGGCGGTGCTTGCCGACCAATGCGCCGCCTGGAACCGCGGCGACATCGAGGCCTTCATGGAGCTCGGCTATTGGAAGAGCGCCGAGCTCTCGTTCCATTCCGGCGGCGCGGCGACCAAGGGGTACGATGCCGTGCTCGCGCGCTACCTCGCGCGGTACCGCGACGGCGGCGCCGAGACCGGGCGCCTGTCGTTCAGCGACGCGCGGGTCGACCTGCTCGGCCCGGACGCGGCCATGGCGCGCGGACGCTGGGCGGTCGACTTCCAATCGAAGTCGGACATCGGCGGTCTCTACACGCTCGTGCTGCGTCGCACGCCCGACGGTTGGCGCATCGTCCACGACCACACCAGCGCCGACGACTGACCCCCGCGGCCCGACCATCCATGCGCAAGCAACTGCTCGCGGCCCTGCCGCTCTTCCTGGTCGCCTGCCGATCCCATTCCACCGCCGGGGAACCGCAGGCGACCGCCGCGGTCGCTATGCAGCCCGCCGTCGCGATGCAGCCCGCGGTGTCGATGCGCGCGGCGCCCCCCGCCTCCGCGGGCAAGTCGCGCGACTCGAGCTGGTCGCCGGGCTTCCTCGGACGCTGGTCGGGCGACGCGCTGCCCGACGCCGCGCTGCTCGGCTCGAACGGCGAGGCCACCTCGCTGGGATCCGTGGTGTCGCGTCCGACGATCGTCGCGCTGGTGCCGCCCGGCGCGATCGACCCGGACTCGCCCCTGATGGCGAAGCTCGCCGCGTTGGCGCGCCGCTACGCCTCCGCGGGCGTCGACCTCGTGCTCGTCGTCAATTGGATGAAGGCGGACGACTTCCTCGCCACGGCGCGGCGCGACGGCGCGCGCTGGACCATGCCGGTGTACGCCGATCCGCGCGATCCCTACGCGGGCGATCCCGAAGACTCCTACGAACGGATCAAGCACGAGGAGCGGAGCTTCCTCGGTCGCCTGAGCGGCGGAGGCATGACGCCGGCGCTGCCCGCGTGCATCGTCGTCGACGGCGCGAACCGCCTCGCAGGTTCGCTGCACCTCTTCGCGGGCGATGCCGATGCGTTGCACGAGGGGGCGGCGACGCTGTTGACGAAGGCGGGCGCGCTGCTCGCCGGGGACCTGGCCCCCGGGCACGCGACTCCGGCCGAGGCGTGGGCCAAGCCGGCGCCGCGCGCGAGCGAAGCACCGGTGGAGGCGCTGGCCACCGGAAGGCCGGCGCCGGACTTCGCGCTGCTCGACGTGGACGGCGCGGAGAAGAAGCTCTCGGACCTGCGCGGCAAGGTGGTCGTGCTCGACTTCTGGGCCACCTGGTGCGGCCCGTGCCGCGCCGCCTTGCCGCACCTCGAGGCGCTCGCCGAGGACTACGCGCCGCAAGGCGTGGTCGTGCTGGCCGCCTGCACGAACGACGAGCGCGAGGCCTTCGAGGAGTTCATGGAGGAGCAGTCGTTCCGCCATCCGCACGTCGCCTTCGCGCACGACACGCCCGGACGCTCGCCCGAGCGCGCCTCGCGCCGCCTGTACGGGGTTGGCGGCGTCCCGCACGCGTTCATCGTCGACCGCGACGGGATCGTCGTCGAGCAGGTCTCGGGCTACGCGCCCGGCGAAGCGCTGGTCGAGGCGGCGCTCGCCAAGGCGGGGGTGCAGGTCGACCCGGCGGTGCTGCGCCGCGCCGAGGAGGACCGCCGGCGCCGCGCAGCGCGCGCGCCGCGCGCACCCGCCGCCACCGGCGCGGCCACGGGTTCCGGCGACTGACCGCGCGCCGAAGCGTCCTCAATCGGCGAGGAACTCGCCGTCGTCCTTCTTCTTCAAGTGGTGCGTCTCCAGCTCGGCGACGAGGTACTGGTACGCGTCCTCGACGGAGTCGGTGCGATGGAACAGGTTCAGGTCCTCGGGGCTGATCGTGCCGAAGTCGACCATCGGCTCCATGTGCAGCACCTTGTCCCAGTACTCGGTGCCGTACAGCACGATGGGCAGGCGCTTCTTGATCTTGAGCGTCTGGACGAGGGTCACGACCTCCATGAACTCGTCCAGCGTGCCGAAGCCGCCCGGCATGACCACCATCGCCTTGGCGAGGTAGCTGAACCAGAACTTGCGCATGAAGAAGTAGTGGAACTCGAAGGCGAGGCGACGCGTGATGTACGGGTTGTCCACCTGCTCGAAGGGCAGCGAGATGTTCAAGCCGATGTTCTCGCCCTTGGCCTCGCTGGCGCCGCGATTGGCCGCCTCCATGATTCCGGGCCCACCGCCCGAGCAGACCACGAAGCGCCGGTCGGTGCCCTCCAGGCCCTTCGACCAGGCCGTCAGGCGCGCCGCGAGTTCGCGCGTTTCCTCGTAATAGCGCGACATCCACAGCTTGCGCTCGGCCTTCCTGACGTCGCCGCCCTCGGCCTTGGCCTTGTCGAGCTGCGCCTGCGCGACGTCGCGCGGCAGGATGCGCGCCGAGCCGAAGAACACGATCGTGTCGCGCACCTTGAACTCGTCGAAGCGCGTCTGCGGCTCGAGGTACTCGGCCAGGATGCGCAACGGCCGCGCGTCCGGACTTCCGATGAACTCCTGGTTCTTGTACGCCTTCACGGCGCGGTAGCGGCTCTCGGCCATCGTGGTCGCGTGCTCCTCTGATTGCCCGCCCGGCGCATGTCCGGGACTTCTTCGTGCCTACTCGCCCTGCTCGCGGCGCCACTTCTCGCGCGCCTTGTCGAAGGCGTCGTCGAGGCGCGCGTGCTTGTTCGTCTCGTCCGACAAGGCCTTGTCGAGCTTGTCGGTCCCCGCGGCCCCGCGCTCGCGCACCTTGTCGCTGGCCGCGGCCCACGGATCGCGCTCCTTCCCCGCCTCGGGACGGCGCGTGCGCATGACCTGCCGCGTGAGCACGTCGATCGTCAGCTTGGCCTCGCAGCACGGGCAGGTGACTTCGATCTCCTTCATCGCGATCCCTCCGGATGCTACCGCCTTGTGCGCATGGACCCGCGGCGGGGAAAGCGCATTGTAGGTGCGCGTTCCAAGCGAAGTCCCGCGTAGTCCGGCGAGAAACGCGCCGATAGGGCGTTCAGTCGGCGTGGCGCGTCGAGCTCCGTCCCGTCGGGCGGAGCCGATCCCGCGGAGGCGCTTGGAACTGGAATGGAGGGGACTCGGATGGACCAGGTGATGATCGACCTGCTCGCGCGCGCCAGCCAGCGCCGCAGCAAGGAGCGCGACCTGCAACGCAAGGTGCTGGGCGCGCTGTTGTGGCTCGGACTGGTCGGCGTGCTCGTCGCCGCGAGCCAGGCCTGAGTCGCGCGCGGCCGCCTGTCGGCGACGGCGCACGCCCGCGTCCGACCGCCGGCCCGGGCCCGTCGGACGCCGCTCCGTGCTTCGCGACGGCCGATTCGCGGATGGGGGTCGCACGGGACCACCAGCACGGGGCGAAACGGGGCGGCGCGCCCACTAGCATGGGGGCATGACCCGCTCCCTGCTGCCCTGCCTGCTCGTCCTGCTCTGCGCCTGCTCCGACCATGAACCGCGGCGGCTCTCGCGCACCGAGGTCAAGCAGGCCACGATCCCCACCGACCGGCCGAAGGCCGAGGCCAAGCCCGCCGCCAAGCCCGCGGTGGCTCCCGCCGTCGCGCCCGCCACGGAAGCGCCGAAGACGACCGCGAGCGCGGCGGATTCGGCGCTGGGCAAGCCGCTGCCGGCCCAAGGCGGTGAACTGGTCATGACTCCGCCCGCGGGTTGGAAGGTCGAGCAGCCGACCTCGAGCATGCGGCGCGCGCAGCTGCGCCTGCCTTCCGCCGCGACCGGCGTCGAGGACGGCGAGCTCGTCGTGTTCTTCTTCCCCGGCCAAGGCGGCTCGGTCGACGCCAACATCGATCGTTGGGCGCGCGAATGGACCGTGCCGGGCGGCGATCCCTTGGCAGCGCTCAAGCGCTCCACCCGCACCGTGAACGGCCTCGTCGTGCACCACGTCGACCTCGTCGGCGAATGGAGCGGCGGCATGAACTCGAAGGGCGGCAAGCGCGCCGGTTGGCGACTCTTGGCGGCCATCGTCGAGACGGCCAACGGGCCGTGGTTCCTCAAGCTCGTCGGCCCCGAGGCCACGCTGGCGCATTGGGAGCCGAGCTGGCAAGCCTTCGTCGACGGGTTGAAGGTCGCGGATTGAACGCCGCCCGCCCGGCGCGGCGGACGAGCGGCGCCCGGCCACGAGCGCGAAAGCAAGCGAGGCGCCCGTGCGGGGCGCCTCGCTGCGCAGGACGCGCGACGCGCGGCTACTTGCCGGCCTTCGCCTTCCAGTCGCGGATGCGCGCGCCGTAACGCTCGGCCAACTGCGTCTGGCGGTTCTCCAAGGAGACCACGCGGCCGGCGAGGAACATGGTGCGCACGCTCGAGCGCACATCGAGCAGGTCGCCGTCGGTGACGATGATGTCCGCCACCTTGCCCGGCGCCAGCGTGCCGACCTGCCGCTCGAGGCCGAGGATGCGCGCCGCGTGGATGGTGACGGAGCGCACCGCCTCGTCGTGCGGCAAGCCGTAGGCCGCGGCCATCGCCGCGTGGAACGGCAGGTTGCGCGTGTTCTCGTCGTCGTCGGCCATGATGGCGAAGGGAACGCCCGCGCGCGCCAACACCGCCGCGTTGGCGTAGGGCGCGTCGTACGGGTCCTCGCGCCGCAGCGGCAGCGCCAGCACCGGCCCGACGACCACGGACGCGCCGCTCGCCTTGATGGCGTCGACGACCTTCCAAGCTTCGTTGGCGCCGTAGAGCACGACGCGCGACGACTCCTCCTTGGCGAAGCGCAACGCGGCGAGGATCGTGCGCGCGTCGCGCGCATGCAGCGCGATGGGCTTCGCGCCGCGCGCGTAGGGCGCGAGGGCCGCGAGGCGCGCGTCGACCTCGGGCGCCGAGCCGCGTCCGGCCGCGGCTTCCTCGCCGCGCCGCGCGTGCTCGCGCGCGTCGGCGAACATGCGCTTCAGCTCGGCGACGCGCTCGGCGTGGTCGCCTCCGCGACGACGACGGCCTTGGCCTTCGTCGGCCGGCGCGTCGCGACGCGCCGAAGGCGGCGGCGACACCGGGAAGTCGATGTGCAGCATGTCGCGATCGAGCAGGACCATCTCCTCCCAGGTGTCGCCCGCAAGCTGCGCCACGCAACTCTGGCCCATCATCGGGCCGCCGCCCTGCGGCGCGACCTGGGCGCGCGTGATGCCGTTGGCGCGCGTCACCGCGATGTGCGCCGAATCGGGATGGATCGACGCCGCCGTCCGCAGGTCGGGTTGGTTGCCGCCGATCTCGGCCTGGTCGTCGGTGGCGGCGACGGCACCGATCTCGAGCAACCCGGTGTTCGCCCCCAGCGCGATCATCCCGGGCCACACGTGCTTGCCCGAGGCGTCGTGCACGACCGCGCCGGCCGGCACGGGCAGGTCCGCGCCCACGGCGAGGATGCGTCCAGCCTGCACGAGCACGGTCCCGCGCTCGATCGTCGGAGCACCGACCGGATGCACCGTCCCGCCGACGATGGCGTCGATGCGGCCCTCGCCCGCCGGCAAGGCGTCGAGCGGCTCGGGCGCGGGCGCGGCCACGACCACGGGACGCTCGGCGAAGCCGAAGGCGTCGCGGCGCTGGAACACGATCTCGCCGTCGACCATCGTCCACGCCACGACCGCTCGCGGGTCGAGCGGGTCGTGCGTCGTCAGCACCAGGTCGGCGTCCTTGCCCTCCTCGATCGACCCGATGCGTTCGCCGAGGCCCAGTTGCCGCGCGGGAGCGAGCGTCACGAGGCGCAGCGCCGCCACCGGATCCATGCCGGCGTAGCGCACGCTCTTGGCCGCCTCCTGGTGCATGCGGCGGATCATCTCGTCGCTGTCGGAGTTCAGGGACGACAGGATGCCCGCCTCCTCCATCAACGCCGCATTGTGCGGGATGCCGTCGTAGGCCTCGACCTTGTAGGCCCACCAATCGCCGAAGGTCGAGCCGCCCACGCCCGCCGCGGCCATCTCCGGCGCGACCTTGTAGCCCTCGAGCACGTGCTGCAGCGTGGCGATGCCGTAGCCGTGGCGCTCGGCCGAGCGCAGCAGCATGACGATCTCGTCGGCGCGGTAGCAATGCGCGTGCACCAGGACCGTCTTGTCAAGGATTTTTGACAAAGCCTCGAGGCGCAGGTCGCGGCGCGGCGGATCGCCGGCCGTCCCCGCGGCGACCGCCGCCTCGTGCGCGCGCCAGGTGGCGCGGTACTCGGCGGCGTGCTCGAAGGCCCGTTCGATCAGCGCTTCGACTCCCATGCGCGTGTTCGGGAAGCGCGTGGCCTCCCCTCCGCCGCGGTTCGAGCGCTTGGGGTTCTCGCCGAGGGCGAACTTGACGCCCTCGGGCGCGCCCGCGAGGAGCAGGTCCTTCGGGCGCGCCTTCCAGCGCAGCTTGATCACGGCGTCGCGGCCGCCGATGGCGTTGGCCGACCCGTGGAGCAGGCGCGCCGTCGTGGCGCCGCCCGCCAAGGCGCGCCACACGGCGATGTCGTCGCCGTCCACGACGTCGGCGATGGTCGTGTCGCAACTGATCGCCGCGGCGCCCTCGTTGACGCCGCCGTCGATGCACATGTGCGAATGGCAATCGACGACGCCCGGCGACAGGTGCATGCCCGAGCCGTCGATGATCAGCATCCCCGGCGGCGCCTCGACCGCGCCGATGCGCAGGATCTTGCCGTCCGCCACCAGCACGTCGGCGACCTCGGGCGGCTTGACGGCCGAATGCACCATGACGTTGCGCACCAGGCACGAGCCGCCGGTGCGCAGCGCGGGGACGCGGTCGGAGTCGAGCTCGACCGGATGTTCATGGCGCGAGGGACGCGGACCCGCGGACGCCTCGTCGGCGACGGCGGCCCCGCCTTGCGCGGCAGCACCATCGCCGGCGCCCCCCTCGGGTTCCTCGCGCGGCGGAACCTCGTCGGCGCCGCGCGCGTAGAGGACCTCCGGCGCGTAGGCGTCGTGC
>JBKDQQ010000060.1:0-10937 GCA_046341775.1 Planctomycetia bacterium
GCGAGCTTCTGCACGCCTTCGACCTTCAACCTCTCGAACGCCTTGCGGATCCACTGGCTGCCCTGAGGCGCCAAGGGCGGCTTGTCAAGCATTCTTGACAACCATGGCGGGGGTCGGGCGCGCAGCGCGTCCGGCCCCCGCTCGCTTGGATCCGCCGCGGACGGCCGTGCGAGCGCCACCCACGCACCATGCCGCGCGTGGCCGCCGCGACGCGCTCATGCGGGCAAGGTCGCTTCGAGGTGGTCCGCCAAGGCCACGGCGATGGCGCGCTTGCCGACGACGCGACGCGCCGCGCCTTCCGCCGCCACGAGGTGGGCGACCTGCTCGCCGGCGGGACCGGTCTCCTCGCCGCGGTTGGCGACGACGAGCTTGTCGCCGCGGCGCAGTCGCTCGCGGGCGAGCTCGATCAGCGCCTCGTGCGCGATGCCCTCCATGTACTTGAAGGTCACCATGTGCAATCCGGGGTGCGCCTTGCGCACCTCGTCGACGACCTTCAGCGTCTGGACGAGCTTGATCTCCTTGAGCGCGCCCCCCGACGGGATCTTGCCGGGATGGACCGTCTCCGGGCGGTAGTCCGCCACGGCCGCGGAGAAGATGCCGCAACGCGTCGGGCGCGCGGCGAGGCGCGCCAGCACCTGGCGCAGGTAGTCGTCGTAGGTCGCGGCGATCTCGTGCGGCAGCCACGCCGGCGGCACGAGCCCCGCGCCGCCCATGACGAGGTGCGCGTCGGCGCCGCGCAGGTGCAACTCGCGCGCGATCTCGAAGCCCAACTGGCCGGTGAAGCGCGTGACGATGCGGCGCACGGAGTCGATGGGCGCGGGCGTCGGACCGCCGGTGACGAGGATCGGCGCGCCCTTGAGGCGCGAACGCGACGTCGCGCGGCACACCTCCGCCACCAGCGCGTCCTCGTCGGGCAGGTTGTGCTTGCCGTGCGCCTCGCGCGGCGGCACCACGCGCACGCCATGCGCCGCGAGCCAGCGCAACGACTCGGTCAGGATCGCCGTGTGCATCGTGCCGTGCATGGTCGGCGCGACCAGCACCGCGCAGCGCCCGCGCTCCATGCGGCCCAACGCCGACGCCAGCACCGACGCCACCACGCCGTCGGCGATGCCGTGGCGCAGCTTGTTGATCGTGTTGTAGGTCGCCGGAGCCACGAGGTAGGCGTCGAACGGCGCGCGGTCCGACAGGTGCTCGGCTTGCGCCGTCAAGCGCACGACCGCCGGGCGATCCGTGCACCACTCCAGCGCGTCGACCGTCGTGTAGCGCAGCGCCTCCTCCGACAGGAACGCCGTGACTTCGGCGCCTTGGCGGCGCAGCGCACGCGCCAGTTGCGGCGCCTTGATGCAGGCGATGCCGCCCGACAGGAGCAGCGCGACGCGCTTGCCCGCGAGGTGCTCGCCCTCGAGCTCGACGGCGTGGTCCGACAACGCGGACGAAGGCGGAGGCGTGAAGTCCCAGTCGGTCATGGCGCTAGTTGCGTGGCGTGGATGGCGCGCGCCGGATGGTGCGTGCCGCGCGTGCGTCAGCCGCGGATTGTATGCGCGCGACCGGCACGAGCAGGCGAAATCGCCTCGGTCGCGGCGGGATCGGGCCTCGTGCGAGCCCCGTCGCACGCCTGGCGCGGCTGCAGGCTCAAGGCAGGTTCCACGCCGCCACCGGGCTCTCGGAACGCTCGCGCCACAAGCGCCGCGCGTCGTCGACCACTTCCGGGTGCCGCGCGGCGAGGTCGCGCGACTCGCCCGGGTCCGCCTCGAGGTCGTAGAGCTCGATTGCCGCGTCCGCGTCCTTGGCGAGTCCGCGTTGCACCGCCTTCCATCGTCCCATGCGCGCCGCGCGTTGGCCGCCGTAGCCGGGGAAGTGCCAAGCGATCGGCGCGCGCGGAGGGCACGCGCCGCCCGACAGTTCCGACGCGAACGACACGCCTTCGCCGCCGATCGACGGCGCGTCGCACAGTTCCAGCAGCGTGCCGGCGAGGTCCCACCCGACGACGATCCGGTCCGACACGCCCTGCGCGACGCCCGGACCAGCCACGATCAGGGGCACGCGCAAGCCGCCTTCGTGCACGCTGCCCTTGCGGCCGCGCAAGCCGTCGGTCGAGTCGAAGAAGCTCGTGTCGACGCCGCCCACGTCGTGCGTGGGTCCGTTGTCGCTCGTCACGACCACCAGCGTGCGCTCCAACTCGCCGCGGCGCTCGAGCTCCGCCAGCAACGCGCCGATGTCGCGATCCAGGCGCGTGATCATCGCCGCGTACGCCGCGCGCGGCGTCGGATGGGGCGTGTAGCCCTTGCCGCCCGTGTAGGGCGTCTCCTCGAAGCGCCCGCGGTACTCGGCCAACGAGTCCTCCGGCACCTCCATCGCCATGTGCGGGATCGTCGTGGCGTACATCAGGAAGAACGGTCGCTCGTCGCCGCGCGTGCGCACGAAGTCGAGCGCGCGTTCGAGGAACAGGTCCGGCGCGTATGTCCCGGGCGCGAGTTCGACCTTGCGGTCGTCGTCCCGCAACCACGCCGGCGAATGATCGTGCGCGTGGCGTTGGCAGGCGTAGCCGAAGAACCGATCGAAGCCCTGGGCGCGCGGATCGCCGCTCGACCCGACGGGACCGAGCCCCCACTTGCCGACGAGCGCCGTGGCCCATCCCGCCGCGCGCAACGCGCCGGGCAAGGTCGGCGTGCCGACCGCCAGCGGCTGCTGCCCTTCGCCCGGCAGCTCGAGGTTGTCGCGCACCTGCGCCTCGCCGCTCGCCCGGCCCGTCAGCAGCATGCAGCGCGCGGGCGCGCACACCGGCGCTCCGGTGTACGCCTGCGTGTAGCGTCGCCCGCGCGCGGCGAGGCGGTCGATGTGCGGAGTGGCGATCAGGGTCTGGCCTTGGCAACCGAGTTCCCCGAAGCCCAAGTCGTCGGCGTAGACCAGCAGGATGTTCGGAGGCCGCACTGGGGCATCCGCCGGCGCGTTGGATGCCGCCACAGGATGATTTGCTCCGGAAGCACAAGCGCACAGCCACCAAGCCAAGAGCCAGGCCGTGCACACCGGCGCCAGCGCTCGCCAGCGCCGGACGATCCCCTTAAATCGATTCTGGACATGTACTTGCATTGCTACAGCCTCCGCCCCTAGCGGGTCGACCCCCGTCCCTGCCCCGGCCCCCCACGGGAGTTGCTGAACGATCCGCCACGGGCGTCAAGCAGAATTTGCAATCTCCTCGCGTCAACCAGCCTGCCCCTCGGGGTAGTCTGTGGGTGGCAAGATCCTTCGTCTGCGAAGTTCCCATCGAGCCACAGCCCCGGTCGTCAGGTCGGGGCTGCTTTTTTCCGCGAGGTCGAATCGCGCGACTATCGCGACTTCTTGGCTGACCGCGGCTTGGCAGCGGACTTGGCCGTCCCTTGTCCATCGCTCGACGAAGTGGGCGCGACCGACTGCGCGGCCGCGCCCTCCTGCGCGGAGACCGCCGCGTCCGCCCGTGCGGCGCGTGCATCGGCCACCTTCGCGGCGGACGCCGTGGTCGGCTTGCGGCGCTCCGCGAGCTTCTCGAGGAACTCGCCAAGGTACTGCGGCAACATCCTGCGCCAGGTCGGCCAGTCGTGGTCCCACTCGGTGCCCCACTCGTCGACCCGGTTGGGAACGCCGCGGGCGCCCAGCGCATCCGCCACGCGCCACGACTCCTCGGGACTCTCCCAACGGCCCTTGCCGTGCGCGAGCAGCACGAAGCGCTGGCGCAGGCGCGTCAAGTGCTCGCCCTCCTGCATGTCGGGCAGGAAGTGCAGCGGCGAGCTGATGTAGGAGTCGTGGGTCCCCTCGCCATCCATGAACTTCTTCTGCAGGTCGTAGGTGCCCGACAAGCAGATGGCCGCCGCGTAAAGATCCGGGTGGCGGCAGATGGAGGCCAGCGCGTTGTACGCGCCGATCGAGGCGCCCGCCACCAGGATGTCGAGATCGCTCGTGCGGCAATCGACGCGGATCGCGGGCAGCACCTCGTGCACCACGAAGGCGTCGAAGCGGTTCTGCATGCGCGCCGCCTGGTGCTTGGGCGTCTCCTTGTCGAGCCACGATCGCCCCGCGACCGAGTCGACCGAGTACAGCTTGATGCGCCCCTCGGAGAGCAGCGGCGCGAGCGCGTCGACCATCTTCATGCGCTCGCACTCCTCCGAGTCGCCTGCGGCGGTCGGGAAGAGCAGCACGGGGGTCCCCACGACGCCCCAGCGCGTCAAGCGCACTTCGGCGTCGTCCAGGCGCTCGCTGCGCCAGCTCGAGTGGTCCTTCGTCATGGTTTGTGCGGGTGCGCGCGGGCGGACGCGGCGGGCGGGCCGGGCGCCGCGGATCTTGTCAGGTTTTCTTGACAGAGGCCCTGGCGGACTTGCGCGGCGCGGCGGCGAGGGCGGCGCGCTCGGCCTTGTCGGCCTCGCGCCAGCCCTGGATGGCCTCCCAGAAGCGCTGCGTGAACGGCTCGACCTCGTGCGCCGGGTACAGGGCCGCGACCTTGATGCGAACCGCCTCGCGCGCGGCCGGCGTGCCGAAGTACTCGTTGGCCACCTCGTCGAGGTGCGCGAGGTGCGTGTCGCAGAACGAGCGGAAGTCGTCCTCGGCGAAATGCGCGCGCGCCTTCCTGCCGTAGCGCGCCACGCGCTGCTTCCAATCCCCGCCCTCCTCGGCCAGCGCGAACCACTCGTCCCAAGCCGGCAGCGCGCGCATCGGGCGCTTCGTCGCGGCGCAATACAGGCTCCAGCGCAGGTAGCTCTTCACCAGCCACGGGAAATGCGCGTGCAGCGAGGTCACCTGGCTGTCGGGGCACGGGTTGGCGAAGTCGATCGGCCACCAAGTGCCGTCCTTGAGGAGCGCTTCGCAGCTGTTGAAGTCCCACCCGAAGAAGGCGTTGATCGTCAGCGTGATGTCCTCGAGGAGCCGCTGGTCCTCGGCCGAGATGAAGTCCTTCTCGTTCGTGTACCGCCCGTGGAGCGGCTGCGAAGGGTCGTACAGGATCGCGCGCGTCTGCGCGCCGAATCCGATGCAGCGCACGAAGCGCTCGTACGGCACGACGCCCGCCTGCAGGTGCAGGATCGACTTGCCCGAGGCGTCGTAGGCCTTCTTCAACTCGGCGGCGTCGTCGACCTTGACGACGCCTTGCCACCCGCCGCCGTCGTAGGGCTTGACGAAGCTCGGGTATCCGACCTTGTCGCCGAGCGCCTTGAGGTCGAACAGGTTCGCGTAGCGCTGCAGCGTGACCTTGAGGTCCGGCTTCTCGTCGTACTCGCGCGGCGGGATCATCAAGGTCCGCGGGATCGGGAGGCCGAGCCGCATCATGGCCGCGTAGGTCGTGTGCTTCTCCATCGACTGCACCGCCCACGGGTTGTTGAACACGTACAACCCGTCGAGCAGCACGGCCTTCTTGATCCACTCGCGGCGCAGCGGATACCAGTGCGTCAACCGGTCGACGACCAGGTCCCAGCCGCACGGCTCGGACAGGTCGTAGGGGTCGATGCGCACGCGCTCGCAGGAGAAGCGCACGGATTCCTTGCCCATCTTCAGGCGCAGGTCGAGCCGCGCCAGGATGTCCTCGTAGCACTTGGGCCAGCACAAGTCGGCGCCCAGCGACAGTCCGATGCGGCGGGTGGTCTCGGCCATGTGGTCTCCTCCGGCGCTCGCGGCGGGGGCGAAGGCCGCGCACAGTCTAGCGCGGCGCGCCCCCGGTCCGGCTCGGCGGCGGATCCGGACCCGGCCGCCGATCCCGCTCACCCCTCGGCGTCGAGCCGCCGCCGGCCTTCCTCGAGTTCCCGCCGCTTGGCCTCGCCCGTGGACGGCGTCGACAGGTCGAGCCCCTCGAGCAGATCGACCACCGCCTCGACCACCATCGCGCGCGCCGACGGCTTGTCGTCGGCCGGCACGACCCACCATGGCGCGTGCGGCGCCGCCGTGGCGCGGATGGCCGCCTCGTAGGCGGCGTGGTGCGCGTCCCACGCGGCGCGATCGTCGAGGTCGGAGAGCGCGAACTTCCAGTTCTTGGCCGGATCCTCGATGCGCTCGAAGAGCCGCCGCCGCTGCTCGTCCTTCGAGATGTGCAGCATGAACTTCGCCACGCGCACGCCGTTGCGCGCCAAGTGGCGCTCGAAGGCCGCGATGTCGTCGAGGCGCTCGTCCCACACGCCCGCGCCGACCAGGCCCGAGGGCAGCTTCTGCGCGGCGAGCAGTCGCGGGTTCGCGCGCACGGCGACCACCTCCTCGTAGTGGCTGCGGTTCCACACGCCGATGCGCCCGCGCTCGGGCAGGCGCTTGAAGACGCGCCACAACCAGGTGTGGTCGAGCTCCTCGGCGTGGGGCGCCTTGAAGGCCGTCGTCTCGCAGCCCAGCGGATCCACGCCGCGGAACACGTGCTTGATCACGCCGTCCTTGCCGGAGGCGTCCATGCCCTGGAACACGAGCAGCAAGGACCAGCGGTCCTGCGCCCACAAGCGTCCCTGCAACTTGGCGAGGCGCGCGACACCGCGCTCGAGGCGCTCTTCCGCCTCCTCGAGCACCGCCGCCGGATCGTGGTCGGCGAACGCGAAGTCGCGTCCGTCGAGGATGCGCGGCTCGCGCCCATCGCGCCGCGAGCGGCTCACGCGCCGACCTCGCGCGTCACTCGTACACCATCCACAAGGGACCCGGGAACAGCCACGACAACCCCTCGCGCAGGCGGTCGCGCCAGTTCTCCCAGTTGTGGCCGTCGTGGCTCTCGCTGAAGCGCACCGTCATGCCCGACTTCGACAACAGGGGCATCAACGAGCGGTTGTAGTAGATCAGCGACTCGTACACGCCGCAGGACAGGTAGATGTGCTCCGCCGGCCGGCCGGGATGGCGGCGGAAGGCGTTGACGAACCTCACCACCGGATCGAAGAGCGGGCCGCGGTCGTGGTGGCCGATGTCCGTGAAGACGAACGAACCCGATTGCAGCAGGAGGTTGCCGAACACGCCCTGGTGGCGCCAGGCCGCGCTCAAGGACGCGACCGCGCCGAAGGAGGCGCCCATCAAGCCGCGCGCCGCGGGCTTCTGGACCAGCGGAAAGGCGCGCTCGAGCTCGGGCACCAGCTCGTCGACCAGGAACCGCGCGTGGCGCGGATCGTCGGCGTACTCCTCGAGGCGGTTCGGCGACTGCGTCAAGGCCACCACCATCGAAGGGATCTCGAGGCGGTGGATCAGGTTGTCGAGCACCGTCTTCAGCGCCGCGAAGCGCAGGTAGTCCTCGCCGTCGTGCACGACGAGCAACGGATAGCGCCGCGTCGTGCGGAAGCGCGCCGGCAGGTACACCTGCACGCGCCGCTCGCCGCCGAAGGCCTGCGAACGCACCATGTGCTCGCGCAGTTCCCCGGCGCGCGCCTCGGAGTCGTGCGCGATCCACTCGGGCGGCGCGTAGCCCTGCGCGTGCACCACCGAGTTCGCGCCGTACGGATCGGCGGCGTGGTGCTCGTTCAAGGGATCCGACATCAGGCGCCGCTCGCCGAAGCGCGCCACCTCGAACTTGTATTCGACGCGCGAGCCCTCCGGCACGTCGATGGCGAGGCACCACAAGTTCGTGCCGTGCACGCGGTGGAACGGCAAGCCGCCCGGCAGTCCGTGGATCCAATGCCGCAGCAGCACCTCGTCGGCCTCGCCGCGCCACACGAAGGTCACGCTGCGGCCGTCGACCACGGGGAAGCGCCGCCCGCGCAGGAAGCCGTCCAAGGCGTGGTGGCCGCGCCGCGCCTCCTGCTCGAGTTCGGCGACGAAGCCGCTCACGCGCGCACCTCCGTCAAGTGTCCTTGACGATCGAGCTGCTGCGTGCCCGCTTCGCCGCGCCACGCCGTCCCGTCCCATTCGACGCGCGTCAAGGCGTCGAGCGCCACGCACCTGTCGGGCGCGAAGCGCCGCGCCATCAACCCCACGCGCACGCCGTCGTGCAGGCGCAGCCTGCGCCGCGCGTGCGGCAACGGCACGAGGCCGCCGTAGGCTGCGAGGCCCGGCTCGTACACCTCGGCGTTGCCGGCTCCTTGCGGCGGGTCGTCGTGGAACAGCACGACGCGCTCGGCGAGCGCCATGGCCCCCGCCGACCACGCCACGATCGGCTTGCGCTCGCCCCACAGCCCGAGCACGTCGAGCAAGGCGAGGCGATGCAGCAAGACGACCACGTGCCCGCCGGCCACGCACAGCACTTGGCACGGCTTCGACAAGGCCTCCAGCTCGGCGCGGTGCTTGCGGATGGCCGCCCGGCGGAGCGGTTGGGCCTCCGCGCCGAACTCGGCGTGGATCGCCGAGACGCGCTCGAGATGCGAGGCGTCGACCACGCGCACCGCGCGCAGCGCCGCCTCGCGCTCCGCCTCGAGCAGGTCTTCGAAGCCCGCCTGCGGCTCGCGCTTCAACAACTCGCGCGCCGCGTCCAAGGCGTGCGCCAGGCGCAGCCGGTACAGCTCGTGCGCCGCCCGCAGGCGGTCGGCGCGCTGGCGGATCATGCCGGTCAATTCGCCATCGGAGGCCATCACGTCCTCGACGCGCGCCCACACCTCGAGGTTCGTGGTGCGGCCGCCGAGGTGCTCCGACAACTCGCGATCCTCGCCCTCGCGCTCCTCCCACCCGGCGGTGACGGCCGCGACGCGCCCTTCGACGCCCAGCGATTCCACGGTCGCCGCCAGCGTGGGCTGCAGGCGTTGAGGCCCGATCAACACGATGCGTCGCGCCATGCTTCAGCCCGCGACGATGCGCAGTTCGGAGCCGAACTCGTCGGCCAACTCCAGCGCGCGCGACAGATCCGGGTGCCGCACGACGATCCAACCGTCGCCCACCTGCGACTTCTTCCAATCCGCGCGCGCGCCGCCCACCGGCGTGAGCTCGAGGTTGGCGACATGCTCGCCGTGGCGCGCCAGCAACCGATCGAGCCCCTCGTGCGCGCGGATGCGCGCGCCCGGCCCGTGCGCGCGCTTGAACACCACCGCGGCGTTGTACTTCTTGGCGATGGGCGTCGACAGGCGCCCCTGCACCGTCGCCTCGGCCCACGCGCGGAACAGGTCCGCGTCGCACGAGTAGTTCATCACGTGCACGAGGCGCGAACCCGGAGGCCGCCCGCCGATCTCGCCGAAGACGGCCTCGCCCTTGGGCGTCATGAACCACTCCATGTGCGTGAAGCCGTCCACGATGCCGAGCGCCGCCAACACCGCGCGCCCGAGTTCGCGCCCCTTCTTCGGGCCTTCGGCCTCGATGTCCTTCAGGCACACCGCCTGGGCGCTGATCCAATGGTTGAGCTTCGCCACCAGCGGTTTCGGCCTGTACCAGCCGATGTTCTCGAACAGCACGCGCCCGCCGGCGCAGACCGTGTCCCAGGTGTGCTCCTCGCCCTCGATGTACTCCTCGACGACCACCTCGGGCACGTGCCGCGTCTTCGCCAGCGCGTCCTCGAGTTGCTGCTGGTCGCGCACTTCATGGGTGTCGTCGGAACCCGCGCCCGCCACCGGCTTGACGACCAGCGGGAACCCGATGCGCGCCGCGTGCGCCCGCAGCTCCGCAGCGTTCGTCGCGCGCCCGTGCCGCGGCACGCGCACCCCGGCGGCCTCGAGGCGCTTCTTCATCTCCGACTTGTCGCGCAAGGGGATCGTCTGCGCGACGCCCATGCCCGCGACGCCCAGGCGCTCGCGCAGCTTGGCCGCGAGGATCATCCCCGGCTCCCACAAGCACTCGACCTTGTCGGGCTTGCGTCCCCCGAGCCAGTTCTGGATGGCGAGGATCGTCGCCTCCTCGTCCCACAAGTCCTTGACCGGCAAGTAGCCCGCCAAGGCCTTGCGCGCCTCCTCGGGCAACGCCTCCTTGGCCTGGTCCCCCACCCCCCACACGCGCGCCCCGACTTGCGCCAAGGCGCGCACGAACAACGGCATCTCGGCCGGATAGCCGGGGGAGAGGAAGAGGATGTCCATGGGGCGGGATTGTGCCGCGAACGAGGCCGTCGGCGCAAACGCGCGAACTGCTTCGCGGAGGCGACGAGAACTCGTGGCGCACGAGTCCTGCGCGCCGCCTCACCCCACCTCGACCCGCACCAACTCGACCACCCGCGCCAGGGCCTGCTCGACGGCCTTGTTGTCCTCGCCGCGCAGGATGACGTGGCCGTCGCCTTCGTAGGTGTCGCGCGGGGCGGCGCCGATCTCGGGCAGGTGGCGTTCATAGAGCAGCGGGCCGACTTCGCGCACCGCCTCGTCCATGCCAACGATGCGCTTGATGGTGCCGCTGCCTTGGCCGCGCAGGTAGGCGCAGCCGACGGCCTGCACGCGGCGGGGCGGATCGAAGCGTCCGTGGACCATCAGCTCGATCCAGCCCTTGTAGAAGTCGACGCCGTGCGCGATCGACAGGAGCGTCGTGAACTGCGCGCCGGGCGGGCGCGCGGCGACCTCGCTGATGGCGATCGAGCCGTCGCGGCGACGGAACCACTCCATGTGCGTCAGGTTCGTGCCCGCGCCCAACGCGTCGAGCGCCTTGGGGCCGGCGTGGTGGATCGCGGCGTACTCGGGGCCGGAGACATCGCGCGGCAGGTGCACGACCCATTGGATCCACGGGTTCGCCAAGACATGCAGGGGCGTCGGCAAGTACCGGCTGACGGAATGAAACACATGCCGCCCGTCGATGGAGACCGAGTCGAAGCTGAACTCGTCGCCTTGCACGAACTCCTCGATGTAGAGCGGCTGGCGCGGCGCGATCGGCGTCTGCGCCAGGATCTGCTCGAGGTGCTCGCGCGTCTCGACCTTGTGCGTCTGCTTCGCTCCGGCGCCGGCCTGCGGCTTGACGACCAGCGGGAAGCCCTGGGCCGCGGCGAACTCGCGCGCCTCCGCGGCGGACTGGCACGAACGATGGCGCGCGCACGGCAAGTCGTGGGCGCGCAGCACATCCTTCATGCGCGACTTGTCGCGGAAGTTGAGCGCCGCCTCGACGCCCATGCCGGGGATGCCGAGCTTCTCGCG
>JBKDQQ010000061.1:0-3966 GCA_046341775.1 Planctomycetia bacterium
GGACGCCTCGTTCCGCACCCCCGAGGCGACGCTCGAGACCTTCCGCATCGCCGCGCGCTGCGACGAACCCGGCCTCGAGTACCGTTGCCTCTCCACGCGCTTCGTGCGCGGCCTGTCGCTCTCGCAACTGGCGTGGCGCGAGGGACGCGAGGAGGCGCTGCGCTCCTCGGGCCTGGTGGCGCTCTTCGTCGACGGGCTGGAGCCCGCGGGACCGGCGCGCGTCGAAGGCGACCAAGCCGAGTTGGTGGTGCGATCCTTGGGCCGCGAGCTGCGGCTCTTCTTCGTGCGCGAGTCGGTGGGCCGCGCCTGGGCGCTGGGCAAGCTCGTGGCCGACGAGGACGTGGATTGGAGCGCGGCCGTGGGGTCGCAGGAGATCGACGGAGTACCTCACGCCTTCGGCCGCGTGCCAGTGGCGGCGCGTCCGGCCGACATCGACGAGCTGCGCCTGTCGCGCGAATGGAAGCTCGACGGCATCGCGCAGCCCTGAGGCGCCGACCTTCCGTCAAGCGAATTTGACAGTGGCGCGCCGCGCCCTCCCGAGACCTCCGGGCTGGACGACGCTCAGCGCCCCACGGCCGGCAAGGTGTCGCCTTGCAGCCCGTCGATGACGCGCGCCACTAGCCGCACGACGCGGCGGATCTTGTCGCAGTCGACCTTCTCCACGTCGTCGCCGGGCTGGTGGTAGTCGGCGTGCACGTCGGAGAACAGGAAGATCGCCGGAATGCCGAGCTTGGCGAAGCTCGCCTGGTCGCTGCGCGACCAGTACTGGTCGGCGCTGCCCAGTTCGGGGAAGCCCTCGGCGGGCGAGAGCTTCAGGGCGAGGTCCCCCACCGCGTTGTAGTGCTCGGCGAGCTTCTTCGTGGGCGTCACGAGCAGCATGTCGGGCGCGTTGCGACCGATCATGTCCATGTTGATGTTGCAGGCCGGTCGCGCGTCCCCCGGCAGCCACGGATCCGCGCACCACGCGCGCGAGCCCCACAAGCCCTTCTCCTCGCCCGAGACCCAGATCAGCGCCACCGAGCGGCGCAACGGGCCGTGCTCGGCCAGCGCCTCGGCGAGCGCCAGCATGCCGGCCGTGCCGGACCCGTTGTCGTCTGCGCCGTTGTGGATCTGGCCGTCGGACACGCCCACGTGGTCGTAGTGCGCGCTGACGATGATCGTCTCCTGCTTCAGGATCGGATCCGAGCCGGGCCAGAAGCCGACCACGTTCTCCACCTGCACTCGGCCGTCCTCGTCGAAGGCGCGCGTCTCGCGCCAGGTGAATCCCAGCTCCCGCGGCTGGTCGCCCAGCGCATCCGGAGCGACCGACGCCAAGGCCATGGCGCGCTGGAAGGCGTCGTGCGTGATGCTCCAGCTCGAGGGCGACGCGCGCCGATCGCGACGCTCGCCGCCTTCCTTGGCCTCGCCGCCTTCCTTGCCCTCTCCGTCGCCGCGCTTGGGCTCGACGTAGCGCGGCGCGCCCTCGACCAGCCTGCGCGTCGTGTTCGCCATGCGTCCCGCCAGGTCCTCGCCCGCGGCGGCGACCATCACGAGCGCCTTGAGCTCCTCGCGCCGCGCGCGGCCGAAGACGCGCTGGCGCTCGCGCTGGTCGGACGGTTCGCGCACGAAGGCCACGCGCTCCTTCCAATCGCCGGCGTCGAAGCACTCCTGCGTGCCCGCGCCGAGCCACAGCGCCGAGCCCTCGAGTTCGCCGGCCGCGACGGACATGCCGCCCGAGAGCCAGGCGTCGCGGTCGAAGGCGAGCTCGACGCTCTTCGAGGCCGACTCGCCCGTGCCGAGGATCGTCGCCTTCGTGCCTTCTTTCAGGAGTCGCCGGTTGGCGAGGTCGTAGAGATGGAAGTAGGAACCGTCCTTGGCCCCCGGCTGCCAACCAAGGCGCTGCAGGCGCGCGCGCAGATACCGCGCGGTCACGACGAGGCCTTCGCTCGGCGTGTCGCGGCCCTGCATCTCGTCGGAGGCGATGAAGGCCAGATCGGCGCGGATCTCGTGCTCCTGCACGGTTTCCAGGGCCTTGAGCATCGCCGGCGTCGTGCCCGGCGCGCCGGCGACGGGCGCGGGATCCTTCGTGGCGTGGGACGAGGCGCCATCGGCGAGGAACGCGAGGCACAGCGAGAGGAGCGGGAGCGGATGCATGCCCAGAGGTTAGCCGATCACGCGCCGCGCACACCCGTCGGCCGACCCTCCGGCAGGCAAAAGCGCTGCAAGCCGCCCCGCGTCAGCCTTCCGCCTCGCGCCGCCTGCGCAGGGACTCGAGCAGGCCGGCGCTCTCCACGCCTTGCGGATCGGCGCGCAGGTGGTCCAGTTCCGCCGAGCAAGACGCGCAATCGGGCGCATGGTGGCGCACGTGCGCCTGTTCGGGGCCGCCTTCTCCGCGCGCGCAGGCGGCGAGCCATGCGCGCGATGGACACGCGGCGCGCGCTTCGCTCCACGCCGCCGCGAAGTCGAGATCGACCGGTCGGTCCTCGTGCGCCAGGTGCGCCAGCACCGCCTGCTTGACCGAGCCGGAGGCGTCCAGCGCGCCGACCAGCTCGGCGATGCGCTTCAGTCCGCGGAACTTGACGCCCGCCACCGCGGCGTCGTCGGGATGGCCGAAGCGCCGCGCCGCGTCCTTGTTGCGGATCCCGCGCACGACGACGGCCTCGAACACGGCCACGCGCTCGAAGGCGCCGGCCTCGTAGCACTCGCGGCACCAGGCGCGCGCAGCGGCGCCGAGCAGGATGCGCGCGCCCTCCTCCAGCTCCGCCTGGCGCGCGACCTGGCTCGGCGTCTCGCGCGGGGCGGCCACGAAGTCGAAGTGCGCCGCGCTCTCCTCGAGTCCGAGGCCGGTCAGTTGCACCGGTCTGCGCCGCCGCAGCCAATCGATGACGCGCGAGCCGAGGATGTTGAACAAGTACGCCTCGAAGCCCTGGGCCGGGTCGACGCGCTCGACGTTGCGCACCGCGACGAGGAAGCACTCCTGCACGATGTCCTCGCGCGCCTCGCGGTCCTTGACGCGACGCGCGACGTACGCGAAGAGCCGCGGCGCGTACATGGCCTCCACCCGCCGCCACTCGGCTTCGTCGCGGGCCTTGAGCCGCGCCAAGTCGACCTGGGAGTCCACGATGCGCGCGGGATCAGACCGCGACCACGCCGCCGCCTTGTTGGCGCGCGGCGAGCAGCGCGCCGCGCGCGCGGGAGAACAAGTCCTCGCGCCGCTGGATGTCGGGCGCGGGGAAGGTGGCGATGCCGACGGAGATCTGCAGCGCGTCGCCGACGAGGTCGGACAAGCCGCGCTGCGCGGCCATCTCGCCCACGCGTCGCGCCATGATGCCGGCGCCGTCGAGCCCGGTGTGGGGCAGGAAGAACAGGAACGTGTTCTCGTCGAAGCGGCCGAGCACGTCGGTGTCGCGCGAGGTCTCGAGGAAGATCGCCGCCAGTTCCTTCAGCACGCCCGGCTCCGCCGCGCCCTCGAAGCCCAGCATGACGACCGACAACGGCGTGCCGAAGCGCTTGGCGCGCTTGAACTCCTCGTCGAGCTTGAAGTTCAGGAAGGCGTAGTTGTAGAGGCTCGTCTCCGGATCAGTGGCGGCCGAGACCAGCGTCTCGTCGCGCTTGCCGGAGAGATCCGTCAGCAGCCGCTCGGGCAGGGCCGCCAACTTGTCGGTGCCGCGCGCCTCCTGCGGCAGGTTCGGACGCGGCCCGAAGGTGGCCTCCAACGCCTCCCTCATCTTGCTCGGCACGAGCGGACGACGCAGCACGCCAGTGGCGCCGCAGAAGCGCGCGATGGGCTCGGCCAACTGGTTCTTCTGGTCGACGACGACCCAAGTGCGACAACGGGTGTTGCCCACGAGCCGCCGGCACTGTTCGTAGACATTGCCGCCGCGCATCCACGCGTCGAGCAGGATCACGTCGCCTGCCACCGGCGGCGCCGCGACGAGTTCGTCGACCGTGGCGTGCGCGACGACCTCGAAGCCCTCGAGTTGCGTC
>JBKDQQ010000062.1:0-14885 GCA_046341775.1 Planctomycetia bacterium
CAAGAACCCGAGCGGCGGCGACACGCTGGTGCTCGAGGTCGCGGCGCACCTCGGCAACGACACGGCGCGCTGCGTCGCCATGGCGTCGACCGACGGCTTCCGCCGCGGCATGTCGGTGGCGAACACCGGCGGGCCGATCGCGGTGCCGGTGGGCGACCGCACCAAGGGCCGCCTGTTCAACCTGCTCGGGACGCCGCTCGACACGGTGGCCAAGGGCGACCTCTCGCGGGGCGAGGAGTGGCCGATCCACCGCCCGGCCCCGGCCTTCGACCAGCAGGAGGCCATCAGCCAGGTGTTCGAGACCGGCCTCAAGGTCGTCGACCTGCTGTGTCCGTTCGCCAAGGGCGGCAAGATCGGCCTGTTCGGCGGCGCCGGCGTCGGCAAGACGGTGCTCATCCAAGAGCTGATCCGCATCACGGCCGTCGAGAAGGGCGGCTTCTCGGTGTTCTGCGGCGTCGGTGAGCGCACGCGCGAGGGCAACGACCTCTGGCTCGAGATGAGCGAGGCGACCTACAAGACGCCGGACGGCCAGACCGCGAGCGTGATCGACAACGCCGTGCTCGTCTTCGGCCAGATGAACGAGCCGCCGGGCGCGCGCCTGCGCGTGGCGCTCTCGGGCCTGACCATGGCCGAGTACTTCCGCGACGTGCGCGGCCAGGACGTGCTGCTGTTCGTCGACAACATCTTCCGCTTCGTGCAGGCGGGCTCGGAAGTGTCGGCCCTCCTCGGCCGCATGCCCTCGGCCGTGGGCTACCAGCCGACCATGGCCAGCGAGATGGGCGCCCTGCAGGAGCGCATCACCTCGACCAAGAAGGGCTCGGTCACCTCGATGCAGGCCGTGTACGTGCCGGCCGACGACATCACCGACCCGGCGCCGGTGGCGACCTTCGCCCACCTCGACTCGACCATCATCCTCGACCGCGCCATCGCGGAACTGGGCATCTACCCGGCCGTCGATCCGCTCAAGTCGACTTCGCGCATGCTCGATCCGCAGATCGTGGGCGACGAGCACTACAACACGGCCCGCGAAGCGCAGCGCATCCTGCAGCGCTACGCCGACCTCAAGGACATCATCGCCATCCTGGGCGTCGAGGAACTCTCGGACGACGACAAGCGCGTAGTCGCCCGCGCTCGCCGCATCCAGCGCTTCATGTCGCAGCCCTTCTTCGTGGCCGAGCAGTTCACCGGCACGCCGGGACGCTTCGTCCCGCGCAGCGAGACGGTGCGCGGCTTCAAGGAGATCATCGCCGGCATGCACGACGACCTGCCCGAGGGTGCGTTCATGTACGTCGGCGGCATCGACGAGGCGGTCGCCAAGGCCAAGAAGATGCAGGGCGGCTGATCGATGGCCGCGACTCTCACCCTGCGGGTCATCACGCCCGACAAGATCGCGCTCGACTCCGCCGTGGGATCGGTGACGATCCCCGGCTTGGACGGGCAGATCGGCATCCTGCCGCGCCACGCCCCGATGGTCGCGGCGCTGGACGCGGGACAGCTCGCTTACGACGAGGGCGGCTCGCGGCGCACGATCTTCGTGTCCGGCGGCTTCTGCGAAGTGCGCGGCGCCACCGTGCGCGTCGTGACCGAGGCTGGCGAGAAGCCGGCCGAGATCGACGTCGTGCGCGCCAAGGCCGCCGAGCGTCGCGCGCGCGAGCGCATCGCCGCGCGCCGCGAGGACGCCGGGGCGCCGGTCGATCTCCTGCGCGCCGAGGCGGCGCTCAAGCGCGCGCTGCTGCGCTTGCGCACAGCGTCCGAAGGCGCGTGACCCGCCGGCGGTCCCCGAGCAGGGGGCCGGCCATCGGCACGCGCCCGGGACGCATCCGGATGCGCGACTCCATCCTGCGCCCCGCGCCGGGCCCTCCTCGGGGGCGCGCGCGGGGCGCAGGCGTCTTCGGGCCATCCGCCCGCGCGACGATCCTGCGCGACGATCCCGCGCGACGCCCTCCCGAATCGGGAGCGCGCTTGCGGTGCGCGCGGTCCGTGCGCGAACCCGCCTGCTTGCGGCGCGTCCGTTGCGCGGCGTGTACCATTTGCGCCCCGCTGCGCGCTCCTTCGCGCGACGGGCACCCCACCATGACTGCACAACGAAACGTCGGCGATTGGCGCCGCACGCACACTTGCGGCGAACTGCGCAAGGCGCATGTCGGCCAGACCGTCGTCCTCAACGGTTGGATCCACAAGCGCCGCGACCACGGCGGCATCTACTTCGTCGACCTGCGCGACCGCTACGGCCTGACGCAGATCGTGCTGGGCACGAACATCAGCGACGCCGTCAAGCTCGGCCCGGAGGACACCGTCTCGGTGACCGGTCGCGTGGTGGCGCGCGAGCCGCAGAACGTCAATCCCGAGCGCGAGACGGGCGAGATCGAAGTCATGGTCGACCGCCTGGAGGTGCTGTCGAAGAGCCGCACGCCGCCCTTCCAGATCGAGGACGACGACACCGCCGTCGAGACGCGCCTGCGCTACCGCTACATCGACCTGCGCCGTCCCGGCATGCAGCGCAACCTGGTGCACCGCTCGCGCTTCATCAACGCCATGCGGCGCGCCTTCGAGCGCCAGTCCTTCGTCGAGGTCGAGACGCCGATCCTGACGCGCGCCACGCCGGAAGGCGCCCGCGACTACCTCGTGCCGAGCCGCGTGCATCCGGGCGAGTTCTACGCGCTCCCGCAGTCGCCGCAGCTCTTCAAGCAGATCCTGATGGTGGCCGGGCTCGATCGCTACTTCCAGGTGGCGCGCTGCTTCCGCGACGAGGACCTGCGCGCCGACCGCCAGCCTGAGTTCACGCAGCTCGACATGGAGATGAGCTTCGTCGAGGAGTCGGACATCTTCGCCACTTGGGAACGGGTGCTGCAGGAGACCTTCCGCGAGGCGATGGGCATCGAGATCCAGGTCCCGTTCCAGCGCTTGTCGTGGACGGAGGCGATGGAGCGCTACGGCGTCGACAAGCCCGATCTGCGCTTCGGACTCGAGCTCGTCGAATGCGGCCCGTGGGCCGCGCAGTCCTCGTTCAAGGTGTTCGCCGATTGCATCGCGAACGGCGGACGCGTGAAGGCGCTCGTCGTGCCCAAGGCGCTGGAACTGTCGCGCAAGGACATCGAGAGCGGACTCGAGCCGGTGGCCAAGGCGGCCGGCGCGAAGGGCCTGGCGTGGTGGCGCTGCGGCAAGGACGGCGGCGTCGGTCCGCTGGCGCGCTTCGCCGCCGGCGAGCAGGCGGAGGCGTTGATGCGCCAACTGGGCGCGGAAGAGGGCGATCTCGCCTTGTTCGTCGCGGACCGACAGAAGGTCGTGTGGCGCGCGCTCGGCGAGTTGCGCAACGCGCTCGGCAAGCGCTTCTTCCCCGCCAAGCCCGGCGAGTTCCGCTTCGCTTGGGTGACCGAATTCCCGCTGCTCGAGTGGGACGACGAAAGCGGCCGGTTCTTCTCGGCCCACCATCCGTTCACCGCGCCCATCGACTGGAGCCTCGGCGGGGAGGCACCCGACAAGGCCAAGCTCGAGGCGCTCCTGTCGCGCGCCTACGACCTCGTCATGAACGGCTGGGAGCTCGGCTCCGGCTCGGTGCGGATCCACAGGAGCGACGTGCAGCAGCGCATCTTCACTCTGCTCGGCATCGGCCCCGAGGAGCAGCAGAAGAAGTTCAGCTTCCTGCTCGAGGCGCTCAGCTTCGGCGCGCCGCCGCACGCGGGCTTCGCTGTCGGACTCGACCGCCTCAGCGCGTTGACGCTGGGCCTCGACAACATCCGCGACGTGCTGGCCTTCCCCAAGACGGCTTCGGCCACCGACCTGATGTGCGGCGCTCCGTCGCAGGTCGATCCGCGCCAACTGGAGGAGGTCCACGTGCGCTCGGTGCTCCCGCCGACGAAGTGAGCGACGGCCGGCGCTGGCGAGCCCTCTCCGCCCTCGCGGGGGGGCCGTGCGCCCGGCCGGCGGCGGCACCAGCCTGCGGCGGAAGGCGCGGGCTCGGCCTGCGCACCCGGCGGACCCGCGTCCCCCGCGTGGGGCCTGCCGAGGGTGGTCCGCCGTCTGGTGGCGTCGGCGCCTCGCATGGCGTATCCTCCCGGACGGTTCCGCTCGCGCGGCGCCCCGCACTTCGCCGTCGCGCACGGCGGTCGGGCGCGGCGCGGGGTGGAGACCATGATCCATGCGCGTCGCCGCTGGCGTCGCGCTGATCGACTGCTTGGCGCGTCCCTTCGGCCGCGCGAGCGACGACTCGAACCGCACGCAGCCCGCAACCAAGGAGACTCTTGAGCTCGACCGACTATCGTGTGAATCGCCAGATCCGGATCCCCGAGGTCCGCTTGATCGACCAGAACGGCGCGCAGGTGGGCATCCTGCCGACCGCCGAAGCCCAACGCATGGCCGACCAGGCCGGGCTCGATCTCGTCGAGGTCTCGCCGACGGCGCGTCCGCCGGTGTGCCGCATCCTCGACTTCGGCAAGTTCAAGTACGCGCAGCGCAAGAAGGAGAAGGGTTCGCACGCCAAGGCGAGCGGCCTGAAGGAACTGCGCGTGCGTCCGGCCATCGACGAGCACGACTTGTCGTACCGCCTGGACCAAGGGCGCAAGTTCCTCAAGGAAGGCCACAAGGTGCAGGTCGTGTGCATCTTCCGCGGACGCCAGATGGCGCACCCGGAGCACGGCTACCAGGTCATGCAGAAGGTGGCGGAGTCGCTGGGGGACATCTCGAAGATCGAGATGACGCCCAAGCTGATGGGCAAGCGCATGACCATGCTGCTCGCCGCCAAGTAGCGTCGCGCACGTTCGCATCGGGCGTCTCCGCGGCGCCCGTTCCCGCGCGGCCAGGCCCTCCAAGTTCCGTCCGCGGGGTCTGTTTCTGCAGGGTCTGTTTCTGCAGGGTCCGTTCCTGCAAGAGTCCGTCCCTGCACGGTCATCGCCCGCGTGGCCATGATCTGTCGCGCCGGCCTGCGCCGCGCGTCTGCGCGCCTCGTGCCGACCGGCACCAGGCGCGCTCGTGCTTGGCGCGCGTCACCCGGGTCCGCTCCCGCGCCTACGCGCCGCGCGCGGGAGGCTTGACGCCCTCGGGCGCCTCTTCGCGCAGGAAGCGCGCCAAGGCCAGATGGTCCGCCGGGCGCGGGTGCGACTTGCGCCAGCACAACGCCATGCGCCGCGTCGGCGCCGGCGCCGCGAAGGGCAGCGCCACGGTGCGCGCGCGCGCGCCCTTCTGCGCCAGCGCGGGCAGCAGGGTCACGCCCATGCCCGCGGCCACCATGTGCCGCAAGGTCTCGAGGCTCGTGGCGCGGAAGTCCTCGTGGGTGGTGTCCGCGCCCGCGCGGCGACAGACCTCCAAGGCCTGGTCTCGCAAGCAGTGGCCCTCGTCCAGCAGCAGCACGCGCTCCAGGTCGAGGTCGGACTCCTTGACGGACTTGCGCGCGGCCAGGCGGTGGTCCTCGGGCACGAGCAGCAGGAACGGCTCGTCGAAGATGGGGCTCTTGGCGATGCCGGCTTCGTGCACGGGTAGCGCGAGGATGCCGGCGTCGATGTCGTGCGACGACAACTGCGCCAGCAATTCCTGCGTCTTCAGCTCGCGGAACACGAGCTTGAGGCGCGGGAAGCGCCGCCGCAGCGCGGGCAGCAGCCACGGCAGCAAGTAGGGCGCGAGCGAGGGGATCACGCCCAGGGAGAGCGTGCCCGACAGCGGCTCCGCGCCGCGCTCGGCGATCGCGCCGATGGAGGCCACGCCATCGAGCACGGCGCGCGCCGAGGCGCACACCTCGGCGCCCACCGCGGTCGGCTCGACCTGCTTGGCGCCGCGCTCGACGAGCGGGACCTTGAGCGTCGCCTCGAGCTTGCGGATGGCTTCCGACAAGGTCGGTTGCGACACGCCGCAGGCTTGCGCGGCCTTGGAGAACGAGGCCTCGTCGCACAGCGCCACGAAGTAGCGCAGTTCGGACAGGCTGACGGCGGTCAGGTCGATGCGGGCCATAGGAGCCTCCTATGCGCAAATGTTAACCGCATAGGCAGCGCCTATGAAGGGCATAGCGCCTTCCGATTGGGCGCGGCCCGCGGGCGGGGCGATGATCGCCATGTCGTCGCGCGGGCCCCGAGGCCGCGCCGGCCCGGTGCGGGACGTCCCCGCGCGGCCGGCGATGGAGGGGCGCCCGCGCGCCAGCCGACGCGACGAGGAACTCGAACATGTTGACCGTAGGAGACCGCCTGCCCCCGTTCGACCTGAAGGCCTGCGTTTCGCTCGAGAAGGGCAAGGAGTTCGCGCGCATCACCGACGCGAGCCACCCCGGCAAGTGGCTGGTGCTGTACTCGTGGCCCAAGGACTTCACCTTCGTGTGCCCCACGGAGATCGCGGCCTTCGGCAAGGCCGACGCGCGCTTCCGGGAGCGCGACGCCCAGATCCTCGGCCTCAGCACCGACCAGGAGTTCGTTCACCACGCCTGGCGCACGCACCACCCGGACCTGCGCGACCTGCCCTATCCGATGCTGTCGGACACGAAGCGCGAACTGTCGACCGCGCTGGGCATCCTGCACAAGGAGGAGGGCGTGCCGCTGCGCGCCACCTTCCTCGTCGATCCGCAGGGGGTGATCAGATGGGTGTGCGTCAACGACCTGTCGGTGGGCCGCAACGTCGAGGAGGTGCTGCGCACGCTCGACGCCCTGCAGAGCGACGAGTTGTGCCCGTGCAACTGGAAGAGCGGCGAACCCACGCTGAAGGTCTGACCGTGGAAGCGCTGCAATCCCTGCTCGCCCCGACGGGCGACGCCGCGCGCGACCTGCGCGTCAACCTCGACAACCTGCTCGGAGGCGGCGAACTGCCGGCGCGCTCGCGCTTCGGCGTGGCGCTCGCCTGCGCGCTGGCGCAAGGCGACGCCGAACTGGCGGGAGCGCTCTTCCGCGCCGGCGGCGACGCGTGCGACGAGGCGCTGCACGAGGACGCCAAGGCGGCCGCGGCCTTGATGGCGATGAACAACGTCGTCTATCGCTTCCGCCACCAGATCGGCAAGCAGGGCTACGAGTCGCTGCCGGTGCGCCTGCGCATGCAGCGTCTCGCGGCGCCGAAGACCGACAAGCCGACCTTCGAGCTGATGTCGCTGGCGGTGTCCGCCATCAATGGCTGCGAGCACTGCGTCAAGGCCCACGAGGCGGTGCTCTCCGCCGGCGGCATGGGCGAGTCCCAGGTGTTCGAAGCCGTGCGCCTCGCGGGCGTGGTGGCGGGACTCGCCACGGCGCGCCGCTTCGCGCCCGGCGCGTCCACCTGAGGTGGTCTAGGGGACGAGGAGGCGCGCCGGTCGGCCCCGGGCAGGAGGACAGGCCGTGTGGCGGGGACGGGGGACCGCACCCCGCCGCCGGCCCGACTCGGTTTCGCCTGCAGCAGGGGCCGGGAAGCGCCGACACAGGGAGGGCACTTGGCATGCGGAGCCCGCTCCGCTATCCTCTTGCCCCTCCAAGCTCGATCGGCGACGGTCGAGCCCCCGCAACCGGCAGGGCATGCCTGGGAGCGGGGAGTCGAAACCAAGCCAGTCACGGAATCGAGGACGAACGATGCCCAAGATGAAGTCGAAGGGAGCGGTCAAGAAGCGCTTCCGCATGAGCAAGCACGGCAAGGCCGTCTGCTCCAAGCCCGGCCGGGGCCACATGCACGCCAGCTTCAATGGCGAGACGGGGCGCAAGCTGCGCCGTCGCATGGTCCTCAACAAGACCTGGTCGATCCTGATCGGCCGCATGATGGAGCCCTGATCCGCCATGGTTCGCATCAAGATCGGCGCTCCGCGCCGCCAGAAGAAGAATCGCTACTTCAAGGCCGCCAAGGGCTTCCGCGGCGGTCGTTCGACCCTGTGGCGCACGGTGCGCGAGACGCTGCTGCGCGCCTGGGCCTTCAGCTCGCGCGACCGTCGCACGAAGAAGCGCATGTTCCGCCGCCTGTGGATCGTGCGCTTGAACGCGGCCACGCGCGTGCGCGGCATGAACTACTCGACCTTCGTCGACGGCTTGAAGAAGGCGGGCGTCGAGCTCGACCGCAAGCAGCTGTCGGAGATCGCGATCAAGGATCCCTCCGGCTTCGACGCTCTGGTCGCCGAAGCCAAGGGCGCCCGTCGCTGAGCGCGGCCTGATCCGACCGTCGCACGGGCCGCTCCGGCAACCACCGGCGCGGCCCGTGCGCATGAAGGGCTCGATTCCGCAGGCGCGCCTCGATTCCGCAGGCAGGCCTCGATTCGGCAGGCAGGCCTCGATTCCGCAGGCAGGGCCCGTACCCACAGGCAGTCCTGGTACCCACAGGCAGGGCGGGCTTCGAGGACGCTCGCGAGACGCGGACCGCGGCCCTCGGCTAGAGTTCCTCCGCAAGCACCTGTTTCGCACCACCACACGCAGGGCCGCGCCAGCGGCCGAGACCGGCAACACGCCATGACCGACTTGTCCCCCGAACACGCGAGCACGCTCGCCAGGTTGTTGGCGCAGGTCGCCGCGGCCACGGCCGTCGAGGACTTGCGCGCCATCGCGCGCGCCGCGCTGGAGAAGGGCGGCGTGGTGGCCGATCTGCTGGCCTCGATCCCGACGCTGCCGCCCGCCGAGCGCAAGGGCGCCGGGCAGGCCGCCAACCGCATCAAGTCCGAGCTCGAGGCCGCCATCGAGGCGCGCAAGCGCGAGCTGGAGGACGCCGCGCTCTCCGCCTCGCGCCGCGTCGAGGGCTTCGATCCCACCATGCGCGCGCCGCGCGTCGATCGTGGCGCCTTGCATCCGATCACCCAAGTCGTGCGCGAACTCGAGGACTTGTTCACCTCGATGGGCTTCGAGGTGCTCGACGGCCCGGAGATCGAACTCGACTGGTACAACTTCGAGGCCCTCAACATCCCGCGCGACCACCCGGCGCGCGACATGCAGGACACCTTCCGCTGCGATCCTGCCGGCGAGCTCGTCCTGCGCACGCACACTTCGCCGGTGCAGGTGCGCGCGATGGAGAAGCGCAAGCCGCCGATCCGCGCCATCGCGCCCGGCAAGGTCTTCCGCCAGGAGACGACCGACGCCTCGCACGAGCACACCTTCCACCAGATGGAAGGCCTCGTCGTGGACGAGGACGTCTCCGTCGGCCACCTGATCCACGCGATGAAGACGCTGCTGCGAGGCGTCTTCGGCAAGGACATCGAAGTGCGCCTGCGACCGGGCTACTTCCCGTTCGTCGAGCCGGGCTTCGAACTCGACGCGCGCTGCCCGTTCTGCAAGTCGGGCTGCAGCGTGTGCAAGCAGTCGACCTGGATCGAGCTCCTGCCGTGCGGCATGGTGCACGAGAACGTGCTGCGGGCCGGCGGCATCGACCCGGCGCGGTACTCCGGCTTCGCCTTCGGGCTCGGCTTGTCGCGCCTCGTCATGCTGCGCTACGGCATCGACGATGTGCGCCACCTCTTGTCCGGCGACACGCGCTTCCTGCGCCAATTCCAGCGCATCGGCTGAACCAGGCACGACCATGAAGATCAGCTTCCAGTGGCTCGCGCGGCACGTGGACCTGTCCGGCCTGACGGCCCAGGACGTGGCGCAGGACTTCACCCTCTCGACGGCCGAGGTCGAGGGCGTCGAGCGCTTCCTGCCGCACCTCGACGCGGTCGTGGTCGGGCATGTGCTCGAGCGCGAGAAGCATCCCGACGCCGACAAGTTGTCGGTGTGCAAGGTCGACGTGGGCCTCGCCGAGCCGCAGCAGATCGTGTGCGGCGCGCCCAACGTGCGCGCTGGATTGCACGTGGCGGTCGCCTTGCCGGGCACGAAGCTCCCGGGCGACGTGCACATCAAGAAGAGCAAGATCCGCGGCGTCGAATCGTGCGGGATGATCTGCTCGGAGCGCGAGCTCGGGCTCGGCGACGAGCACGACGGCATCTGGGAGCTGCCGCTCTCCACCAAGCCCGGCGGCAGCGTCGCAGCGGAGCTGGGCCTCGTCGATTGGATCATCGAGATCGACAACAAGTCGCTCACGCACCGGCCCGACTTGTGGGGGCATCGCGGACTCGCGCGCGAGATCGCGGCGATGCGCAAGCGCCCGTTGAAGCCTCTGGACCTGGCCCCGCTCGAGTCCTGCTCCGGCCCCGCGACGCCGGTGGCGATCGAGAGCGCCGGGTGCCTGCGCTACATGGCCGTGCCCATCGACGGCGTGGCGCCGCGCCGGTCTCCGCAGTGGCTGCGCGCGCTGCTCTTCGCCGTCGGCGCGCGGCCGATCGACCTGCTGGTCGACTTGTCGAACTTCGTCATGCACGACCTCGGCCAGCCCAACCACTGCTTCGATCGCGCCAAGCTCGCTGGACGCGGCATCGTGGTGCGAGATGCGCGCGCGGACGAGCGCCTGCGCACGCTGGACGGCGTCGAGCGCCACTTGTCGAGCGGCGACATGCTGATCTGCGCGGGCGACGAGCCGGTGGCGCTCGCCGGCGTGATGGGCGGCGAGGGGAGCAAGGTGCAGGAGGGCACCAGCACCCTGCTGCTCGAGGTCGCCTGCTTCCAACCGGCGGTCGTGCGTCGCACCGCGCAACGACTCGCGCTGCGCACGGATTCGTCCACGCGCTTCGAGAAGCATCTCGATCCCACCCTGGTCGCGCAGGCCGCGGCGCACTTCGTGCGGCTCCTGAAGGAGATCGATCCGGCGGCGCGCGTCGCCGGGGCCGTGACGGACGTCGGCGCGTGGAAGGATCCCGCGCTCGAGGTGCGGGTGCGCCCGGAACGCGTGCGGCGCCTCCTGGGCGTCGACCTGTCCGACGCGCGCATCGCCGAGATCCTCGCCAGCCTCGACTTCGGCGTGTCCTCCAAGGAGGGCGAGCTGGTGGTCGCCGTGCCTGCGCGCCGCGCCACCAAGGACATCGGCATCGAACAGGACCTCGTCGAGGAGGTCGGGCGCATCCACCGCTACGGCAACATCCCCACGCGGCCGCTGGTGGCTCCGGTGGAGCCGCCTCCGCGCGACGAAGGTTGGCGCCGGCGCATGCTCGTGCGCGCCGTGCAGGATCGGTTGGCGCGCGATGCTCGACTGCACGAGGCCCTGAGCTACAGCTTCGTCTCGGACGCGCTGCTGGAGCAGTTGTCGCTCGCCGGGTTGCCGCATGTCGCGGTCGTCAACCCCGTGGCCGAGGGCTTCAGCCGCATCCGTCGCGGCGTGCTCGGCAGCGTGCTCGAGAAGGCGCGCGACAATCGCCACCACGCCGAGCGCGTGGCGCTGTTCGAGGTGGGCAAGGGCTACCTGCCCGAGCAGGCCGGCCCGCGCGGCGAGCCGCGCGAGGTCCACGAGTGCGCCATCGTCCTCGCCCTGCCGCCGTCGAAGGACCAGCGCTCGGACGGTGCTGCGTGGATGCAGGTGCGTTCCATCGTCGAGGACCTGCTCGCCGGACTGGGCCACGCGCAAGCCATCGCCGGCGAGCCGCGCGCGTGCGAACCGTGCGCGCACCCGATCGTGCGCGCGGGCTTCCGTTCGAAGGACGGCGCGCACGAACTCGCCATCGCCATGGCCCTCGATCCGGTGTGCGGGCAGCGCCTCGGCTTCGCGGGCGACTTGAAGAGCGATGTCGCCTGCGCGGTCGTGTCGATCGACGCCCTGCTGGCCGCCTCCGCCGAGCCGCGCGGCTACGAACCCCTGCCGCGCTTCCCCGGCGTGAAGGTCGACTTGGCCGTGGTCGTGCCCGACTCCGTGCCCGCGGCGCGCTGCGAAGAACTGCTGGCGCGTTCGGGCAAGGGCCTGGTGCGCGGCATGGAGGTCTTCGACGTCTACCGCGGAGGCGCGTTGCCGCCGCAAGCGCGTTCGTTGGCGTGGCATGTTGAGCTGCGCGCCGACGACAAGACCCTGGGCGAGGCGGAAGTGCACAAGTTCCTCGAGCGCGTCGAGCGCGCGCTGGGGGAGATCGGCTGCGCGCTGCGGCGCCAATAGCCGCGCGTCGCCTCACATCCTCAAGAGGTGCCCGAGCGCCACCGACGAGGCGCCCGAGCACAGCGTCGCGATCACCACCGTCCAGGTGCGCACGGAACGCGTGCGCGCCGCGAGGCCTGCGCGCGTCGCCCACCACAGGCCGACGGTCGCGGGCGCGGCGATCCACAGCACCGTATTCGATCCGCTTCCCGCGTTCGCCGCGGCGAGCCCGGCCCCGACACCCGGCGCGAGCGGGTACAGCGCGGCGTACAGGCGCACGCAATGCGCGCACTCGGAGAGCGGCGACAGCACGAAGGCGAAAAGCGGCGGCAGCCACACGCAACATGCCGCCTGGGGCCAAGTGCTCCCTCGCACGCGCCGCACGCTGGCCGCGATCAGAACCACTCGCGGCGGCCGACTTGGTACTCGCGCACGAATTCGGCGTCGCTCTTGCTCAAGTACACGATGCCTTCGATCATGCCGACGACCGCGGCGGCCAGCAGGCTGATGCCGGAAGTGCACAGGCTGCCGACGAAGGTCACGAGCAGCATGACCGCGCCCGCCTCGCGGTAGCCGAGCACGAACTTGTGCACTCCCACGCAGCCGAAGAGGATCGCCAGCACTCCCGCCAGCACGCGCTTGCTGCCCTCGGTGCGCGCACCGGACGGGTCGCCGGGGATGCTCGGCGGCGCGCCGAAGCGCGACGTGTCGAGCGCGGGTGGGCGGGAGGTTCCGGCGGCGGTGGCTTCCGGAGGGAGCGGCGGCGGCGGCGGAACCGCGGCGCTGGCCGAGGTGCCTGCAACCGCGGGTGCGGCACCATGTGGCGAGGAGGCTTCTGCCGCAGGCAGAGGCGGCGGCGCGGCCACGGGCGGCTTCGGAGCGCCGACGGGAACCACGGGTCCCAAAGCGACCGCGCCCCACGCTGAAGCGCCAGTCGCGGACGGCGATGGCGTTGGTCCCCGGGCGAAGCCCGCAGCCGATTCCGCAGCGAAGCCCGCAGCCGATTCCGCAGCGGAGCCCGCAGCAGGGCCCGCAGTGGATCCCGCAGTGGATCCCGCAGTGGATCCGACGGACGGGTTCGGCGACGGCACGACGGGCTGCGGCGATCTGGGATCCGTGGCGCCGTCCGGACGTGGCCCTGTCCCTGGCGCAGCACCCGGTGTGCGGGCCCCGGGCTGCTCCTGCGCAGGCTCGATCGGCCCGAGGGCCGGCGGGGCGTACAGGGGCTTGTTCGCGGCAACCTCGCGCGCAGTGGCGTCCTGCCAAGCACTCGAGGCCGGCGTGGCATCGCCAGCGGCAGGTTCGTGCGGCTCCGCGTGGAGCGGGTTGGAGGCGGGGGTTGCCGGGTGCGCGCCACCGATGGCGTCCGATGCGAGCGACGGGGGTTGCCAACCTGCGGGTTCCGGCATGGGTTGCGGAGGCTCCTGCGGCGGCAGATCGGACGGGTTGGCTTGGTCGGTCATCAGGTTGGACGGGAGCCCAGTCGCCTGGGAGTAGGTTCGAGCGCGGCACCCGAGACTGCGCTTATACGCGGCGCGCGTCGTTCCTTCTGCCCGCGGGGCGAAGGAAATTCGGTCCAAGGAGGGGCTCGCGCGGGCTCCGCAGGCCGTGGACCCTGCAACGGGGCCCCGCGGATGCGATACTTCCCCGCGTCCGATGGTCAAGGTCGTCCTCGTCAACCCGCCGTCGCCGCCCCAGTACCGCGTCAGCCGTGGGCTGATGGGGGGCTTCGGCATGGCGGTCAATCCGGGACTGCTGTATCCGCCGATCGAACTGGCGCACATCGCCGGCGTGCTCCTGCAGGACGGACATGCGGTGGCGATCCACGACGCCGACGCGCGCGGACTCGACGCGGCGGGCGCGCTGGCCTCGATCAAGCTCGAGCGCCCCGACTTCGTGTGCGTCGATTCGTCGTCGACTTCCTTGGATCTGGACCTGGCGCTGTGCCGCGCGTTGCGCGCCGAGCTGGGCGTGCCGGTGGCGATCCTCGGTTCGCAGGTGACCTACACGCCGGGCGAGATCTTCGAGCGCGACGCGGTCGACGTGGTCGTGCGCGGCGAACCCGAGTACACCGTGCGCGACCTCGCGCGCGCGGTGCGCGACAAGACCGGCTTCGCCGGGATCGCGGGCACCTCGCGCCGCGACGCGGGCGGCATCGTGCACGAGCCCGAGCGCGAGAAGATCGAGAAGCTCGACGATCTGCCCTTGCCCGCGCGCCACCTGCTCGAGAACCAGCTGTACCGCTTTCCCGGCATCGAAGGGCCGGTGACCACGGTCAAGAGCTCGCGCGGCTGTCCGTTGAACTGCAGCTTCTGCGGCTACACCCTCGCGCAAGGCCTGCGCTTCCGCTTCCGTTCGCCGGAGCACGTGCTGGCGGAACTCGTCGACATCGTGCGCGTGCACGGCGTCAAGCAGGTCGTCTTCCGCGATCCGATCTTCTCGACGAGGAAGGACCGCGTCTTGGCGATCTGCGAGGGGATCCGGCGCGAAAAGCTCGATCTGTCGTGGCAGTGCGAGACCGCGGTCAAGACGCTCGACGCCGAGCTCGTGGCAGCCATGGCGGCGGCGGGCTGCACGCACATCTCCTTGGGCGTGGAGTCCGGCAACGTCGAGATCCAGAAGAAGCACTGCGGCTCGAAGCTCCTCGACGGCAGGAAGGAGCTGGACGTCGCGCGCTGCGTCGAGGTCTTCGAGGCCGCGCGGCGCCACGGCGTGGAGACGCGCGCCTTCTGCATGGTCGGGTTCCCCGAGGAGACCGAGTCGATGGTGGAGCAGACCTTCGACCTCGTCGAGCGCTGCGACCCGGACCAGGTGCAGTTCTGCGCGGTCACCGCGTACCCGGGCACGCCGCTCTTCAAGATGCTGCACGGCACGCGCGAGTTCGACTACGCGACGATGACGGGCTTCAAGGCGCTCGAGGGCAACGAGCACATGAGCGCGGCGCGCATCGAGGAGAAGATCCGCGAGGGCTACCGCCGCTTCTACCGCCGCCCGCGGCGCCTGGTGCGCGAACTGCGCCATCCGCTGCGCTTCGCCGGCAAGCTGGC
>JBKDQQ010000063.1:0-2193 GCA_046341775.1 Planctomycetia bacterium
CGCGCAAGCCCTGCCGCTTGGCGCAGATCCTCCAGTGATTCGCACGAAGCGCCTGCAGCGCAATGCCGCCCGCACCGGGGCGCGGCGCGGCGTGGGCTCCGCGCAAGGATGCCGGCGCGAGGTGGTCCGCTCAGGGAGGTCCGCTCAGGGAGGTCCGCGCAGGGCGCCGCGCGGAGTCGAGCCATCAGGCTGCGGCTGCACCGTGCACGCAGCGCCGGGACCGCGCGCGCGTCCTCAGATGTAGAGGATCCGGTCGCAGGACGGACACTGCACCAGATCGGCGCCGCGCGAGACGCGCACGACCATGTTGGTCGGCACCTCCATGAAGCACGCGCCGCAGGTGCGGCCGTCGAGCTGCGCCAGCGCCTCGCCCTCGCGCGTCGACAGCACGCGCACGTACAAGGCGAGCGTGTCGGCCGGCAAGCCTCCACCCATGCGTTCCTTGCGTCGCGCTTCGAGGTCGGCGCGTCGCGCGTTCGCGGCGGACATCTCCTTGGCCATGTTCTGCAGGAACTCGGCGTGGACCGCCTGCTCGGCGGCGGTCTTGGCCTCGGCTTCGACGGCTTGCTTCTCCAGGGCGTCGACCTGCTCGAGCAGCCCGAGGCCCTCCTCCTCCGCCGAGCCGATGTCGCGCTTCAGGGTTCGGCGCTCGTGGTCGTAGGCGGCCAGCAGCGCCTGGTCGGCGCGCGAGGCCATGGCCTCGGCGTCGACCTTCTTGAGGCGCTGACGCGCGATCGTGGCGCGGTCGTCCAACTCCTTGGACTTGACCCGCAGCGCCTTGGCTTCGTTGCGCAGCTCGGTGGCGCGCGCCTGGAGCTTGTCCAGCGCGGCCTTGCGGCGCTTCTCCTCCTCGGGCAGCCGCTTCAGTTCCACGAGGACCTTGAACAGGTCGCGATCGACCTCTTGCAGCGACTGGAGGGCCTGCAGCACCGAATGCATGGGGGCGAAGTCTACCCGCGCGCCCCGCCATGGCGCCACCTTCGAGCGCGGTCGCGAGCACAGGCTCGCCGCGCGGGGCGCGTCGCCAAGGCCGCGCACGGCCGCGAGCCAGAGGCCGCGGCGCCGACCGCGCGCCGCGCGCGGGTGGCGAGGCGCGCGCGGGAGCGTGCGGCGCGGGAGGAATGCGCGCCTCGAACGAAGCGCGGGGCGGTCCTGCGACCACCCCGCGCGGAAGCGACACCGTGGCGCGGCCCCGGGGCCCGCCGCGGCGGACCTCAGACGTCGCCGCCCAGGTCGAGCGCCATGTCGGCGTCGTCCGTCGACCATTCGTTCGGGTCGTCGGGCACCTGCGCCCCGTCGAGGAAGCTCGCCAGTTGGCGCGCCCGCACCGGGTGGCGCAGCTTGCGCACGGCCTTGGCCTCGATCTGCCGCACGCGCTCGCGCGTCACGCGGAAGATGCGACCGACCTCCTCGAGGGTGTAGGTGTAGCCGTCGCCGATGCCGTAGCGCAGCTTGACGATCTCGCGCTCGCGGAAGGTGAGCGTGTTGAGCACGTCGTCGATGCGCTCCTTGAGCATCTCGTGGCCCGCCGCCTGCAGCGGGCTCTCGGCCGACTCGTCCTCGATGAAGTCGCCGAAGTAGCTGTCGTCGCTCTCGCCGATCGGGCGATCGAGCGAGATCGGGTGCTTGCTGATCTTCATCACGCGCTTCGCCTCGTCCACCGAGATGCCGGTGGCCTCGGCCACCTCCTCGACGCTGGGCTCGCGGCCCTTCTGCTGGACGAGCTTCTTCGTGACGTTGCGCAGCTTGCTCATCGTCTCGATCATGTGGACCGGGATGCGGATGGTCCGCGCCTGGTCGGCGATCGAGCGCGTGATGGCCTGGCGGATCCACCAGGTCGCGTAGGTCGAGAACTTGTAGCCGCGGCGGTACTCGTACTTCTCGACCGCCTTCATCAGGCCGGTGTTGCCCTCCTGGATGAGGTCGAGGAACGACAGGCCGCGGTTCCTGTACTTCTTGGCGATCGACACCACGAGGCGCAGGTTGCCCGAGCTCAGCTTGCGCTTGGCGTCCTCGTATTCGGCGAAGTGCAGGCGCACCTGGTCGAGGCGGCGCTTGAGGCGGTGCGTGGGCTCGAGGGCCTCGAGCTCCAGCTCCATCAAGCGGTCCTGCAGCTCGCGCACCTGGTCCTTGGCCTTGGGCAGGCCCTTCAGCGCCGCGATCTTGCGCTCGATGGTGCGCATCTCGCGGTAC
>JBKDQQ010000064.1:0-10500 GCA_046341775.1 Planctomycetia bacterium
GCCCGCGGCCCACAAGAGGAAGAGGCCGCACGTGGCCGCCATGGAGGACGATGCGCGCCAAGCGACGAGCACCGGTCGGCGCTTCAGCCGCGGGCCGCGCCCGGGAGGCCCGCCCGTCGCTTCGGATTCCCTGCGTTGGTCCTGCTGCTGCACGGATTTACCGTCCCCTGATTCTACGCGCCGCGGGACTCGGGAGCCGCAGACCTGAAATCGCTACCATTCGCGTGCGGCGTTCGCACGCCGGCGTCCCACTCCCCGAAGGAACATCGCCATGAAGATCAAGCTCGCACTCGCCGCCCTCGCCGTCGCGGCGCTTTCGTTCGTCACCGTCCACGCCGCCACGCGCGTCGAAGAGAAGCCCGCGCCTCGCCCCGCGCCCAAGCCCGAACAGCCCAAGGAGCAAGGCAAGGAGGAGGCCAAGCCCTCCGAGGCCGACGCCGCCGCCATCCGCGCGCAAGCGCCGAGCTATCCGCTCGACACCTGCGCGGTGTCCGGCGAGAAGCTGGGCTCGATGGGCAAGCCGCTCGACATGGTCGTCGAGGGCCGCATGGTGCGCTTGTGCTGCAAGGGCTGCACGAAGGGCGTCGCCAAGGACAAGGACGCCATCTTCAAGAAGCTCGACGAAGGCGTGATCGCCGCGCAGAAGGCTTCGTACCCGCTGGACAGCTGCCCGATCTCCGGCAACAAGCTCGGCGAGAAGGCGAAGGACGTGGTCGTCGGCACGCGCCTCGTGCGCACCTGCTGCGGCGATTGCGCCGCCAAGGTCCAAAAGGACGCGACGGCCTCGATGGATAAGGTCGACGCCGCCTACATCGAGGCGCAGAAGAAGACCTACAAGGCCAAGTGCCCGGTGTCGGGCGAAGCGATCGGCGACGGCGCCAAGGATGTGCTGTACGGCACGACCCTCGTGCGCTTGTGCTGCAAGAGCTGCGAGAAGGGCTTCTGGAAGGATCCGGAGGCGATGATCAAGAAGATCAAGGCCGAGAACGAGGCCAAGTGATCCAGCGCGCCACACCGGCGCGATGAGAGCGGGCGTCGTCCTCCAGGCGGAAGACGACGCCCGCTCCGCTTGGTGGGTGCCGTCCCCGCGCGGCGAACCGCGCGCTCAGGACTTCGACGCGGCGAGTTCGGGCTTGCCTTCCTTGGCCGCCTTCCTCCCCTGCGCTTCCTTGCGGTCCTTGGCGGCCTTCTTCGCCTTGCGCGCGGCCTTCTCAGCCTGCTTCATGGCGCGCTTGAGCTCCTTCTTGGAGCTCTTGCGCGAGCCTTCCCCGCCATCCTTGGACTCCTCGGCCGCGCCCTTCGCGCGTGTCGCGTCGCCGTCGTCCTTGCGGGCCTTCTGGGCGGGCTTGCCCTCGATCGCCGGCTTCCTCCTCGCGGCCAGCGTGCGCGCGATCTGGGCCTCGTGCACGAGGTCGTGGGCCGCGTGCAGGTGCACGAGCTTCGACAAGGACTCCTCGCCGCGTTCGCTGTGCAACCCGACGCGCGACCAGGCCTCGGGCGCGAGGCGCTCGAGCAGCGCCAGGTTCAAGGCGCGCAGCGCGGCCCATCCTTCGTGCAGCTCCGCGGTGCTGGCGGCCTCGTGCGGCAGGCGCGTCGCGCACAGGTTCTCGTCCCAACCGACGATCGTTGGACGATCCATGGCGACGATGAAGCGCAGGCGCGCGCCGAACATGACTTCGGCGTCGCACAGGTGCGCCACGACCTGGTGCGCGGACCACGCGCCCGGGGTCGGCTGGCGACGCAGTCGCTTCTTCGACTGGCCCTTCCACAGCTTGCGCACGCGCTTCGGCGCCTTCTTCAAGGACTCGAGCGGATGCTTGCCGGCGAGGGCGGAGTGGTACGGTTCGGACAACACGGCGGGGGGCAGGTTGCGGGGCATGGTGCGGTTCCTCCACCGACAGGGTAGGCGACGAGCGCCTTCCCCGCCAATTCGTCACGCGGGATGCGCGCGCGGGCCACGCGCACCGGCCCACGCGGACCTCAGCGCCGCGCGACCCGCTGGACGGGCACGCCGCTCCAGTCCGCGTCGCCCGCGAGGCGTTCGCCCTTGAGCACCACGCCGTGCGGCGCCACGCGCGCGCGCGCGCCGATGTCCGAGCCGTAGAACAACACCGCGTGGTGGCCGACCGTGGCGCCGGCGCGGATGCGCACATGGTCGATCTTCAGGACGCGGTCCTCGAAGGTGTGCGCCTGGAAGTTGCCGACCACGGTGCTGTCGTCCTCGAAGGACAGCATGTCGGGATCGACGACCTGCGAGAAGCCCGCGCCCAGCAGCACGCGCTTGCCGATCCGCACGCCGAAGCAGCGCAGCACGGCGTTCAGCATCAAGGTGCCTTCGAGCTCGGCCAGGAAGCCGCGGCCGATCATGCTCCACGCGACGAACAGGAAGTCCCAGCGGCTGCACCAGCACGACCACAACGGATGCGTGCCCGGTCGCACGCGGCCGATGAGCAGCCACTTCGACGCCACGAGGAACAGGACCGCGGCCGCGCCCGCGGCGATGGTCGCCGCCATCACGCCGAGCAACGCGCCATGTCCGCCGAAGGCACGCCACGCCGGCGCTTCGGCCAACGCGGCCCAACCGAGCGCCAGCGCCGCGATGGGCAGCGGCAGCGCGAAGCGCAGCAGTTCCCACGACCATCTCGACACGCGTCGCGCGAGTCCGGGCTCGTGCGTCAAGGCGCGGTCGTGGCCCGGATCGGCCTTGCGCGCCATGTGGAAGGGCGGATGCCCGAACCAGATGCCCGGCCCCGTGATCGAACGCGCCGTGGCGACGGTGCTGACGCCGATCGTGATGTCGTCGGGCAGGCGCTCGCCCGAGGGGATGGTGGCGTGGTTGCCGACGAAGGTGCGGTGGCCGATGCGCGTGCGTTCGATGCTGGCCACCCCCGATCGCAGGCGCGGCCCGGCGAGGTAGATGCCGTCGGCGAGGAAGCACTCGTCGCCGATCTCGACCATGCCCGGCACGAGGTCGATCAAGGTGCTGACCTCGCTGTTGCGGCCGATCTTCATGCCCGCCGCGCGCAACCACATGGGCCACATGAGCGAGCCGCTGAGCCAACTGGAGGCCGAATCGGAGAGTTCCGACGCGATCCACAGGCGATCCCAGGCCAAAGATCCCCGTCTGCACACGGTGGGACGCGTGGGCGCGAGCCAACGCACGAGCAGGCCTTCGACCAGCAAGGTGGCGGGCACGCGGAGCACGAGCACCGCGCCCACGAGGAGCACGAGTTCGAGTTCGAGTCGCGGGGCCTCGAGCCAACCGAGCAAGGCCGCCTGGTCGAGACCGAACCACGCCGCGCCGAGGAGCGCGGCTCCCACGAGCGGCGCCTCGACGGCGAGGCGCGCCAGCGCGCGGAGGCACAGGGACGCCACGCCTTCCGCGATGCCTGCGGGCGTTCCGTCGAGGCTCGGCGGTTCGGGCGCCCGACCGACGCGGCGCGCGGGCACTCCGTCCCACGCCTCGCCCGGAGCCGTGCGCGCGTCGGCCGCCAACCACGACAAGTCCGACAGCACGCAACCATCGGCGAGCTCGGCGCCGCTCGCCAAGCCGCTGCGGATGCCGATCGAGCTGTGCGCGCCCATGCGCACGCGCCCGGCGACGAGGGTGCCCGCGTCGAGTTCGATGGCGTGCAGCGTCGCGTCCTGCGCCAAGGTGGCGTGGTCGCCCAGCTCGATCAGGTCCCAGCCGCCGTCGACCAGGTCCACGCCGCGGTGGAAGTGCACGCCGCGGCCGACCTTCGCCCCCAGCGCGCGCATGGCGATCGAGGTCAACTCGGTGCCGGCGAGGACGCGCCACGGGATGCGACGCGCGGCGCGCGTGACGATCCAATGCCGCAGGTGCCAACCACCGAAGGCCGGATGGCGGCCGCTCGCGTAGCGTCCGACGAGCACGCGCTTGAGGACGACGGTCGAGAGCAGCGCGAGCGGCGTCCAGGCGGCCGCGGCGCCGAAGGCCACGAGCGGCACCGCCACCAAGGTCCCGGCGAGTCCGGCGCGCTCGACCAGCCACGGCAGGAACTCGACCACCAGCCAACCCGCCAACGCGCAGATGATCGCCAGCTCGAACAGGATCCACGCCGCCTGCGCGACGGTGAACCAGCCCGGGTGTCCGCGCGGGATCGACAGCGCCGCGCGCGGCGCCTGTTCCTCGGCGGGCTCGGCGGCGAGGTCGGGCCGGCCGCGCTCTTCGCAGGTGGCGAGCAACGCCCGCACGGTGCGGCCGGCGTACAGGTCGCGCACGGTGATGCGTTCGGTGCGCGTGTCCTCGCGCAGCAGCGAGACCAGCTCCGCCGCGGCCAAGGAGTCGCCGCCGAGGTCGAGGAAGAAGTCGCTGTCGAGGCCCACCCCGCCCGGCAGCGCGAGCACCTTGGCGAAGCGCGCGGCGAGCTCGGCGGCGAGGCCTTCCAATGCTGCGCCCTCGTCGCGCGCCGCGGCGAGCTCGAGCTTCGGCAGGCGCTTGCGATCCAGCTTGCCCCCCACGCTCTTCGGCAACGCCGCGAGCGCGCCGATGCGCGCCGGGACCATCGGCCCCGGCAGCAGCCCCTCCAGCAGGCGCCGCAGGTGTTCGAGGTCGGGCGGCGCCGCGGGCTCGAGCGGCACGATGTGCGCGACGATCTGCTTGCGGCCGCCCTCGCCCTGGACGGCGCAAGCCGCCTCGCGCACGCCGGGCAACTGCGCGAGGCGCGTCTCGATCTGCTCGAGCTCGATGCGGTGGCCGCGCACCTTCACCTGGCTGTCGCCGCGGCCCAGGTAGACGAGGTCGCCGCGTTCGTCGAGCCGCACGAGGTCGCCGGTGCGGTACAGGCGGCCATGCGCGGGATGGTCGAAAAACTTGGCCGCCGTGCGCTCCGGGTCCCCGCGGTAGCCGCGCGCCACGCCCGCTCCGCCAAGGCACAACTCGCCGACCTCGCCCGGCGGCGCGTCGCGCAACTCGTCGTCGAGCACATGGGCCGTGTTGCCGCGCACGGGCTTGCCGATCGTCACCGGACGGCCGGGCTCGATCGTGCAACGAGTGGCCGTCACGGCGCATTCGGTGGGTCCGTAGCCATTCTCGAGCCGCCGCCCCGCGCCCCACGCCGCGGCGACATCCTCGGGCAACGCTTCGCCGCCCACGTACAGCAGCTTCAGCTCGGGCAACGCGGCGCGCGGATCCTTGCAACCCATGGCGCGCAGCAAGGTCGGCGGCGGGCAGAACACGCCGATGCGCTCCGCGCGCAGCCACGACAGCAGGTCGGGGCCCGAGCGCACGACGCGGTCGTCCAAGGCGACCACCGTGCCTCCCGCGGCCAAGGCGAGCCAAGTCTCCTCGATGCTCGAGTCGTAGGCGGGCGAAGAGCCTTGGGCGACGCGATCGCCGAGCCCGAGCCCGAACTCGTCCAGGTCCGAAGCCACCAGGTTGGCGATGCTCCGGTGTTCGACCATCACGCCCTTCGGCCTGCCGGTGGTGCCCGAAGTGTAGATGAGGTAGGCGAGGTTGCCGGGCACGGCGCGTTCCTCGGGCGGCGCCACGGGCTCGGCTGGATCCGCGTCGGCGACGAGGACGACGCGCTCGGGCGGCACTCCGATGGCCGCGGCGCGCGCGGCGCCGCCCGCGTCGACGAGCAGCAGGTCCGCCTGCGCGTCCTCCTGCAGGTCGCGCGCGTAGTCGTCGGGCAGCGAGGGCTCGATGCAGGCGAAGGCCGCGCCGCTCTTCAGCACCGCGAGTTGCGCCACGTGCAGCTCCGGCGCCTCGCGCGGCAGCAGGATGGCGACGATGCGTTCCGGCCCGGTGCGCTCCGCGATGCGGGCCGCCAAGGCGTCCGAACGCGTCGCCAATTGGCGGTAGGTCAGGGTCCGACGGGGCCGACCTTCGGACGCGGGCGAGTCGATCGCCACGGCGTCGGGATGGCGCGCCAACGGCGCGTCGAGGAAGCGATGCAGCAGCAGCGGGGCGTTCCGGCCGGCGGAAGCCACGCCTCCGGACTCGCCCGTGGCTTCGGCGCGGCTCCCCATGCAGGAACGGGTGCCGCGTCCTGCCGGAACGCGGCGGCCGGACTCAGGCCTCGACGAGCTCGAGCCGTTCCTTCAAGTGCGGCGCGAGCGCACCGAGCCGGCGCACGCGTTCATCGGCGGACAACCACCGGAATCCGCGCACGACGCGGCCTTCGCACGCCCCGCAACGGCAGGTGAAGGGCGAGGCCATGTCCCACTCCGTGGTCTCGTAGTCGAAGGACAACTCCTCGAAGGCCTTGATGGCGCGGATCGCGACGAGATCGCGACCTTGCACGCGCACGCTGGGCTCGCAGCTGTGGTTGAGGAACTGCCACGGATGCTCGGACATGATGCGCTCGTGCGTCGCGTCCTTGGCCACGTCCAGGTGCTGGTTCCAGCCGACCTGCAGCGTGTAGCGCGTCGGGCGCTTCTTGATCATGCCGCGCAAGGTGTCGACCACCTGGCCGGCCTTGAACGCTTGCATCGCGAGGACGCGCATCTCTCCGTGCGCGAGGAGCACGCCGAGGCGCGTGCGGGCTTGCTCCACCGGAGCAGTGCGAAGGATGGCCATGCAGATTGGGGGGGGGACTCGGCGACGACGATGGTCGTGTTCGCCGCGTCGCGCCAACTATGTCATGCGGATCGGCGTGGCACAACATCCATTCGACAGGTGTCGACATGCACTGCGAGAGGCGTCGACGAAGAAGTGCGCCGCTTGCTTCCTGCTCCATCGAGGCGTGCGCATCGATGCAAGCACGTCGTGATCGCGGTGTCGCGCTCGACGCGCGTGGACGCTTCGCCTGCGCTCGATGGATGGCGCGACCCGACACGATGCTCGGTGCTGCACGCTCGAACACCAGCTTGCCCATCCGCATCCGCCCGGCATGGCCGGCGACGACGCACCTTGTCCATCCCGCACGGTGCGCATGTTCGAGCCGGAGGAAGACGGCGGCCGACCACGGCGCAGATGAACTGCAAACGAGCCGCGTCCGGACGGCAGTCTTCGACGCAAGGCGACAGGCTGCTTGAAGACGTAAGATGCTTGCCTGAATGGAGTTGAACACCAGCCGCAGCTTGCCGCATGGCGCGTGGACCAGACCCGTTCCCCGCCTCCGCCGACGACTTCGGAGTTCGAGCGCGTGCAACCTCGCCGCGGAATCGAACGGCACGCGGCGCATGGCGTCGCCGCCGTGCATGCCGGCATCGCGGCTACCATCCTCGCGGCTCGGAGCCGAGTTGATCGCCTCCGACGACCGCGCACACGACCAGCACGAGCCCCTCCATGGAAGACGAAGCCCGCGACGCAGCCGCAGAGCACGACACGACGAAGGAAGACCTGGATCTCGGCCCCCAACCGCTGGCCGGCCTGCTCCAGCGCCTGGATCTGTCGCCCAACGACCTCGTCGCCGCGTCGGGAGAGCAATTGACCCACAAGATGGTCGCGCGCGGCGCCAAGGGTCGCCGATTGACGAAGAACACGATGGAGAAGCTGCTGCGCGCGCTGAACAAGGCCGCCGCGCGCGGCGACCGGCCGGACACGACCTACGCCATGGCCGACCTGTTCAACTACGCCCCGCGCTCGTGAGCGCACCGCGGGCGGACGGCGCCGGTTGAGGGGCGAAGGCTCGAAGCCATCACGGGCTCCGTCCGCGTGGAGCGTCGCGGCGGCTGGAGGGCGACCGGGGGACTCAGCGCAGGAAGTCCATCAAGCGATGGTCGTCGTCGTCCTCGAGTCCGACGAGCGCCGATGCCACGAGGTCGGCCAGCACCTCGAAGTCGAAGGGCTTCTCGAGGATCGCCGTGGCGCCCGGCGCCAGCTTGTCCAGCGCATACAGGTCGCGGAAGCCGGTCATGAAGATGACGGGCACGCGCCAGCGCGCCGCAACCGCGTCGGCGAGCGCCAACCCGTCGCCGCAGGGCATGTTGATGTCCGACACGAGCAGGTCGCACCGCGACTGTTCGAGCACGGCCAACGCCTGCGCCCCTGTGCCCGCTTCGCGCACGGCGTAGCCGCGCGCCTCCAGCCTCAGGCGCAGGGCGCGCCGGAGGTCCGGATCGTTGTCGACGAGCAGGATCGTGCGCGGGGTCGGCCGCGCGGCGGCGGTTCCGGTCGAAGGGGCATCCATGTCACGGCTCCTTGCGCGTCGCTCGCGCGGCGATGGCCGCATGGAGCGCGGCGACGACTTCGCGCGGGTCGTAGGGCTTGGTCAGGTAGGCGTGCGCGCCTTGGCTCAAGGCGGTCTGCCGCGCGCAATCCTGCACGTTGGCCGACAGGAACACGATCGGCAGCGCGGCGCGCTCGGGATGCGAGCGCAGGCGCGACTGCAGCTCCAGTCCGTCCAGGTCCGGCAAGCGCACGTCGAGCAACAGCGCGTCTGGCGACCAAGCCATCGCGCGACGCAGGCCCTCGAGGCCGCTGGAGGCGATCTCGACGTCGAACCCCGCCGACTCGAGGCGGATCGCCAGCACCTGGGCCAGCGCGCGCTCGTCCTCGACCACGAGCACCCTAGGCCGCATGGCTCGCCTCCCCCACGACGAGGTCGCGCAAGGCGGCGCGCGCCGCATCCGATCCCGCGGGCCACTCCCATTCGCCCGCGATCTGCACGATCCCCTGCGCCTCCGGGCGCCCGAGGCGCAGCGCCTGCTCCAACCGATCACGCCACAAGGCGGGATCGTCGCTGGGCCCGAACACCGCCAAGGCGCCGCCGTCGATCGAGCGCAGCACCACATCCGAAGGCCAAGTCGAGCCCACCACGACGCGGCGCAGGGACTCCAGGTCGGCTCCCGCGAACGCCGGCCGCACCACGAGCAGCGCGACCCGGGCAGGCCGTTCGTCGCGCTCGACGAGGCGCTCGAAGCAGCGCCGCACGACGAGGTCCATGTCGTCGGTCGGCATGGTGAACGCGAACTCGGCGCCCTCGCCCAGCCGGCTCTTCACCTCGATGCGCCCCAGATTCAACCACACCAGTTGCCGCGCGATGTTGAGGCCGAGCCCGAAGCCCTTGACGCTCGGCGCCAAGGCGTTGGGCAGTTGCCGGAAGCGGTCGAACAGGAGCGCCATGGCGTCCGGCGCCAGGCCGGCGCCGTGGTCGCGCACGGACAAGCGCACGTCGCCCTCGTTGGTGCGGCGCGCGGCCAGCACGACGCGCCCTGCCTGCGGCGAGAACTTGATGGCGTTCGAAACGAGGTTGGCCACGACCCGCCTGGCCTTCTCTTCGTCCACGAACACGGCGGGCAAGTCGGGCTCGAGGTCCTCGACCAGCACGATGCCGCGCGAAGCGGCCTTGCGCTCGAGCAGGCGGCGCACGCCGGCCACGATCGCGGCCACCGAGGAGGACTTGCGGTCGACGCGCAAGCGCCCCACGCGCAGCTTGCTCGAGTCGAGGAAGTCCTCGACCATATCGTTCAGGTCGCTGGTCGCCACGTCGATGGCGCGCAGCCAATCGGACTGCGACTGGCTCACGGGGCCTCCGAGTCCTTCGGCGATGATGGCCGAGTATTCGCGGATCACGGCCAGCGGCGTGCGGAACTCGTGGCTCACGTCGTCGACGAAGCGGTGCGCGCGGGCGGTCATCTCCTCCAAGCGTCGATTCTGGGAGGCCAGCAGGCTGTTCAACTCCGACAGCTCCCGCTTCTCGCGGCGCTCGCTGATGTCGCGCACGATCTTGGACGCGCCCGCGATCGCTCCCGCTTCGTCCCGAATGGGCGCGATGGACACGGACACCTCGAGCTCGCGACCGTCCGCGGCCACGCGGCGCGACTCGTATTGTTCGACCCGCTGTCCGGCGAGGACTCGCCGCAGGGCGCCGGCCTCGCGCTCCCGCTCGGATGCTGGCGCGAGCAGCGCCTCGTCGCGACCCGGGGCGGAGCCCTCCGCATGGAGCCTCCTGGCCGCCGGATTCGCGCTGGTCACGCGTCCCTCCGCGTCGAGCGCGTAGATGCAGTCCTCCGATCCGGCGATGATGGCCGCAATGCGGCGCAGCTCGGCCTCCGCCGTGCGTCGCTCGTGGATGTCCACGAGCGACCCGGCCATGCGGATCGGCTTGCCCTCCGTGTCCCAACTGGCCTGCGCCTGCGCGTGGAACCAGCGGTACTCGCCAGCGCCGTGCAAGATGCGGTAGTCGAGGTCGAAGGGCGCGCGCTGCCGCAGATGCGCCGCGACGGCTGCTTGGACCATGTCGCGATCCTCGGGGTGCACGCGCTTCATCCACGACTGCAGGTCGGGCACCTCCTCCGCGCCGCCGCCGACGATCTGCCAGAAGCGCGGCGACAACCACGAGGTGTTCGAGCGGATGTTCCAATCCCACACGCCGACCGTCGATGCTTCCACGACCAGCTCGAGCCGCTCCTCGGCGGCGCGACGGTCGGTCACGTCGAGGTGGATCCCCGCCATGCGCACCGGATTGCCGTCGCCGTCGCGCTCGTAGACCTTGCCGGCGTCGTGCACCCACATCACCGAGCCGTCCTTGGCGCGCAGCCGGTGGACGCAGCGATAGAAGTTGGTGCGGCCCTCGAAGTGGTCCTGCA
>JBKDQQ010000065.1:0-2937 GCA_046341775.1 Planctomycetia bacterium
CGCTTGTTGCGCGTGCAGCAACGACTCCGCGGCCTGGGCCTTCATGAAGGCCACGATGGGGATGCGATTGGGGCCGGTGACCATCAGCGAGTAGTGCGTGTAGCGCACCACGCCGGCCAGTTCGAACTCCATGATGCGCGAGAGCAGCTTCAGCGTGCGCGAGACGTCGAGATCCTTGAGGGGCATGCCCACAGTCTATCCTGCGCGCGCCGGCACGGCGCGATGCGCGCGGCCCCTCTTCGGGCCTACGCGTCCGCGTCGCGTGGACGATGCGGTCGCGCGGGGTGCTCGGGCGGCGAGCTCGACAACCACACGAGGCGCTTCATCCCGCCGCGGGCCATCCAGTGGAAGCCCAGCAAGGCCGCGCCCAGGACGAGGACCGTGTATCCCGCGAGACGCGTCGTCTGGGGGATGATCAGGATGCCGGCCACGAACTGGATGGCGATCGACACGTACAGGATCGAGGCGACGAAGAGGCGCGAGCGGTCGCGGATGAAGCGCGCGCCGAGCGGGGCCCCGACCACCACGATGGGCACGCAAGCCCACCAGTAGGACCACGCCGCCTGCTCCATGCCTCCGCCGAGGGTGGCCTTCCACGCGAACCCCACGAGCGCGTTTGACGCCATCAGCACGACGGACGTCGGGGTGGCGATGGTCTCGCACACGCGGAACCGCAGCGTGAGCAGTGCGAAGGTCAGGATGTCGAGTCCGCTGCCTGTCAAGCCCGAGATGGCGCCGCCCACGAGCCCGGTCGCGACGAGCATGAGCCCATGGCGCGGCAGGAACCGCTCGATGGCGGGCCGCACCTCGCGGTCGCGATGGCGATTGACGAGGAACAGCGCGCCGGCGAAGGCCAACCACACGGCGAGGAAGGTCATCTTCGTGTAGGCCGGCGGAAGGCGCGGCGAGATCCACTCGATGCCCGCGACCACGCCGAAGACGCCGCCCAGGCCGGACCACAAGAGCGCCCGCGGCTCGATGGGGATGCGCGTGTAGAGGATCGTCGCCGAGGCCGAAGTCATGCCCACGGACTGGATCATCAAGGCGAAGTCGCGCGCCACCGGCGGCGGGATGGCGAACATCAAGGTCATCACCGGGAAGGCCACCGCCCCTCCCCCTTCGGCCGTGGCGCCGGCGATGAACTAGCCGACCGCCATGGTGATCGACATGAACCACGCCTCCGCCAGCAGCGGCCAGCGTGCGCCGGCCTGCATCCCGAGGAGCCACAAGGCCCACACGAGGATCGCCGCCGCGAGGATGGAGGTCTTGGCCAAGCGCGCGCCACCCATGGTGGAGAGCCTAGCCTCGATCCCGTCGCCGGGGCGATCCTCCACCCCCCGGCGAACTCGTGACTTCCCGCGCGCACCCGCGCGTCGCATCCGGTGCGTTCGAGGCGGGATCGAGGGACGACGAAGCCCGGCCGGCGCTTGGGCGCCCTCGTCGGTCGGCGTCGTCCGCGGGCGCGTGCCGCGGTCCGGCTTCGCATGGGGGAGCGCTAGAGTCTGGCTCCTCGCCGCCGCATGGATCCCCTGCTCGTAGCCTCGAACCTGCTCAATCCGCCGGTCCTGTTCTTCGCGCTGGGGGCGTTGGCGCACTTCGTCAGGTCGGACCTCGAGATCCCGCAGCCGCTGCCCAAGTTCCTTTCGCTGTACTTGCTGCTGGCGATCGGCTTCAAGGGAGGCGGCGAACTGCACGAGAGCGGCTTGGGAGGCTCGGTGCTCGCCACGCTCGGCGCCGCGATCGGCATGGCCGCGTTCGTGCCGCTGTGGACCTGGTTCGTCCTGCGTCGCCGCCTCGATCCTGCCAACGCGGCCGCGGTCGCGGCGACGTACGGATCGATCTCCGCCGTGACGTTCATCGCCGCCTCCGCGTTCCTGTCCAAGCTGGGCGTCACCTCGAGCGGCTACATGGTCGCCGCGATGGCGTTGATGGAATCGCCGGCGATCATCATCGGCATCGCGCTGGCTCGCCGCGCGGGAGGCAGCTCGCCGCGCACGAGCGGCGAGCGCGGCGACGAAGGCTGGTCGCACTTGTTGCGCGACTCGTTCGCCAACGGCTCGGTGCTCGTGTTGTCCGGAGCGCTGGTCATCGGCTGGGCGACGGGGTCGAGCGGCAAGGAGGCCCTCGCGCCCTTCACCGACGGGATCTTCCGCGGAATGTTGTGCCTGCTCCCGCTGGACATGGGGATCGTCAGCGCGCGCCGCGTCGGTTCGCTGCGCTCGCTCGGCGCGTTCCCGTTGGCCTTCGCCGTGGTCGTGCCCTTGGTGAACGCCACGCTGGGAATGTGCGTCGCCGGTTGGCTGGACCTCGGCCAAGGCGATGCGCTGCTCTTCACGGTGTTGTGCGCCAGCGCCAGCTACATCGCCGTGCCCGCCGCGCTGCGCCTCGCGTTGCCCGAGGCGAACCCGGGGCTCTACGTCACCATGGCGCTGGCGCTGACCTTCCCCTTCAACATCGTCGTCGGCTTGCCCCTCTACATGGGGGCGATCCAGCGCATCTGGACCTGACATGCAGCCCGTCAAGCGCATCGAGATTGTCGTCGATAGCCCGGAAGTCCCGGAGTTGCTGCGCTTGCTGCGGCGCGAAGGGGTTGGTGGCTACACCGTCTTTGGTCATCTTCGAGGCGCCGGTGATCGTGGCGAGCGGCGCGATGATGAGCCGAGTGGTGGCGGCAATGCTTGCGTGTTGGTGGCTGTGCCTGCGGACAGTTTGGCGCGCGTGATCGAAGTCGTGCGCCCCGTGCTCAAGCGTAGAGGCGGCATGTGCTTGGTGACGGACGCGCATTGGGTCGTGCACTAGGCGGTTGCTGAACAGAGCGAACAGCCTTATGGCCGCGCTTGCAGTGCCTCTAGTACCGCGGCCACATGTCCAGCCACCTTGACAGGTGACCAGATGTGCGTGAGACGGCCGTCTGGGTCGATGAGGAAGGTCGAGCGA
>JBKDQQ010000066.1:0-7449 GCA_046341775.1 Planctomycetia bacterium
CGGAAGCGCGTGCCTTGGTGCTCGCTCGGCAGGAAGCCCGCGCCCCACAAGCGCGAGTAGAGCGGCTGGTCGCGGGAGGCATCCTTCGAAACGAGCACGACGAAGGTCGGCAGGTCGCGGTTCATCGACCCGAGTCCGTACGACAGCCACGAGCCCATCGATGGCCTTCCGGCGATCTGCGAGCCCGAGCACAGGAAGGTGATCGCCGGATCGTGGTTGATGGCCTCGGTGTGCACCGCGCGCAGCAGGCACAGGCGCCCGGACACCTGCGCGGTGAACGGCAGGAGCTCGCTCCACTCCACTCCCGTCGCGGATTCGCGCGCGAACTTGGCGAAGGACGCGGCGACGGGCAGCACGGCCTGGTTGCCGCTCATGCCGGTCAGGCGTTGGCCGCGGCGCACGCTGTCGGGCAGCGGCTGTCCGTGCAGCTCGCGCATGCGCGGCTTGGGATCGAAGGTCTCGAACTGCGACGGGCCGCCGGCCTGAAACAGGTAGATGACGCGTTTGGCTTTCGGAGCGAAGTGCGGCGCGCCATGCGAATCGCGCCCGCCGCGCGGAGCGGCGCCGAGCAGTTCGGACAACGCCAGCGCACCGAGCCCGAGGCCCGTCCCGCGCAGCAAGGCGCGTCGATCGAGTCCGCAGGGCCGCGCCGACGCGGCGTTCCCGTCGTGGTACGTCATCGGGACATCAGCGCTCCGTCGCTGGCGTGCACGGCGCCGCAGGCCAAGGTCAACGCGGCGAGCTCCGCGTCGTCGGAGCCGCACAGCTTGCGCGCATCCTCGGGCGCGACCGCGTAGCGTCGCATGGAACCGGCCGCCAACTGCACGAGCGCCGCGAGCTCTTCGGCGCTGGGCGCGCGCGTGCAGACAAGTTCGTGCATGCGCGCCACGCGCGCCTCGAGGCTGCCGGCCTCGGCCTGCGCGCGCCTCGCGGTGGCGCGCGCCGCCTCGAGGAAGACGCGGTCGTTCCATGCCACCAAGGCCTGGAGGGGCGTGTTCGTCGCTCCGCGGCGCGCCACGCAGGCTTCGCGCGGTCCCGCGTCGAAGGCCGACATGTTCGGCGGCGGCGCGGTGCGCTTGCGGAAGGTGTAGAGGCTGCGCCTGCGCGAATTGGGGCCCATGTCGGGCATGTAGTTCCCGACCTGCCCCGCCTCGTGCCACAAGCCCTCGGGTTGCCATGGCTTGGCCGATGGGCCACCGAACAACTCGTGCAGGATGCCGCCCGCCGCCAACGCCTGGTCGCGCAGCATCTCCGCGCTCAAGCGCGTCGCCGGTCCGCGCGACCACGCGGCGTTGCGCGGATCAGCCTCGCGCTTGACCGGCGCGCAGCTCGATCCTTGGCGGAAGGTGCTGGAGGTCGCGAGGCGCTTGAGCATCCGCCGCGTGTTCCATGCGCTGCCCGGCGTGCCGTCGCCGTGCGCGTAGTCGTGCGCCAGCAGGTCGAGCAGTTCCGCGTGCGCGGGTGCGGCTCCTTGCAACCCGAAGTTCTCCGGCGTCTCCACCAGCCCGACGCCGAACACCTGCGTCCACAACCGGTTGACTTGCACGCGCGCCGTCAACGGATGGCGCGGATCGAGCAGCCAGCGTGCCAGTCCCATGCGGTTCCTGGGCAACGCCGGGTCGAACGGCAGCACGGCATCCACCGCGCCGGGCTCGACGGGCTGCGAGAGGTCGGGCTGGTCGTAGGCGCCACGACGCAGCACATGCGTCGGTCGCGCCCACTGGCTGTCGGCCATGCAAGCGAAGCGCGGGATGGGTTCCAGGTGCGCGGCCAACGCGCGTTGCGCTTCGCGCCATGCGTCGCGCGCGGCGAGGACGGCTTCGTCGCGGTCGGCCGCGTGCTCCGCGATCGACTCTTCGTCCAACTCCACGACGATGCCGTCGGATCGCGCCACGAGGCGCGCCTCCAGCGCGGTCAAGGCCTTGCGCCAGACGCGCAATTCGTCCATCGCGCCGGAGCGGAAGCCGTGCCCGCGCGCTCGCGACCCCACTTCCACGGCGTGGCCCGCGAGCGGTCCGTCGAGCGCGTCGCGCACGATGTCGACTTCGACGGGGGCGCCATCGATTTGCAGGCGTAGGCCCGCCGCGCGCGAGGAACCGTCGTACGTGGCGACCACGTGCACCCATCGGCCAAGCGGCAGCGCCGCGCGCGTGCGGATGCTCGCGGCCGAGCCCGGCCAGTTGTGGATGGCGCTCCAACGCAGTCGACCGTCTTCGATCTCGAGCTCGATGCCCGCGGCGTCCGCGTCCTGCGTGTGGAAGCCCGATGCCTGCAGCAGCGCCGCGCGCGCGTTGGCTTCGCCGAGGCGCAGCCAAAGGGCGAAGGACACGGCATCGTGCCTGCCGATGCCCGACACGCCTTCGAGCCACAGGCCGCCGTCGCCATCGAACTCCATGCCCATGCCACGCGCGCCCTCCCCGAGGCGCACGGCACCCAACTGCTCGGGTCGGCGGCGGTCGATGCTGGCCGGCTTCCTCCCCACGACGGCGTTGGGCGAGGTGCCATCTGCCAGCGCATCGAACGCGTAGGCGTCGTCGGGAGCGGGTGGAGCCGCGTCGGTCGCGGCCGGATGCGGAAAGCGCGCCAATGCCGCCGCGCGCAGCGTCGCCCACTCCTCGCGCCGCGCCGATTCGAACGCCTCGAGCTCGCGCGGGCGAGCTTCCTGTTCGCTCGTCTGGAGCCGCACGTAGGGCGGCGGCGCGTCGCCCGGCAGCGAGTAGGGCTTCAAGCCGTTCTCGTCGATGCGTCCGAACATCGCCGCGAGCCCGTAGAACTCGCGCATGGGGACCGGGTCGTGCTTGTGGTCGTGGCAGCGCGCGCAGTCGAGGGTCAAGCCGAGGAACGCCGTGCCGAAGGTCCCGACGCGATCGGCGATGCCCTCCTGGCGGAACTCCTCGGGGATGGAACCGCCCTCCTCCGTCAGGCGATGCAGGCGCTGGAAGCCCGTGGCCACGCGGTCGGCGATGGTCGCGTCCGGCTTCAAGTCGCCGGCGAGCACGTCGACGACGAACTGGTCGTAGGGTTGGTTCGAGCGCAGCGACTCGAGCAGCCAGTCGCGCCAAGGCCAACTGAACGACGGGCCATCCGTCTGGTAGCCGTGCGTGTCGGCGTAGCGCGCGAGGTCGAGCCACGCGGTCGCCATGTGCTCGGCCGCGCGCGGCGAGGCGAGCAGCGCGTCGATGCGCGCCTCGTAGGCGGAGTCCGACGGATCCGCGCGGAAGGCCTCGGCCTCCTCGGGCGTCGGTGGAAGCCCGGTCAGGGCGAGCGAGGCGCGGCGCAGCAGCGTCGTCGGGTCGGCGGGCGGCTCCGGCTTCCAACCGCGCGATTCGAGCTTCGAGAGCACGAGCGCGTCGAGCGGATCGCGCACCCACGTCGCGTCGGCGACCACGGGCGTCGCCGGCTTCCTCGGCGCGACGAAGGCCCAATGCGGCTCGTACTCCGCGCCAGCGTCGATCCAGGCGAGCAGCAGCTCGCGCTCCGCGCTCGACAGCGGGCGCTTGAACTCCGCCGGAGGCATGGCCTCGTCGTGGTCTTCAGGCAGCAGGATGCGCCGCGCCAGTTCGCTCCGATCGCGCGCGCCGGGCGCGATGGCCCGCTCGCCGCTCGCCAGTTCGGCGCGCGAGCCTTCCTCGAGGTCGAGCCTCAGCCCGGCCTTGCGTTGCGCCTCGTCCGGCCCGTGGCAGGCGAAGCAGCGGTCGGCCAGCAACGGCCGCACTTCGTCGCCGTAGTCCGGTCCGCCGCCGGCCGCGAAGGCGGGAACGCCGGTCAGCGCGATGGCGAAGAGTGCGCCGCGGACGAGGAGCATGCGACGAAGATACCACCACGCGCAGCGCACGGAGGAAGGCGCCCGATGTTGATCGCGCCCGGACGATGCGACACACTCGCCGCGCTTCCGGCGGCGCCGGAGCGGAACCAAACGGACACACGCGATGCCCTTCGAACACCAGCTCACCAAGGTCCTCTCCCAGGACGGATTCCTCGCGGCCCTCGACCAGAGCGGCGGCAGCACGCCCAAGGCGCTGCGCCTGTACGGCGTGCCCGAGACCGCCTACGCCGGCGAGGACGAGATGTACGCGAAGGTGCACGAGATGCGGACGCGCATCATCACTTCGCCCGCCTTCAACGGCGACCGCATCCTCGGCGCGATCCTGTTCGAGAACACGATGGATCGCCAGATCCGCGGCAAGGGCAGCGCGCAATACCTGTGGCACGAGAAGCGCGTGGTGCCCTTCCTCAAGGTGGACAAGGGCCTCGCCGCCGAGGCCGACGGCGTGCAGATGATGAAGGACATCCCGGGCCTGGAGCAGCTCCTCGACCGCGCCCAGAAGAACGAGGTGTTCGGCACGAAGATGCGCTCGGTCGTCAAGCAGGCCAGCAAGTCCGGCATCGAGAAGCTGGTCGAGCAGCAGTTCCAGGTCGGCTTGCAGATCGTCGACAACGGCCTCGTGCCGATCATCGAACCCGAAGTCGACATCGAATGCCCCGACAAGGCCGGCGCCGAGCGCCTGCTCGAGGAGGCCATCGTCGCCCGCCTCGACGAGCTCGAGTACCACCAGCTCGTCATGCTCAAGTTGACGCTGCCCGAGGTGGACAACCACTACAGGCGCCTGATCGAGCACCCCAATGTCGTGCGCGTGGTGGCGCTGTCCGGCGGCTACAGCCGCGTGCGCAGCAACCAGAAGCTCGCGCGCAACGAAGGCCTGATCGCTAGCTTCAGCCGCGCCCTTTCGGAGGGCCTGACGGCCCAGCAGAGCGACACCGAGTTCGACGAGATGCTCGACGAGGCGATCCAGAGCATCTTCGAGGCCTCGCGCACCTGACTGCGCCGAGCCGCGGATCCCGGACCGCCCGCCGAGCACATGCCCGGCGGGCGGTCCTGCTTCCATCGACGCGCGATCGACTCAATCGAGGTAGCCCGCCTCGGGCAGGAATTCGGCGAGGCTGTCGCCGAGGTCGCGCGCGAGGCCACGCAGATCGTCGCGCTGGCGGCCGAACTCGAGCTGCATGGCGTCGATGCCGTCGGGGCTCGTCGCGCCGTACGTGGCGACGATGTGGCCGCCCTCGAAGAGCGTCTCCTTGGCGCGCGCGCCGTCCTCCAGCGGCTCGGGCACGACCTTGTGGCCGCGCGCGGCGAGGCGCCGATCGAGCGCCTTCTCGCCCAGGAGCCACGCGTCGCCCAGCCGCGCGCCGAGTCGCGCCATGGTCCGACCATCGCGCGTGCCGCGCGCGACGACCTCTGGTTGGCGCGCCTGTCCGTGCAGGTCGACCAGCAGGGCCTCCCCGAAGCGCGCTCGGCACTCGTCGACCGCGGTGCGCAGCGCCTGGTGGTACGCGCGCCAATGCGCCCCCGACACCTCGTCCTCGAAGGCCTCGTCGGCCGGGCGGTTGGCGTCGGCGTCCCTGCGCGAGAACTGGGCCACGACGACGTAGGGCTTGGCGCCCAGCTTGTCGATCACCCGCTGCGCGACCAGCAGCGCCAGTTCGGCCGTGTCCTCGTCGCGCACCAGCACGCCTTGTCGGCGGCCTGCGCCACCCGCGACCCGCGCCCGTCCTCCATGCGGCGCGCTGATCACGAGCGGCAGGTCCCCGCGCCATGCCACGACCAGGGCGTCGGCGGACGCCAACTCGACCTTCGGCGCGGCGTCGGCCACGACCTTGGACGACTCCCGCCTGCCGGCGTCGAGGGCGATGGGCGAAGCGACACCCGCGACGAGGACGAAGGCGCCGAGGACGTTCATGGATCGCATGCAGGCGATGCTAGCGCAGGGCCTCCGCCTCGCGTCGCGCGCCTGCGACTTGTGCGAATGGCCTCCCGGGCGGCGTGGCGCCACAATCGCGACCATGCTGCGGAAGATCCTGCTGGTGCTCCTGGCGGTCGTGCTCCTCGTGGTCCTCGTCGGGCTCGCGCTGCCCACCGCGTTCGTCCTCGAGCGCAGCGTGGTCGTCGAGGCTCCGCCGGCGAAGATCCACGCCTTCGTGGGCGATCTGCGGCGCTGGCCGGAGTGGACGGTGTGGCAGGAGTCCTCGCCCGGGATGAGGATCGAACTCGGTCCGACGACCACTGGCGTGGGCGCCTCGCAGCGGTGGACGGATCCGTCGGGCGCCGGGCGGCTCGTGTTCACCCGCTGCGACGAGGCGGGAGTCGCCTACGACATGTCCTTCGTCGACGACGGCGAGGAGATGCCCGCCAAGGGCGCGATCGACTACGCCGTCGAGGGCCGGGCCACGCGCGTCACATGGAGCATGTCGGGCGACTTCGCGGTGCCGGTCGTCGGAGGCTGGCTGCGCCTGGTGATGCTCGGGCTGATCGCCGAGGACTTCGACAAGGGCCTCGCCAAGCTCAAGCGCGCGGCCGAGGCGACCTGAACCCGCCTCGCGCCGCGCGCGGGATCACCTGCGCGCGGCCGCGGTCTCCGTGCGCGGCTCGTCGGGCTCGATGCCCGCGAAGCCCTCGTGCTCGAGCCAGTCGTAGACCGTCTCGAGCGGCGTGGCGAGTCCCATGTGGGGCACCACGGTCGGACGCGCCGAGCCGTGCGTGTAGATCTTCGTGAACACGCCCACGAGCTCGCGCGTGCGCCCGTGGTACACGCCGCCACCCGAGTTGCCGATGTAGGTCGGTGCGCTGATCATCCAATAGCGCATGCCGTCGACGTGGTGGTGCGTGTCCGACAGCGTGCCCGCCGTCGGGATCGGGTCGTTGCCCAGCGGACAACCGACGGCCCAGACGGGTTCGAACACCTCGGTGCGCCGCAGCGTCTCGCGCGACGCGAGCTTCGCGCCGTGGGGCAGGGCGGCGCTGGTGCGCAGTTCGAGCAGGGCCACGTCGAGGTCGGCGTCGTGCTCGAGCAACAGGGCCGTCTGCGGATCGATGGCGCCGTCCCGGGCGTACAAGGTCACGGGCACCAGCACCTCGCCTGTGTCCGCGTCCGGGCGCAAGTCGCGGATGACATGCCACGCGGTGAGGATCGGCGTGCGCCACGCGCCGTCCGCGTCCGCGCGCGAGCGCAGCAGGACGCCCGAGCCCACGGTCTCCTCGCCCGAGACCTGCACGGTCGGGCCGAGCAGGTCGTTCCACAAGTCGTCGCCGCCGACTTCGCGCGGGATGCGCCCCTCGAGGCGCGCCAACTCGGCGCTGGTGGCCGCCTCGCGCTCCTCGTCGCGGATGGCGAGGTGGTCGAGCCTGCGTCCTTGGTTCTCGACGCGGTCGAGGATCGGCGCGAGGGCGGACCCGATGGCGCCCGGCAGGCTCGTCGCCAGCGCCGCCCCGCGCCGCTCCTGAGCGGCCAGTTCGGAAGCGGCGCGGTCCAGCTCGACCTGCAAGGCCGCCACGCGCGCCTCGAGCTCGTCGCGCGTGGCGCCCGCGGTCGCGATCGCGCGCAGCTCGTCGAGCGCCGTGGCGGACCGCTGGCGCAGCACGGCGAGCTCCGCGCGCAACGAATCGACTTCCGC
>JBKDQQ010000067.1:0-4784 GCA_046341775.1 Planctomycetia bacterium
AAGAACGCCCCGTTGCGCGGCGCCGTGCAGGAGCGCGAGGTCGACTGCGTGCTCGACGGCCGCCGCGTGCGCGGCACCCACCGCTGGACGCGCTTCGGCGACCCGAACGGGCCCACGGTGGTGCTGGTGCACGGCACGCCCGCGTCGATGGCGACCTGCACCGAGGTGGTGCACGGCTCGGGCGGCAAGCCCGGCCTCGCCGCGACCTGCGACGTCTGGACGCCCGAGATCGTCGGCCACGGCACATGCCCGACGGCCATCGACACCTGCACCTTCCAGGCCTGCGCGGACTGGGTGTCCAGTTTCCTTGACATGCACGACTTGCGCGGCGCGACCCTCGTAGGCCAGAGCTACGGTGGCGAGTTCGCCTGGCGCTGCGCCCTCGACCGGCCCGAGCGCGTCGCGCGGCTCGTCCTGATGAGCAGCGCCGGACTCCCGCGCCGCGACGGCGAGTGGTTGCCCGAGGAGGTCAAGATGCGCGAGTGGGGCTTCCTCGCGCACCTTGGATGGCTGCTCAATTCGCCCGAGCGCGTGGCGCCCGCCTTGCAACTGCACTTCCAGTCTCCGTTGCCCGCGTGGCGCGTCGAAGAGGTGTGCTTGTCCGTTGCGAATCGCCGCAACTGGAGCGCGATGGTGGACCTCGCGCGCGACGAGGAGGGGCGTCGCGCGTCCGAGCTCTCCTCGATCGCGCAGCCGACGTTGCTGATGTGGGGCGAGAAGGACGTGGCCTACCGCCCTGCGCGCTTCGCGACGGGCTTCCGCGACGCCATCCCCGGCTCGACGCTGCTGATGGTTCCCGCGAGCGGGCACTACCCGCAGGAAGAAGCACCGCAGTTCGTGGTCGAGGCGCTCTCGGCCTTCGCCCATGGCCGGCCACTGCCCGAGGGTGCTTCGCAGCAGGGGCTGCCGGGCATGGGACGATGAACGCTCGCACCGCGGACACGGAGCACGCCGCGCGGACCGCGCGCGCGCCCGCGCGAGGACGCGCCGCCGCGCTGGTCCTGGCCCTGCTCGCGCCGCCGAGCGCCGCCGACGGCCCGGAGCGCGGGTCGGAGCGCGGCCCGTCCGGCGCCGTCGCGGCCGAGCCCGCCCCGCGCAAGGTGTCGTGGTCGGCGCTGCGCGAGGTGTTCGATCCCGCCTGCGTGCTGCCCGCGTCGCTCGCCTTGTCGGGCGAAGGTCCATGGCCCGCGGTGCAACTCGTCGAGGAGTGGCGCGAGCTGTCGAACCTCGTGGTCGAGCCTTCGGCCGACGATCCGCAGGCGCCGCGCTGCTTCGGGGACTTGGCGCGCGAGTGGACGCGGGCGACGGACGCCGCGTCTCGCGCCGAGTTGCTCGATCGCACGGCCCGTGCGCAGCCGCGACTGTGGGCGCGCTTGCAGCCGTTCGCCGCGGAGATGCTCGCTGACGACGCGTTGCGTCGCCGCAAGTGGACGCCCGACGACGATCTCGCCGACGATGGATGCGCCTTCGCCATGCCGCTGACGCTCGAGGGCGCGCGCGCTCCCTACGCCGACATCGACGGCTCGCGCTTCGTGCAGCAAGCCGTGGTCTTCGTGCGCGCCGACCTCGCGGCCTTGAAGACCGCCGAGAACGACTACCCGGCCTACATGCGCCGTCCGGGGAGCGCGTACGAGCGCATCCATCCGCTGCGTGGCAGCCTGGTCGAGGGCGACGACGAGGCGGGCCGGCCCTTCCAGGCGTTGAAGGTGGGCTTCAAGAGCGACCTTCCCTGGCCGTTCAGCCACTACGAGTGCGACCTGCGCGTGCTGAACCGCTTCGACGAGCGGGGCGGGTTCGTCTGCGACGTGCGCGCGTGGAACGACGGGCGCGATGGCGACTTCGTGTGGCTCGCCGGCCGCGACCACTACCACGAGGTCCGCGACGCGCGCGGCGAGTGGCAGGGCACCCTCGTGGTGCGCTGGTTCGGCTTCGATCTGCGCGGGGTGCCGGACACGGATTCGGCGCGTCGAGCAGGACTGCGCGCCGGGCTGTTGTGCCTCAAGCGCGAGGCGGAGGTCCTGCAGCGCGCCCACTCCGGGCCGCCACGGCTCCTGATGGGGGCCTTGCCGACCGCCCCGGTGCGCGGCTGGCGCTGACCCCGGCATCAGGGCGCGTCCAGCGCGCCAAGCGCCGCATCCGCGCTGCCCCTCGCATCCAAGCCAAGCAGCGAGGCGTAGCCGACCGCATGGTCCCTTGCGCCCTCCTCCTGTGCCTCGCCGCCACCGTCGGCGGCGGTGGCGATGCCACGCCGACCCCGACTCCGGCCCCCGTCATGGCCAACGCCGTCCAAGTCCTGCCCACGACCGACCCCGGCAAGGAGGCGCGCTTGGCAGCGTCCGAGGCCATCAACGCCAGCCTGCAACTCACCGCCAAGACGCCCCCCAAGGAGGCGCGCGCCGCCCTCGCGGCCGCGGTGGGCGAGGCCGTGCGCGGGCTGGGCGAAGGTGCGCGCAACGGTCCCCGCTTGGCGGCGGCTCTCGCCGCCAGCCCGTTGACGGAAGGCGCCAGCGGCGTCGAGGCCGAACGCGTGCTGCGCCGCCTGCGCCGCGAGTTGGAATCAGCCAGCCTCGATCTGGCCTTCGAACCGCGCGTCGAGGCTCCCACGCCCGTCGGCTGGCCGACCCCGACGCCGGTGAACGAAATCGCGGTGCTCGACTACCCGACCTACCGCCTGGCCCGCACCTCGATGCAAGGCGCCAGCCGCGGCCAGAACGGCGCCTTCTGGAAGCTCTTCCGCCACATCGATTCCAACAAGATCGCCATGACCGCCCCGGTCGAGATGTCCTACGCCGCGCGCGACGGCGCCGCGCAACCCGACTGGATGGCCTTCCTCTACGCCAATCAGGCGATCGGCGCGCCGGGCACCGAAGGCGAAGTCGAAATCGTCGACGTCCCCGCCGCCCGCGTCCTCTCCATCGGCCACCGCGGCTCGATGAGCGAGCGGAACATGCAGGAGAAGAAGTCGGAGCTCGACGCTTGGCTAGCGGCCCACCCGGAATGGGAGGTATGCGGGCCTTGGCGCACGATGGGATGGAACAGCCCGATGGTGGCGGATGCGCGGAAGTTCTGGGAGTTGCAGGTGCATGTGCGGCTGAAGGAGCGCAAGGCCTGAGGATTTGGATGCTGGCCCCGTTCGTTGTGCGCGATTGCGACGGTCCAGTCGCCCGCGCACGCGAAAATTCGGCTGGCGCTGCAGCGGTGGTCGCCTCCCGAGCGTCCATGCAAGACTGGGGGCTGTTAGCCCATCCTCGGTCGAGGGGTGGAAGTGCCCCTCCAACGGCTCCATGAGCGCCCTAGGGCCCAAGTTGCCCATGGTCCGGGGCAAGACGTCAACCGCGCCTGGACGCGCCGGCCATCGACCTTCCGCGGTCTTCCGCTTGCCGGGCATGGGCGGGCTCCGTGCATTCCGCCGAGTCTGAGGCGCGGCACGACCAGCACCCCCTCCCACGGTGTCGCCATTGGGGTAGGTGTCCGGCGGGGCAGGATCGAAACGGCACCGGGGCGGCATGCGGCGCGCACAATGAACGGGACCAGCATCAAAAAAAACGGAGCGCGAGCAGAGAGCTACTCTGCGTGCGCTCCGTGTCCGCGGCGCGGGCGCGGGCTCGGTCGGGACGACGAATCGTCCCAGTTCCATGTAGGGGGGCGAAGATCAGGAGCGCATGTTGCCCAAGGCGGGTTGGGCGCCTGGGCTACGGCCTAAGTACTTGCTCTGTTGTGGTTTGGAGAACAGCTCCGCGCCTCTTGGTGCGATCGCTGGCTGCGAGGGGCGAGTCCCGAGATGCGCGCCCTTCGAAGTGGCGCCCATCAGACCGCAGGTTGAAGGAACTTGCAATCTGAAAAGTGGCTGTTTCGCCAGGGAATGGCGCGTTCGCGCCTAAGTGATTGTGGGTGCGCCTTCGAGTCGCAGGCTAGCTGCCACGCGTGCGTCGCTTGCGCGTCCGAGGGCGTGCGTGGGCGGGGCGTCCAGGCTTCGAGGCGGCGCGCGGGAGCTTGCGTTCGCCCTTCGTCGTCGCGTGGTCCGCGTGGTTCTTGGCGAGGAGGTCGGCCGCCTCGGCGACCTCGCGGCGCAACTCGGGAGGCGAGACCACCTCGATCACGCCGCCGAAACGCAGTATCGCGCGCCGCACCTCGAACAGGGCCGAGGTCTGGAAGCGCACGGTGGCGGACCCGTCCCGGTGTCGGTGGAGCTTTTGCGTGTGGGCCCACGGCCGTTCGTCGGCCAGATGGGCGTGGTCGGGCGGGAAGCGCAGCACGACCGTGCGCTTGGGGGCGTTGCGCTCCAGGGCGTTGAACTCGCCCTCCCAATGCCTCTCGAGCTGGAAGCCGGGCGGCGGCTCGAAGCGTTCGGTGGTGCGGCGCACCGACTTGATGCGCGGCAGGTAGTACGTCAAAGGCGTCTGGGATTCGACGGACCACGCCAGGAGGAACCACTCGCGGTCGCGCACGACCAATTGCAGCGGATCCAGCAGCCGCTTCGAAGCCTGCCGCGCGCCCGGCTTCAGGTATTCGAGCTCCACGCGCTCGCGCTGTTGGATGGCGGCGAGCAGCGTGGCCCAGACCCCCGGGTCCAGGCTCGCGGCGGGCAGGCCTCCGAAGCGCACCACGGCGGCCAATTGCTTGTGTCGCCCCTGCGCTTCGCCGGGCAGGTGCTTGAGCACCTTGTCGAACGCGGCCTTGAGGTAGCCATGCAGCGGCGTGCCCTCGTATTGGTGCAGGGCTTGCTCGGCGATCATCATCGCGAACAGCTCGTGCTCGGTCAGGGCCGCCGCCGGCACGAGGAA
>JBKDQQ010000068.1:0-3693 GCA_046341775.1 Planctomycetia bacterium
GCGGGGTTCCTCGACGAAGTGGTCGAAGGCGACGCGATGCACGCGGCGCTCGCCAAGCTGCAAGCGCTCTCGGCCCTGCCGCGCGCGGCCTACGGCACGATGAAGCACGCGTTGCGCACCGAATCGTCGCGCACCTCGGCCTACGACGAAGAGCGCCTGCTCGGCCGCGAGGTGCCCATCTGGTCCTCCAGCGACATGCGCCAGCGCATCGAAGCGCTGCTCGGCAAGGCGCGATGAACGCGCTGCTGCTCGCGCTGGCGCTCGCGCCCTCCGGCGACATCGTCCCGCGCCGCTGGCTGGCGATCGAGGCGGTCGACCTGCCCGGCCGCAGGCCGTTCCGCCCCGACCAGATCTACGGCGAATGCGTCGCCGCGGGCGTCGCGCCCGACACGGGACGCGCCTGGCTCGGCGAAGCCGGCGTGGAGCGCCGCTTCGCGCCCATGGAAGCCGACGAATCGGGCGCGCTGCCGGGCCCCTTCGCTTGGGCGTGGACCACCGTCGAGAGCGACGCGGAGCGGGTCGTGCTCGCGCGCCTCTCCGGCGCCGCGCGCGGCTTCGTCAACCAGTCGCCGGTGATGGGCGATGTCTACGGCTACGGCTGGCCGGGCGTGCCGGTGCTGCTGAGGAAGGGCCGCAACGAGGTCTGGATCGCCGGTCCGCGCGGAAGCGCCTCGCTGCGCTTCGTCGAACCCGCGGGCGAGATCCTGTTCGGCGACTGGGACTTGACCAAGCCGGACCTCGTCGCGGGCGAGCCGCGGCGCGCGCAACCGCCGCGCGCCGGCGTGCTGCTGGTCAACGCCACGACGCGCGCCATCGCACCGCGGCTGATGGAGTGCGTCGGCGAGCCGCCGCGCGTAGCCCCCATCTCGCGCGCCATCCAGCTGCCGCCCATCGCGCCGCTGTCGCTCGCCAAGGTCGCGCTGCCCCTGTGGGGGCTCGAACGCGCGCCGCGCGAAGCGGGCACGATCCGCTTCCACTTCGCCATCGACGCCGGCGCCAACCGCGCGCTGCACTCGTTCGAACTGGCCGTGCGCGCGCCCGACGCGCCGCGGCTCGCCACCTTCGAGTCGGGGATCGACGGCTCGGTGCAGGTGCTGGGGATGCTGCCGCCGACGGACCCGCGCGACCTCGATCCGCGCGTGGTCCTGTCGCTGCACGGGGCCGGCGTCGACGCGTGGGGCCAGATCAACTCGTACTCGAGGAAGCCGGGCTGGCTGCACATCGCCGCCACCAACCGCAGGCCGTTCGGCTTCGACTGGCAGGACTGGGGCCGCATCGACGCGTACGAGGCGCTCGCCGCGGGCCTGCGGGCGCACCGCGGCGAACCAGCCGGATGGATGGCCGCGCCGCGCGCGCAGTGCTGCGACGCGCGCGTGTACTTGAACGGGCACTCCATGGGCGGGCACGGGACCTGGCACCTCGCGGCCAACGATCCCGACCGCTTCCTCGCCATCGCCCCCAGCGCGGGCTGGGTCGACTTCGACAGCTACGGATCGCGGCCGCAAGGCGAGTTGCGCGAACTGTGGCACGCGGCCGACGGCGCTTCGCGCACGTTGGAGCTGGCCGCCAACCTGGCGCAGGTGCCGACCTTCGTCGTGCACGGCACGGCGGACGACAACGTGCCCGCCAGCGAGGCGCGCACGATGGTCGAAGCCTTGACGAAGCTCGGGGCGCCGCCGCGCGTCCACTACGAGGAGGGCGCCGGACACTGGTGGGACGGCGGGCGCGCCGCGGGCGCGGACTGCCTCGAGTGGCCCGGCGTGTTCGAGCTGTACGCCGAGCACGACCGCGCCGATCCGCCGCGACGCATCGCGTGGCGCGGCGTGGATCCGGGCGTGGACTCCAGCCACCACTGGCTCGAGGTGCGCCAGGTCGAGCGCCATGGCGAGCCGTTCGCCATCGAAGCCGGCTTGGACGACGAGGGCGCGCTTTCCATCCGGACGACCAATGCGCGACGCCTGCGCATCGGCGGGCGGATCCCGGGCTGGAACGGCGTGCTCGTCGTCGACGGGGAGCGCCTGCCCGACGCGAGCTCGCGCCATGTCGCGCGCCTCGATGGCGCATGGCGCGCCGTGGCCGAAGGCGCGGACGAGGCGGCGGGCGAGAAGACGCCGGAGCTCTCAGGACCCTTCAAGCGCGCCTTCGACCGGCGCTTCGTGTTCGTCGTCGGCACGGCGGGGACGCGCGAGGAGACCGAGCTGCTCTTGTCGCGCGCGCGCGGCGACCTGCAGCAGTGGTGGTACCGCGGCACCGGCAGCTGCGAGATCCTGAGCGACGCGCAGCTTCTAGCCGACGCGGCGCTGCACGCCGGCCGCAACATCATCCTGTATGGCAACGCCGACACGAACTCGGCCTGGGAACGGCTGCTCGCGGACTCGCCGCTCGTCGCGCGGCGCGGCCTCGTGCGCCTCGGCGAGCGCGAGTGGCGCGGCGACGCGCTGGGCGCCGTGTTCGTGCGCCGCGCGAACTTCGGGCCGAAGGACGCGGAGCAACCCTGCCTCGTCGGCGTGTTCGCCGACAGCGGGCGGGCCGGAGCCTTCGCGGGCTTCAACTTGACGCCCTTCACATCCGGCGCGGGCTATCCCGACTACGCCGTCTGGGGCGGCGAGTTGCACGCCAAGGGCGATGGCGGCGTGCTGGCCGCGGGCTGGTTCGACGCCCGGTGGCGGCTGGACGGGCGCGGCTTCGCGCGCGGCGGGAAGGCATCGTCCGCCCGCGAGGCCCGCGACGGGAACGAGGAAGGTGTCCGATGATCACGCGCGTGCTGGAACCGGAGGCGATGGACACGGCCGAGGAGGCCGACGGCTACGACGCCATGGACCACTCCGCGCCCAACGCGGCGTTCGTGCGGCGCATGCTCGAGCTAGGAGCGCGCGGGCGCGTGCTCGACATCGGGTGCGGGCCGGGGCACATCCCGTTGCTCTTGTGCGACGCCTTGCCGGAGGCGCGCGTCGTGGGCGTCGACCTCGCCAGCCACATGCTGCGCCACGCCGAGGCCAAGCGCGCGCGTTCGCCGCACGCCGGACGCCTCGCCTTCCAGCGCTGCGACGCCAAGGGCCTGCCCTTCGCCGACGCCGGCTTCGACGCGGTGTGCAGCAACACGATCCTGCACCACATCCCCGATCCCCGCCCGTTCCTGCGCGAGGCGGCGCGCGTGCTCAAGCCCGGCGGGGCGCTGCTGGTGCGCGACCTCGTGCGGCCGTGGTGCCACGCGCGCGTGGCGGAACTCGTGGCGCTGCACGCGAGCGGAGGCACGCCCGAGCAGCAGGAGCTCTTCCGCGCCTCGTTGTGCGCGGCGTTCACGCCCTTCGAGCTGCGCGCCATGGCCGACGAGTGCGGGCTCGCCGAGGCCGAGATCACGATCGACAGCGACCGCCACATGTCGCTGCAGCTGGTCGCGCGGGGCTGAAAAGTCGCATCCAGGATGCGACTTTTCAACGCGCCGGCGCGCGGGCCGCGGGCGCGAACGAGTTGCCCGCGCCCGGCGCGGGCCCCGGACGCGCCGCCGCCCCGAGACGCAGGCGACTCCGGCGGCGACCGCGGCGCGCCGCGCGCCGATCACGGAAGCCGAACCACGCGAGCAGCACCGGATGGTCGTCGCGCAGGAGCTCGACGACGTCGGCCGCCGCGCCGCGCGACGCCAACTCCGCGCGCCACGAGCGGATCCAGCCCGGCGCGTCCGGCAGCGCCTGC